>NZ_MOME01000070.1:0-14604 GCF_001983005.1 Protofrankia sp. BMG5.30 | reverse complement strand
CGCGCTGATGGCAGACATACTTCCCTGTCCCTCTTTCCCGCCCGCGCCGCTGTAACCTCCCCGGCTGCATATCTGGAACACGCTCGCAACGCACCCCCGCCGCCGAGAGGCAGGGACAATCGGCATCATGGTGGATGAGGAAGGATCGAGCACCGAGAAAAGCGGTCGGTTCAGAAGTGCGTGGCGCGAGGCGTGGGCTGTGAGCAACCGCGCGTACGCTGAGGGGGAGGAGCGTGGCAGGCAGCAGCACGCCGCCAGGCAGGATCGGCTGCGCGACGGCACGACCGCCATCGAGATCCGGGAGACGTTCGGGCGTGCCACCGGGCGGATCGTCCGGCGCACGCCGCTGGCGATCGCGCTGGGGATCGGCGCGGTGTACCTCGGTCGCATCGGGTTAGCCGGGATCCTCCACTACGGCTTCGGAGGCGCGTTCCTGGCGAGCCTCGCAGGCGTGGCCGGAGCCATCACCGCCGGGTTCCTCACCCTGCTGCTGACCGCCTCCGTGACGCAGCTCGTCATGCGGGCCGCGCGCAACGCCCTGCTGGCGGCCGCGGACGAACGCGGGCTCACCCTCGCCACCGACATCGAGGGTGATCTCCCCCCCGGCGGCGGGCCGGCGCGGTTCGCCTGGGGCGAGGTGAAGAGCCTCGCCCGCTACGYGACCTACCAACTGGAGGCGGACGAGGAGTTCCCGACAACCCGCCCGCCCGAGTACCTCGTCGTGACGACTCACGACGGCCGCATCGTGCGCACCCTCGTGGACGGGCCTCGGAAACCCTGGCGGCGCCTCATGCTCGTCGCGCGCGACGTCGGCCGGGTGGCGGACGTGAGCGGCATCGACAACAGCTTCTCGCACTACACGGACACCGATCCCTTCCACCTCCGGTTCGGGAAGTGACCCCCTGCATGGAACCGTGGGCGGGCTACAACCACGAAGCCGCGTGAATACCGGGCGATCTGTTCTCGTCAGAGCTTCTTGGGAGGGCCTTCGTCACGCTCGTAGGACGGTGATGGTGCGGCCGGCGGGACTGGTGACGGTGTCGATGAAGAACAGCACCAGTGGCCGCGGGCAGGTCCGCGCCCACGCCGTGAGCGCGGCCGCCAGCAGGTCCGCCTCGGACGCCCGCGGCCACACCGGCGGACGCAGCTCCGCTGGCAGAGCGAGCTCCGCACGCCGGCGGATCTCACCGAGGATGCCGAGCTGCGCCGCGCCGTAGTCGTCGCCGGCGGCCTCACCCAGCTCGCAGGAGAAGTGCAGCGCAGCGTACCGGCCAGCGGCGGTCAGCTCGTTGGCGAGCGCATGCGGGGTGGTGGTCTTACCCGTCTGCCGGGGGGCGTGGACGACGAAGTAGCCCTCCTGATCGATAAGGCCGGGTGCCGCCGGCAGCCGTGGCGCCGCCGGGATCATGTAGTCGATCCCGGGCCGGCGCAGGCCGGCGGTGTTGAACCGGCGGCTCATCGATCGTCGCTCTTCATGGGACTGACGGATGGGGCATGTTCCGTTCACCACCCTACGCACCCACCGACCACTGATCGACGATCTACCGCATCAGGACACCGGCGCGCCTCCGCCGCCAGCGGTCAGCCGTCGACGTCGTGCCGCCCTCGATCACCGGATCATGACAACGAGGAGACAAGTGGCTGCCATGGCAGCCACTTTCGTACTCATTCCCCTTGACCGACGGCTTTGGGAGGCAGGATGCGGGCGCGTACCTCGCCGAGGCCGATGGCGGTCGCGTTCGGGCCGGGAGCGGTGCCGGTGATGACGATCTCGTCGCCGTCCTCGAGGAAGGTGCGGGTCGAGCCGTCGGGGAGGGTCAGGGGCTGGGTCCCGTTCCAGGTGAGCTCGATGAGCGACCCGTACTGCGCGCGGGTGGGGCCACTGACCGTGCCGGAGGCAAGCAGGTCACCGGTGCGCAGCGGCGCGCCGCCCGCCGTCAGGTGGGCGAGCTGCTGGGCCAGCGTCCAGTACATGCCGGCGAACGGCGGCCGGGAGAGCGGATGCCCGTTGAGGGAGATCTCAAGCTCGATGTCGAAGCCCCCCGGCGGCGCGCCGGTGTCGTCGAGGTGGGGCAGCGGACGCGGGTCGCGCGGCGGTGCGGGCACCCGGGCGTGCCGCAGCGCGTCGAGCGGCACGATCCAGGCGGACACGGAGGTGGCGAACGCCTTGCCGAGGAACGGGCCGAGCGGGACGTACTCCCACGCCTGGATGTCGCGGGCGGACCAGTCGTTGACCAGGCAGACACCGAAGACGTGCCGCTCCGCCGCCGCCAGCGGGACGGGACTCCCCGGCCGCGAGGGGGTGCCGACGACGAAGCCGACCTCGGCCTCGATGTCCAGCCGCGCCGTCGGCGCGAACGTGATCTCGCCGTCCGGGGCGTGCAGCTGCCCGCGCGGGCGCACGACCGGCGTCCCGGAGACGACAACGGTGCCGGACCGGCCGTGGTAGCCGATCGGCAGGTGCTTCCAGTTGGGGGTGAGGGGGTTGCCGTCCGGGCGCAGGATGCGGCCCAGGTTGGTGGCGTGGTGTTCACTGGCGTAGAAGTCCACGTATTCGGCGACCGTGAACGGCAGGCGCGGTGTCGCCGCGGCGGCCGGTACCAGCAGCGGCTCGACGGCGCGCCGGTACCGTTCGTCGACGAGCCAGCGCGTCACCTGGGACCGGACCTGTGACCACGTCGTGGGGCCGGCGGCCAGCAGCCGGTCGAGGCTGCCGGTGGTGAACAGCCCGGCCTGCTCCGGCAGGAGCGTGCCGGCGGCCGTGGTCAGGTCCAGGATGTGCTCGCCGATCGCGACGCCGACGCGCGCGCCCGGCGCGTCCGGCGTGGTGAAGCTCCCGTAGGGCAGCGTGCGTATCCCAAAGGGATGGTCGTGCTCCACCTCGACCCAGGACGCGCGGGACGCGGCGGCGTCGAGCGGCCCGGCCGGCGGCGGGGTGTCCGGCGTCATCGGCTGTCCGGTGTTATTGGGTGCTCGGTGTTATTGGGTGCTCGGTGTTATTGGGTGCTCGGTGTCGTCGGCTGTCCCCGTCCGCCCAGGTCCAGGCGTAGCGGCCGTCGTCGCAGGCAAGGGCACCCTCACCGAGCTCGAGTGGGCGGAAGGTGTCGACCATGACCGCGAGCTCGTCGACGGACTCCACCCCGAGTGAACGCTCCACCGCGCCCGGCTGCGGGCCGTGCGTGTGCCCGCCCGGATGCAGGCTGACCGAGCCCGGCCCGATGCCGGAGCCCCCGCGCGCCGCATAGTCCCCGCCGCAGTAGAACATCACCTCGTCGGAGTCGACGTTGGAATGGTAGTAGGGCACCGGCACGGCCAGCGGGTGGTAGTCGACCTTGCGGGGGACGAAGTTGCAGATCATGACGTTGCGGCCGGCGAAGACCTGGTGGACGGGCGGCGGCTGGTGCACCCGTCCGGTGACCGGCTCGAAGTCGGCGATGTTGAACGTGTAGGGGTACAGGCAGCCGTCCCAGCCCACCACGTCGAACGGATGGCTGGGGCAGCGGTAGCGGGTCCCGGCGACACCGCCGTTGGCACCGCGTGAGTGGTGGTGCTTGACGAGCACCTCCACGTCGGTTCCGGTCACCAGCAGCGGCCCGGCGGGCGGGCGCAGGTCCCGCTCGCAGTACGGTGCGTGCTCCAGGAACTGCCCGTGCCGGGACAGGTAGCGCGGCGGCGGGGCGAGGTGGGAGTTCGCCTCGATGACGTACACGCGCAGCGGCGTGGCCGGGTCCGGGACCCAGCGGTGGGTGACGCCCCGGGGTATGATCACGTAGTCGCCCTGGCGGGCGTCGAGCGTGCCGAAGACCGTCTCCACGGTTGCCGCGCCGGCTTCGACGTACCCGCACTCGTCGCCGGTGGTGTTGCGGTACAGCGGGCTGGCCGCGCCCGCGACGACGTAGCAGATGCGCACGTCGGCGTTGCCGAGGATCAGCCGCCGTCCCGTGACCACGTCGATGTCCCCGGGCTGTGTCCCGGGTTGTGTCCCGTCGAACAGTGCCGGCAGCCGGAAGTGCCGGGGCAGCAGCGGGATGTTCGGGTGGGTGGTCAGGTCCGCGGGCCTCCAGGGCGTGGCGTCGACGATCGCGGCGGGCACTCCGGTGTGGTAGAGCAGCGCGCTGTCCCCGGCGAAGCCTTCCGCGCCCATCAGCTCCTCGCGGTAGAGACCTCCGTCGGGGCGGCGGTGCTGGGTGTGCCGTTTGGGCGGAACGTCGCCCACGGCCCGGTAGTGGGGCATGGCATGTCCTTCCCGTCCTTCCCGCCCGGCACCCCTGGCGTCTTACCGTGTCCCGGGCGGCCCCGGCGTCAGAGGTTGCCGCGTCTGGCCTGCTCACGCTCGATGGCCTCGAACAGCGCCCGGAAGTTTCCGACGCCGAAACCGAGCGCCCCGTGCCGCTCGATGAACTCGAGGAACACCGTCGGCCGGTCGCCGATCGGCCTGGTGAAGATCTGCAGCAGATAGCCGTCCTCGTCGCGGTCGACCAGGATGCCGCGGGCGCGCAGCTCCTCGACCGGTACCCGCACCTCGCCGACGCGGGCGCGCAGCCCGGGGTCGCGATAGTAGGCGTCCGGGGTGTCGAGGAACTCCACGCCCCGGGCCCGCAGGACGTCCACGGTGGTGATGATGTCGCTGGTGGCCAGCGCCAGGTGCTGGACGCCGGGACCGTCGTAGAAGTCGAGGTACTCGTCGATCTGGGAGCGCCGGGCGCTGACGGCCGGCTCGTTGAGGGGGAGCTTCACCCGGTGGTTGCCGTTGGTGACCACCTTGCTCATCAGCGCCGAGTACCTGGTGGCGACGTCCCCGCCGACGAACTCCGCCATGGTGGTGAAGCCCATCACCCGGTTGTAGAAGGCGACCCACTCGTCCAGCCGGCCCAGCTCCACGTTGCCCACCACGTGGTCGAGCGCTTGGAACAGCCGGCCGGGCCCGCCTGCTGGCCGCGCCTGGCCGGACGTGTCGCTGGTGTCGCCGGTACGGCTGGTGTCGCCGGTACGGCTGACGTAGCCGGGCAGGTAGGGGCCGGTGTACCGGCTGCGGTCGACGAGGCTGTGCCGGGTCTCGCCGTAGGTGGCGATGGCGGCGACGCGGACGGTGCCGTGCTCGTCGCGCAGGTCGTGGGGCTCCTCGACGACCGTCGCCCCCCGCGCGCGGGCGTGGGCGACGCAGCGGTCGACGTCGGGGACCTCCAGGGCGATGTCGATCACCCCTTCCCCGTGCCGGCGGTGGTGGCGCAGCAGGGGGGACGCCGAGTCGACCCCGCCCTTGAGGACGAACCGGACCGCTCCGGAGCGCAGCACGTACGCCTTGTGGTCACGGTTGCCGGTCTCGGGCCCGCTGTAGGCGATCAGTTCCATGCCGAACACGGTCTGGTAGAACAGCGCGGCCTGGGTGGCGTTGCCGACCGACCACACGACAGCGTCCCAGCCCGAGACCGGGAAGGGGTCGGCGGCCGTGTCGTGCTCCACCAGCCCGACGAGGCGGCGCATCTGGTCGAGGTCGGGTTCCATCGACCACTGCCGGCTGGTGGAGGTCTCGCTGCCGCTCATGACCGAGCCTCCGTGGAGTCGAGGACGGGGTTCCTGCCGGACAGTAAGCACACCGCACGAACAAATACCTGTGCAACTTCTCTGTTCGGCCTACCGGGACACCCCACAGGGGCTGAGCGAGCCCACGGCGCCGGCACCGGGCGGGGCGGAACGGGCCGCGCCCACCGCGCCGGATGCTTCTCCCGCACCGGGCCTCTCGGCATCGGACGGGCGGCCGGCCGCCGGGTGGCCGCGGGACTGTCCGGCGGTGGGCACCGATGACACGGTCCGCCGCCAGGGCGGTGGCGACCCGTTGCCGCGCGGTGGCGGCCCGCTGCCGCTCCACCACCGGTGGTCCCGTCCACGGCGGGACGTGTGGCACTGCTCCACCACCGGTGGTCCCGGCGTTCTTCGCAATGGTCCCGGCATTTTCCGCGATGGTCCTCAGGTGATGTCGACAACCGGGCGTGGCCTGGCCGGCGGAGGCAGAATTCGTGACGGCCGGTCGTCGGCCACCGTGACAGTGTCCGTTTCGGAGTGGGACAACGCATACCGTCGACGCCGACGGTGACCGTGGTACAGCAAATACCGTTGCCCGGAGCACTGTGGGCCCGGACCGCCATCCGGCCCGGGTCGGTTCCTGTGACATACACGTACTGCGCCGGGAATAGTCCCCGCCCGGCCCGGCACATGGCCTAACGTGAACGAGACGCGGCTACCATTTCGTTTTTCGGGAGTTCGCGTTGCTGCAGGTTCTATCGGATGAATGCGTTGGGAGGTAGGTGTTACCCGTGCAGAACGACAAGAATTCGATAGTCCGGAGGGTCCTCGCCGGCGCGACCGTGGCGCTCGGTGCCGCGGCCTTCATCGGTCTGGGCACCTCTGTCGCAACCGCAAGCAGCGTAGACGCCGGTGCCACCACCGTCGTGGGTGCTGACGCGGGTGTCGGTGTCGGCCCGATCGTCGGCCCGGTTGGCCCCATCGGCCCCGTGGGTCCTGTCGGCCCCGTCGGGCCGGTCGGCCCCGTCGGCCCCGTCGGCCCTGTTGGTGTCGGCCCGATCGTCGGCCCGGTTGGTCCGATCGTCGGTCCGGTCGGCGTCGGCCCGATCGTCGGCCCGATCGTCTGACCAGCACCAACACCTGACTGGCACCAACACGGTGTGACGGCGCGACTCCGACAGCAACTCGCCGACAACAAGTGGTGAGCGGACGTTGAGCCAGCATTATCGAAATACAGCTCGATCGCACCGGCGGGACCGGCACCGATGACGGATCCCGCCGGTGCGCCTTCTCCCGGGCGCCGCCAGACCCGCCCCGGGTTCGGGCAGCACCCGTGGCCGGGGCGGGCCGGACAGCCAGCGTCAGAAAAGCTCAGAAAAATCAGAAAAGGCGGCGCAACAGCTTCTTCTTCCATGCCGTGCGCGGCGGGTAGAGCAGTGGCGGATCAGGCCGGGCCGGTTTCGTGACGACCGCTCGGCGGTGACTGAGCGCCTCGAATCCCCACCGGCCGTGGTAGGCACCGATCCCGCTGTCACCGACTCCCCCGAAGGGCAGCTGCGGGACGAGGACGTGCACCGCCAGGTGGTTGACGACGACACCGCCGGAGCTTGTTTCGCGCAGCACCCGCCGCACCACCGTTTTCGAACCGGTGAAAAGATACAGGGCGAGCGGCTTCGGCCGTGCGTTGACAAAAGCGATCGCCTCGTCGAGGGAGCCGACCGTCAGAACGGGCAGAATCGGCCCGAATATCTCCTGGGTCATCAGCTCCGAGGCCGGGTCCGGATCGAGCACGACCGTCGCCTCGACGGTGATCGTGTCGGGATCGCCGCCGCCGCCGACCACGACCTGCCCGCGGTGTCCGTCGAGCACGCGGCGCAGCCGGTCGAACTGCCGTGCGTTCACGATCCGCTGCACGGGCTCGTCCCGCTCGAACCGCTCCAGCGTGGCCCGGACCCTGGCAACGAACTCGTCCCGGACCGAGCTGTCGACGAGAACGTAGTCGGGGGCGATACAGGTCTGGCCGGCGTTCAGCAGCTTCACCGAGACGATCCGCTGGGCGGCGACGTCCAGGTCGGCGTCTGGCGTGACAATGACCGGGCTCTTGCCGCCCAGCTCCAGGGTCACCGGGGTGAGGTGCCGCGCCGCGGCCTCCATCACCTGCTTACCGGTCTCTGTTCCACCGGTGAAGAAGACGTGGTCGAGCCCCTGCGCCACCAGCTGCCGGGTGACGGTGGCATCCCCCTCGCACACGGCGACCGCGTCCGCGTCCAGGTACTCCGGCAGCAGGCGGGCGAGCAGCGCGGAGGTCGCGGGCGCGTGCTCGGACGGCTTGACCACGACGGCGTTGCCCGCGGCGAGCGCCCCGACGAGCGGGGACAGCGTCAGGTAGACCGGGTAGTTCCACGGGCCGACGACGAGCACCACGCCCAGCGGTTCGTACTGGTAGAAACCCCTGCCCGGCAGCATGTTCACCGGCAGCGACGTCCGCCGTGGGCGCGCCCATCCCCGCAGGTGCCTGCGGGCGTGGGCGGCTTCGGCGCGGGTGCTGGCGATGTCCCCGAACCAGGCGTTGTGGGCGTCACGCCCGAGGTCGGCGCCGAGCGCGGCGACAATGTCGTCCTCCCGTTGGGTGAGCAGGCGTTCGATCGCGCCGAGCTGCCGCAGCCGCCACGCGACATCGCGGGTGCGGCCCGTCGCGAACGTCCGGCGCAGCCGCTCGACCGTCGCGGCGGCATCGGGCCGGGCCTGCGCAACCGGTCCCGACGTGACCACGGCCATGCCCGTCCCCGCCTTTCCTGCCCGCTCGGTCCTCGTCCCCGGTCCTCGTCCCCGGTGTCCCCTGTCGGTCCCCGTCGGAGACACACCCCAATGACCGGTGTGCGCCAGATTCCATGTTTTTGGACGGCTCCGGCGAGGTGGCTCCAGCTGAAATCGTAACGGCCGGAAAAGCTTCGCCGGCGGTGCGACGAGCGCAAAGCTTAATGATCATGAATACCTGGAGCGGCCACCGGCGCGAGCTCACGCGGGCCCGCTCCCCCGGCCGTGGCACGAGACCCTCGAGACAACCGTGCCCACCCGGCATCAACCACACTCAGGTGGCATGGGGCACAACCACGGCCGTTCCACCCCCGCGCATGGTCACGCGGCGCCCGGCAGAACGTCACGCAGGGCCGCGACCGCGATGGCCGCGGCCATCGCGGTGATCCTCGTCCTCACCGTCGCGGGCGCCGTCCTGCTGTGGCCGAACACCACCCCCCGCCACGCCCCGAGCCAGCTGCGCGACCTCACCGGCGGCGCCCCCGACCTCGTCGACGCGACGATCGGACGCGCCGGGCAGGGCCCCTGCCCGGACCCCAGCGGCGCGGGYCCCTCCCCCGCCGCCTGCGACCAGCTCGACATCGTCCTGACCGGCCGGCCCGCGCCCGGCAACCAGATCCATCTGGACGTCCCCGTGGATCCGACCCGTCCCGCGTACGAGCCGGGCGACCGGATCCGTCTCGCCCCGACGGTCGACACCAGCGGCCAGCCCACCTACTACATCGTGGACTTCCAGCGCGCGGCGCCGCTGGGCTGGATCGCCGCGCTCACCGCCGTCATGGTCGTGGCCGTCGCCCGCTGGCGTGGGCTCGCCGCGCTCGCCGGCCTCGTCCTGACCTATCTCGTAATCGTCAGGTTCACGTTGCCGTCCCTGCTCGACGGGCACTCCCCCGTCTCGGTGGCGCTGACCACCGGCGCGGCGCTGATGGTCGGCCTGCTCTATCTCGCCCACGGTGTCTCCGCCCGCACCACGGTCGCGCTGCTGGACACCCTCGCCAGCCTCGCCCTGACCGCCGCGCTCGGTGCCGCGGCCATCGACCTCGCCCACATCACCGGCCTCGGTTCCGACGAGGACGTCACCCTCAAGGCCTTCGCCGGCGAGCTCAGCCTGCCCGGTCTCGTGCTCGCCAGCGTCATCATCGGCTCGCTCGGGCTGATCAACGACATGACCGTCACCCAGGCCGCGGCCGTCTGGGAGGTCTCCGACGCCGCCCCCGACACCCCGGTGCGCCACCTCTACCGGGCCGGGATGCGGGTCGGACGTGACCACATCGCCTCCAGCGTCTACACCCTCGCCCTCGCCTACGCCGGTGCCGCCCTGCCCACCCTGCTCCTGTTCACCCTCGCCGACCGCGCCAGCGCGGACGTCGCCACCTCCGAACTCGTCGCCACCGAGATCGTCCGTACCGCGGCCGGCACCGTCGGCCTCGTCGCCTCCGTGCCGCTCACCACCGCCATCGCCGCCCTCGTCGTCTCCCGCCGCCGGCCGGCGGACGCGGGCACGGGCGCGGCCCCGCCCGACACGGATGGTGCCGCCGTCACCGGTCGCGCCCGACATCCCGGCTCCGGCTCAGCCGCGTCATCCCCGTCTAACGCGGATGGCGCTGTCGCCGCCGGCCACCCCGCCGACACCCAGCCGTTGACCTATCGCGCGAGCCCCGGCCGTTCGTAGCGGCGAACCGCGCTCCCCGCGGCGCCTCGGGGCGTTCCCGGCCGTCGCTCGGCCGCTCGGCGCGCCGCCGGTCGGCCGCCCGCCAGGCCCGCCCGGCACACCACCATTAACGAAAACGATTACTATTACAGTATGCTGTGCTGATCGTAGCAGTGTCGCCACGACATCGGAGCCCAGCATGAAGATCGCGTTCGTCGGCAAGGGCGGCAGCGGCAAGACCACGCTGTCCGCGCTGTTCTGCCGGCATCTGGCCGCCCACGGCCACCCCGTCCTGGCCATCGACGCCGACATCAACCAGCACCTCGGCGCCGCCCTCGGCCTCGACGACGACACCACGCCACCCCCGATGGGCGAACACCTCGACGCGATCAAGGACTACCTGAGGGGAGACAACCCGCGCATCCCGTCCGCGTCGGTGATGGTGAAGACGACCCCGCCCGGCTCCGGATCACGGCTGCTGTCGGTGATCGGCCACAACCCGCTGTGGGCACGCTTCGGTGTCGACGTCGCCGGCATGCGACTGCTGGCCACCGGCGCGTTCACCGAGGACGACCTCGGCGTGGCCTGCTTCCACTCCAAGCTCGGAGCCGTCGAGCTGCTGCTCAACCATCTGCTCGACACCGCGGGCGAATACGTGGTGGTCGACATGACCGCCGGCGCCGACGCGTTCGCCTCCGGCCTGTTCACCCGTTTCGACCACACCTTCCTGGTCTGCGAACCCACTCGCAAGGCAGTTGCGGTGCACCGGCAGTACCGCCGGTACGCCGCCGACTTCGACGTCACCCTCTCCGTGATCGGGAACAAGGTCACAGACGACGAGGACGTCGCGTTCCTGCGCCGGGAGGTCGGTGACGACCTGCTGGTCTGTCTCACCCAGTCGGCGCCGGTACGCGCGATGGAACAGGGCCGGCCGTTCGGCATCGGCGACCTGGAGCCGGCGAACCTGGCCGCGCTGGCCGAGATCCAGCGCGCGGTCGACAGCACCGTCCGGGACTGGGACCGCTTCGTCGCCCAGATGCACGACATCCACCTGCGCAACGCCGTGGCCTGGGCCAACGACGCGACCGGCGTGGACCTGGCCGACCAGATCGAGCCCGGCTTCCGGCCCACCCCCGGGCTGGTACCAGCGGCCCGCACCGCGCCCGACCGCACGACGCCCGACCGCGGTACGCCCAGCCTCAGCGTGCCCAGCCACGCGGCGTCCGGCCACACCGCCGGCCGGACGGCCTGACCGGGTCGTTTCGGCGGGCCGGCGAGGACGAACATGAGTGACACCGCGGACGCGATCAGCCGTATCCAGCGGATCCAGGATCTCCTCAACGGCCCGCCGAACCGGGAGGCCGTCCTTGACGGGCTGTCCGCGGGCACCGGGCGGATCGCGTTACCCCGAGCGCGGCCGGACATCCCGGTCGGCCTCGGCCAGATCCTTGCCGCCCGCAAGTCCCGTTATCGGTTTCATGCCGACCCACCAGACGCGCGGGAGCTGTCGTCGCTGTTGCGGTGGGCTCTCGGACCACAGCGGACGGTCCGGCTGCCCACCGGCGCCGAGCACCGGATGCGGATGGCCCCGTCCGCGGGCGGGCTGCCGTCGCTGGCGGTGTACGTCGCGGTCAGACCCGGCGGCGACCTACCCGGCGGGGTGTTCCGCCACGAGGCCGACGACGATCCGGACGTCCAGCATCTGGAGACGCTGTGGTCCGGCGACCCGACGGCGGCGCTGCGCTCGGTGCTGGCCCAGCCCGACTTCGCCGAACGGGCGCCGATCACTCTCCTTCTGGTCGCCCGGCTGGACACCACGCTCGTGAAATACCCGATCCGCCACTACCGGACGCTGCACGTCGACTCGGGCATCGCCGTCCAGAACCTCTACCTGGTCGCGACCGCCCTCGACCTGGCCGGCTGCGCGGTAACAGGCTTCGACGACCACCTGATCACACAACTACTACGCCTACCCGACACGATGTTTCCCACAGCCCTGTTCCCCCTCGGCCGGCGGCCGGCATAGCCGACGGCCGCTCCCCCGCTCGACTGGCGACCCCATAACCGCCGGATGGTCTCCTCAGCACCAATGACGGCATTCGTGTCCGAATCCTCGCTTCGCGCTTTGGCCCTGAGTTTCCTATCCGATTGCTGCCCATCCCCACGGCCGCTCTCCCCGCCTTCCCCGCAGACAGTCCACACGCCCCTGCGCTTCCGTTCGGAAGTCCGTTCTCATGGCTGCTTGCTGCACCCCGTAGCAAGTAATTCTTAGTTCTCGGATGCCTCTCAACAGCTCGTAGCCCGGCCAGGCCGTCACGTCGTGGCCGTAGGCATCGACGAACTCGGCGTACTCCGCTTGGCTGATCGTTCCAGTCGAGCCCACCTTGATCGCGGTCGACACCAGATCCCATTCCGGTGGCCCGACCGAGCACCGCTCCAGGTCGAGCAGTATTCCTGTCCGCTCCTCGGTAGCCACAACATTGCCCAGCCAGGCATCGCCGTGCACCACGCGGTGGGGCAGGCCCGGCGGCAGGTCGGGCCACCGTGTTTCCAGATCCGCAAGGTGCTGACGGAGCCAGTCACGATCATCCTCGGCAAGCCATTCGGCCAGGTCGATCCGTTCGCGCAACCGGGTGAACGGCAGCAGCGGGCCGAGCTCGTGGCCCGTATGGCTGACTCGGGCGATGACGCCGACCGCAAGCCGGTAGATCGTGTTTTCGCCAGCACGGACCAGCACGGCACCGGCGACCGGCAGCCCAGCCGCGTCGACGGCGACCTGCAATGCGTGGCTGGCGTCGGTACTCAACTCAGGAGGCGACGCGCCCTCTGCGGTTGTCACGCGGGCTGCACAACGGTGTCGATCCGCCGCCGCAGGTGAGCGACCTGATCGACACGACGGTGTCTGCTGGCGAAGCGGCTCAACTCACGTACCTCATCGGCCAGCCGCCGGGAGTGAATCCTGCCCACCGTATCCAGCGCGCCCCCGCCGATCAGGGCCGCTTCTTGGGGGTCGCCGGTCGTCATCGTCAACGACGCCAACTTGATCTGACTGAGTGCCTGCGACCGTGCATAGGTTGCCGCGTGGCCCTTCGCTGCTCCGCTGAGGCGCGTGACTGCTTCGGGGGCGTACCGCCTGTCCAGTATGGCGAGGTCGAACAGCGCGTGGCCGGTATCGCCGACGTGCTGGGCGGTGTCGTAGTACACCATCCACGCTGGGTCGTTGGTCGGGTTGGCGTGGGCGAACTCGGCATCGGCCATCCCGACGGCCCGAAGYGCCTCCGCTACCCGGCCCAGCTTGGCATTCGCACGTGCCCGGCCGGTGTAGAGCATGGCCCGCTCGGTCGGCGTGAGTCGCTCGCTACGGATGAAGCCGATGTCGATCAATGTCAGGCCCATGTCGGGGTCGCCGCGCCAGATGGCCTGGCGAGCCATCGTCGAGAGCACCTTGGCCCGTAGGTGCCAGTTGCCGGATTCCTCGGCTCCACCAACCCACCCTGTAACCCGGAAAGGACACCCGTGCAGTACATCGAGGTCGAGAAGAAGTTCACGCTGCCCGACCCGGCCGTCCTCAAGGCTGCGCTCGAAAGGCTCGGCGCCAAGCCCAGCGAGCCGACTCGGCAGGTCGACGTCTACTACAACGCCCCGCACCGCGACTTCCTCGCGCCAACAGTGGTGTCGGAGTGGTTGCGCATCAGAACCGAAGGGCGTGGCTCGTCCGTCAACTTCAAGCGCTGGCACCCCGTCGAAGCCGCCGTCAAGACGCACGCTGACGAGTACGAGTCCAAGGTCGACGACGTCGAGGCCATCCGCCGGCTCCTCGAAGCACTCGACTTCACGCCGCTGGTGACCGTCGACAAGACCCGCGAAGAGTGGAAGCTGCCCGAGGTCGAGGTCGTCTTCGACCACGTGGAGGGCGCCGGACACTTCGTCGAGTTCGAATTCAAAGGCGACGCCAACGACGTCGAGGACGCCACCGTCCGGCTGGAAGACTTCATCGACTCCCTCGGGGTGGCTCTGGGTGAGCCGATCAACCGCGGCTACCCACACATCCTCCTTGACCGCGAGCACTGAGCCGGCAACCGGGCACCGGGGGCACCGACTGGCCGCACGCAGCGGCTCGGCCACTACGTCACCCTGACAACCGCAGACCCAGACCGTTTTCGAACCGGGGGACTGTTTCAAGATCGGTGTTTCCGGCCCGACACGCCGGGCCCTCGGGGTCCGGCGGGATGGGCACTGTGAGTGATGACATCGGGTGATATGACCCCTCGCAAGCAAGATCGTGAATCGGGGCGGCAGCTGTCGCCGGAGCAGGCCGCTGCGGCGGCTTTGGTCGCGGACGCGAAGGCGCGTGGGCTGGCGCTGACGGGGCCGGACGGGCTGTTGAAGCTGTTCACCAAGGCGGTGCTGGAAACGGCTTTGGCCGAGGAGATGACCGAGCATCTCGGCCATGAGAAGAACCGGGTACCGGCGGAGCGGGAATCGACCAACGTCCGTAACGGCAGCCGGACGAAGACGGTCGTTTCCGAGGCGGCCGGTGAGGTGGAGATCTCGGTTCCGAGGGACCGGGAGGGCACGTTCGAGCCGCGGATCGTGAAGAAGCGGCAGCGGCG
>NZ_MOME01000069.1:0-15172 GCF_001983005.1 Protofrankia sp. BMG5.30 | reverse complement strand
CGCCGGCGAGCACCGACAGCACGATCCGGATCTTGTCCTCGGCGGGGAACACCGGGGGCCGACTCATCTGATCTCCTTGGGCTCAGGGCCAACAAACCCCTGTGCCAAGAATTCTGACGCGCGACACGAGGACGGGATAACCGACGCCGTACATCTGCGGCAGAGCAATCAGGACGGCTCCGAGCAACACG
This sequence comes from Protofrankia sp. BMG5.30, assembly GCF_001983005.1. NCBI lineage: Bacteria > Bacillati > Actinomycetota > Actinomycetes > Frankiales > Frankiaceae > Protofrankia > Protofrankia sp. BMG5.30. Next base: position 14,981 of record NZ_MOME01000069.1, on the reverse strand, counting down.
CCGCCCACCGCCGGCCGCAGCCACTCCGGGCCTCGCCAGACCCGGTCGCAGCCGTCATCCACGGCGTAGAGCACGCGGGTGAACGCCACCCCGGTGACCCCACCGAGAACGCCGAGCAGTGCGAAGAACGGGTAGTCCGCCGCGCTGCGGACGGCGAACGGTGGCAGCGTCAGAAACGGATTCGAGCCCAGCACCGCCCGCCCGACCACGCTGGCGGTCACGGCGGCCAGGACCACAACCCCGAACGCCTCGGCGGTGAACGACGCGAGGATCACCTCACAGGCGAACATCACGCCGGCGAGCGGTGCGTTGAAGGTCGCCGCGATCCCGCCGGCGGCCCCGCAGGCGACGAGGACGGGCAGCCGTTCGGCGCCGACCCGGGCGACCTGACCGAGCGCCGAACCGAGCGCGGACCCGATCTGCACGATCGGCCCCTCCCGGCCCACCGAGCCACCCGCACCGATGCACAGCGCGGACGCGAGCGACTTGACCGCCGACACCCGCGGCGCGATGCGGCCGTCATGTTCGGCGACGGCGTGCATCACCTCGGGAACGCCGTGCCCGCGGGCTTCCCGGGCGAACCGGTTGATCAGCGGACCGTAGAGCAGGCCACCGGCGACCGGGGCCAGCAGCAGATACCCAAAGCCAAGAGCGGGCACGTGCGGATTGGCCGCATGGCCCGCGACCGAGCAGTCCTCCCGGCCGCAGAACACCTCGGTGAACAGCACGATCAGCCAACGGAAACCGACCGCCGCCAGTCCCACTCCCGCGCCGACCATCATGGCCAATGCGATCAGCCCCGCCCCGCTCCGTGCCGTGCCGTGCCGGTACCAGCCCCGGCCGGCCACCGGGACCTCGCCCATCGGACCGCCGTCTTTCGATCCGCCACCGCACGCATATTTGCATAGTACAAAAGTTGTGCTGAGCATCCGAGTGGCATGCGCTGGTTCACTCGCCGGCTGCCGTGGGCGGTAGAACAGTGCCATGAGCGGCACGCCGGACGCCTCCACCCCACCTGGCGCCCCCGACGACGGCGTGGACGAGCTCACTGACGCCGTCCTCACCGCATCCCGCCTGCTGGTGGCCGTGTCCGCCCGCTCGCTGACCGCCGTCGGCGAGGACGTCACCCTCCCCCAGTTCCGCATGCTCGTCGTCCTAGCCAGCCGCGGACCTCTCCGGGCCGGCGACCTCGCCGACTTCCTCGCCGTCCACCCCTCCACTGCCACCCGCATGGCCGACCGTCTCGTCGCCGCCGGCCTGATCGACCGCCTCGGCAACCCGGACAACCGCCGCGAGGTCAATGTCGCGCTCACCGTGACCGGCAGGCAGCTCGTCGAGGACGTCACCCGCCGCCGCCGAGCCGAGATCACGGCGATCGTCGCGAGGATGGACCCCCGCCTGCGCGGCAGCCTGGTCGCGGCGTTACGCGCCTTCGCGGCCGCGGGCGGGGAACCGGGCGTCGACGCCAACGCGCTGGGCTGGAGCTGACCGGGGCGGGGCCAGCCCCCATCCTCACCGCGGTGTCGAATTCGGCCCTCCCGACCCTCCGCGCCCTTCGGCGCGCCAAGCTCCGACGTCAGGACGTGAACGGGGAGCGGCAGTCACATGAAGAAATCGTAAGGTTCGCCTCGCGTAAACCACTGCAAGGCCGCATACCGGGCCATACGGTGACGGTGTGCGCCGCAGACTCAGAGCCGACGGAGAAGCGTCACGCGGTGGCGGCGAGACGGAAAAGGCTTCCAGCAGCCGCGTGCTCGCGACCTGAACGCCTGCCCACTGAAACGGGGCACCATCATGCCTTTGGACGCAACCGGAAAGATTTCCCTCGATCATGTCTATACCGCACCGAATCCCCGCGAGTACTTTTCGACGCTGGGGCGACTCGACTATCAGATTCCTCAGCTCGCGAAGCCCTACTTCGAGAACCTTCTTCTTCGATACCGGGAAGCCAGCGGCTCCCCGTCACCTACGGTTCTCGACGTCGGATGCTCCTACGGGGTGAACGCCGCGCTGCTCAAGTTCGACCTGTCCCTGGTCGAACTCTACGATCACTACGCGGCTGCAGCCAGTGATYCGCGGGAGCGGAGCGTCCTGCTGGACCGCGATCGGGCGCTCGCCGCTGCGCGGCGCGCTCCCGCCGGCCCTCGCGTCATAGGCCTCGACAACTCGGCGCCAGCCCTCGCCTACTGCAATGTTCCTCAAAGACAGTAGACAAACTGGCGGCGGAGGGTGCGGGTCGGTGCTGCGGGGCGTCCCCAGACCCAGGGGCGGGCGCGCGCGTTGAGCTGGGCGGTGGCCAGGTCGACGGCGCGGGTGATCTCGTCGGTGTCGACGAAGGTCTGTCCGGCGAACGCCGCCCGGCGCAGCAGCCGCCACCAGCCCTCGGCCATGTTCAGCCAGCAGGCCTTCTTCGGGATGAACACCTGCTGGATCCGCCGATGGTGGGCCAGCCACCGGCGGACCTTCCCGCTGGTGTGGGTGGACAGGTTGTCGGTGACCACCCGGATCGGGCCGCGGGGATTGRCCTGGGCGATGCGGGTCAACAGCTGTATCCAGCCGTCGCTGTTACGCGAGGGGGTGCAGCAGTGACCTCCTGGCCGTCGCGGATGCGCAGGCCGCCGAAAACCCAGGTCTTCTCGCTGCCGCGGGAGTACTCCAGGGGTGCTTTGATGCGGTGGCCGTCGGGTGACCAGCCCGGTGTCGGCGGGAACGTGCGCGGGATCACCGGCCCCAGCTCGTCGGCGCAGATCACCGTGGTGTGCGCCGGCGGGTGGGTGTAGAGCTCGACGACCGCCGCCCTTTTGGGGCGAAGTCGGGGTCCTGGCTTGCCGCCCAGGAGCGGGTGTGCCGCCAGTGCACCTTCTCGGCCAGCAGGATGCGGCGTACCTGACTGCGCTGGATCTGGATGCCCTCGGCCCGGGCGGCCTCGGTGAGGGTGTTCAGGGTCCACTGGGGTGGGCCGGTCTCGTCGGCGGCACCCAGCCCGCCGGCGTCATCGCGGACCGGCCGGCCCGGGGGGTTCGCGCGGGCCAGGGCAATGATGCGGCCCCGCTCGCGTTCGGTGATGCGTGGTGGGCGACCGGCCCCGGGCCGGTCGCCCAGCCCGTCGAGGCCCTCGGCGTTGAACCGGGCCAGGCGTTCACGCACGGTCTGCATGTGGCAGCCCAGCCCGGCGGCGATGGTACTGGTGCGTTCACCGTCCCAGCTGGCCACGATCATCTTCGCCCGTATGATCCAGTCGCCGGGAGCGTGCCGCGACCCGGCCAGCTTCCGGATCTTCCGCTCCTCCTCCGTGTCCGCGGGAGGGCGTGCATACAACAACTTCGGCATGACAGATCGCCTCCCCACCAGGATCCCACCGGCACAGACGATCTACAACCGTAATGAGGAACGTTGCACTAGCCTGGCCGTCGGAATGAGGTGAGCGCGTGCGCCGGGTTGCCAGCACATCACTGTCCTGTCCGATGTACTCAAACTCGCCCCCGCCACCATCGAGTTCGRCTCCATCCGAGACCGAAAGAGAGGGAACCGGCCAGCGATCAATTTCCTCAGTTAATCTGGAGCCTTCCATTCCCTAGGTTGGCCCACTCAAGCGTTTAGGTCTATACGGGGAGGCGAAGAATCAACCGGGATAAACCCGACACTAAAAACCTAGCTGAAGGGCCGGGATGATCRCCGACTTAAATTGTTATTCACGCCTCCCTTCTCCGAAATAGACAGCCGAAGCCGCACCAAAGAAAGAGATACCCGGGAATGTTAGCGCAATAGCTAAAGGTCTGTTGCTTGCAAAAATGCGGGCGGTAAAGTTAAGTGAGATACGGGCATATACAAGCGCAGTGGTGTATCGAGATTTCTTTTGACGCAAGACTTCCTCTTTTTTGGATTTGACGAGGGAGTGGACCGATACACCCAGAGCGGCGACCGTCGGAATTAGGAGATAATGCATTTCCTGAGCGTGCCAGATAATCCGACACCTGTCAATATTCGACCGAGTGCAGTCTACCGCACTCGAATGGTCGCCAGTAAGCAAACAGAATCACGGGACCCAGGGCGTGAACGGAGCCGAAGGTGCCGCGGCGGACCGCCTGACGGGGATGATCCGACGCCGCGACCAGCACCGCGCACAGCAGCCCTGGCAGCGAGGGCGCCCCGTCAGCCCTGTCCGCCCGGCGTCATCTGCCCGCCGTGCATCAGATCCACACCACGCGCGGCGAGATCATCCGCTCCAGAGCCACCGGCACCGGCATGGTGATGATGGGCGGGCGAAGTGGACATCGCGAAGGCCACATGCAGACAGAACCGCGCCGCCATCACAAGACGCTGCGCGGTCACGCGCACCCGGCCAGCTCCCATCCCGCCCGCCAGATCACAGGAACCCGACAGTGGTGACCAGGAATGATGGCGGAGGGCGGTCGACACGGGGTGCGCGGCAACCGCACCGGACCGCGCGGCGCGGCGGGGAGGCGACCCGCACYGGAGGCCGCGTCGACGGCGCGGGTCAGGCATCACCTGGCGACCAAGGCACCGCGACGCCCACAGACAGCGGTGTAGAAGCAGGAAAGCCAGGCTCGCCAGGACCATCCATTCAAGGGTGGACGTGCGGTCAAAGTCCCCRCACCGAAACGTCACACGGCATGGACCACCCGGCAGGGMTGTCCAGCCCTCTCATCCACTCGTTTAGGCTGGTGAGGTGTCTCAGCCGGATTCGGGAGCCCGCCCGGCCCGCTCCCGGCTCGTGTTGGATGAGGCCGCGGCGGAGCAGGTCGCCGATGTCATGTTCGCGTTGTCGACCCCGAGCAGGGTGCAGATCCTGGCCTGTCTGACCCAGGGCCGGCGTTCGGTGGGCGAACTGGTGGACGAGCTCGGGTTGGAGCAGTCCTCTGTTTCGCATCAGCTGCGGGTCCTGCGTGAGCATGAGCTCGTCCGGGTGGAGCGGGTGGGGCGCCAGCGGATGTACACGTTGGCGGACACCGAAGTGAACACGCTGCTGGAATGCGCGGTCCGGCGGATCTCGGGGACGGGTGAGACGGGGCACGGACGGGGCAGGTCGTCCGGGCACGCAGTGGGATGACCACCACTCCGGAGGGAGAACGGTCACCGCAGGGCGTCGTCGTCCGCGGGTCCTTCGGTGCGCACGTCGAGCGGCGGTCAGCGTTGGACCGGGCGCACCGGGGAGACATCCAGGGCGCCTGGGGCACCCTCCGGGTGGTCGAAACCGGCCACCCGGTGCCGGCTCGACGGCGGTTGGCGGCGCTCGCCGCGGTGATGGGCCCCGGACTGATCGTCATGGTGAACGACGCGGGTGGTCTGTCGCTGTTCGCCCAGGCCGGGCACGATCACGGTCTCCAGTTGCTGTGGCTGGTGGCCCCGTTGGCGCTGGTGTTGTTCATCAACCAGGAGATGGTCGCCCGGTTGGGCGCGGTCACCGGCGCGGGGCATGCTCGGCTGATCTTCGAACGGTTCGGTCGCCGGTGGGGCTGGTTCGCCGTGGCGGACCTGATGGYGCTGAACGCCCTCACCATCATCACCGAGTTCATCGGTATCGCCCTGGCCTGCGGCTACTTCGGTATCCCGCGCTATGTCTCGGTTCCCGTCGCGGCGGTGGGACTGGTCGCTGTGACAGTGCGGGGAAGCTTCCGCGGCTGGGAACGCGCCATGTTCGCCGCCGTCGCGGGGAGCATGCTCGTGGTCCCGCTCGCGGTCGTCACGCTGCTCCGAACACGGGTGGACTTCCCTGGTCCCGCAGCTGCCGCCRTCACGGCGCCGCTGTCCACGCAGGGAGTTCTTTTCGTGATCGCCCTGGTCGGGACGACGGTGACGCCCTGGCAGCTCTTCTTCCAGCAGTCGAATGTGGTGGACAAGAGGATCACGAGTCGCTGGGTGCGCTATGAGCGTGTGGACACGGCCCTCGGCACGGGGCTGTTCGTGCTGGGGGCGTGCGCGGTTCTCGTGACCTGTTCCCATGTCCTGCATCAGCGTGCCGGCGGCCCGTTCGTCGACGCGGGTCAGGTGGCGTTCGGCCTGTCGTCCGCGCTGGGGGCGTGGGCCGGCGCGCTGTTCGCGCTGGCCCTGCTCAGTGGCTCCGTGGCCGGTGCCGCGGYGGTCTGCCTTTCGACGTCGTACGCGGTCGGAGACGCGACGGGTCTACGGCACTCCCTGCACCGGCCATGGCGGCAGGCACGGACGTTTCACGGCACCTTCGCGGGCCTGATCGTCGTGGCGGCACTGGTCGTGCTCCTGCCTGCCACACCGCTGGGGTTGGTGACCGTGCTGGCAAACGTACTCGCCGGTGTCCTCCTGCCGAGCGCGTCGGTCTTCCTGATCCTGCTGTGYAATGATCGCGCGGTACTCGGGCCCTGGGTCAACCCGCCGTGGCTGAATGTCCTGGCCACCGTCGTGGCCAGCGCTCTCRTCGTCCTGTCCGCGCTCCTCGTGATGACCACGCTCTTTCCCGGCGCGCCGGTCGGCACGATGGCTCTCGCCCTGAGCGTCGTCGCCGCCTGCGCCGTGGCCAGCCTCCCCGGTGCCCGGCGATCCTGGGCTCGGGCAGACACCGCTGCCGGCGTTCAACGGTCGAGCTGGACGATGCCCCCCGTGGAGTCGCTCGACCCGCCGCTTCCGTCACGGGCCCGCGTCCTCTGCCTGACCCTCATGCGCGCCTACCTTCTGCTCGTCGGCGCCGTGATCGTGGCGAAAGCCGCCCAGCTCCTCGGCGCCTGAACGGAGAGTAGCACCCACCAGGCCCATCGTTACATGAAAGATCCTTCATGCTACGATGACGACACAAGCCGGGGAGACTTGGCGTCCGGCGCGGCCAGGGAATGCACCCGCGTCGCCATCACCTGGCTTCTCCGCCCGGGTCGCCATCGGGGATTCCTCGCGGAGCGCCTCGGCGGGCGTAACGGCCCACAGAAGGAGTTCAGCTTGCCTGGTCAGCGTGAGTGGCAGCCCGACAGAGGCCCACGCCGTCGAGCTGCCCGCACTGGGATCATGCGTTGGGGCGGCTCCGGTCAGCAGGACGGACGCAAYGGCCTGCACGGGGATGACACTGTGGATCGGGGCCTTTCGCGCGGATGACGGGCAACGCCACCCTGGCGCTCTGGCGTGCTCTCGCCACCGTCACCTCCTCACCGATCCACACCTGTTCCTTCCGGAGTAGCCGACGCTGTCGGCCATAGTCAGCGCCGTCCCGCCTACCGCGGCGAGCGGGCGTACGCGACCCGGGGCCTCCAGATGAACGCGGTTCCGCGTCGACCTCCCGAGGTCGCCCCATAGCCGAAGGCGGCACCGATCAGGGAAGGCCAGGGCGTGGCAGCCGCAGCCTGCGGGACTCCACGGCAACGATGTCGGACAGTCGACACGACCAGGTGGCCGAGGGGACTACCGACGCGAACATATGAACAATCGCTCATGGTACGGTGACGGCGTTCCACAGCGTGATGTTGCTGCGGGTACCGAGGGTGACCCTGGCCCACGATCGCCAGCCAACGCAGCACGTCGCTCCGCCCGCCTGCGCGGTTCAGGCTGCCGAAAGGAGACCGACAGTGGCGCCGCCTCGCGGGCTCCGCGTCCTTGAAGTCGGTCGACGCCGTCACTCCTGCGACCGGACCGCCGCCATCCACGCGGCGACAGAGGCCGAGCCGACCGCGGATCCGCCGCTCGACACCCAGCCCGCGAGTACCGCCGTCCTGACGGCTGGGGCGGGCGGACAGAGAGATGACCGCGGGCGTTCCCTCCCGACCGGCGTCCCAGGAGTTCCCATGCTACACGGCTGGTGACTGTCCGCGGCTCGCACACAAGTACTCCGCACCCGACGTCGAGAGAAAGGCCAGGGCAGCACGATGCCGATCTGGGACCGCCTGCGCACCTCCACGCAGACGATGCAGGGCCAGCTCACCGCGAAGAAGAACGAGCTCAAAAGCGGTGCCTTCCGAGACGCCAGCATGGCCGTGTGCGCCCTCGTCGCCGCCGCCGACGGGACCATCGACCCTGCCGAACGACAGCGCGTCGCCTCCCTGATCGCGACGAACGAGGTGCTGACCAACTTCGCGCCGGATGACCTGCACCGCCGCTTCGACGGCTACCTCGCCAAGCTCGCGCAGGACTTCGCACTCGGGAAGGTTTCCGTCCTCCAAGAGGTCGGGAAGGTCAAGAAGAAGCCGACCGAGGCCCGCGCCGTCATCCAGATCGGCATTGTCATCGGCGGCGCCGACGGCAACTTCGACAAGACCGAGCAGGCCGTCGTCCGTGAGGCGTGCTTCGCGGTCGGCATCAGCCCCGACGAGTTCGACCTGTAACGACACGTCGCCGAGTCGGCGAGGCACTCATGGTGAACCACGCAGCCGGCACGGCGACGCCTGCCGCGTCCATCCCGCTCGCGGCTTGGCCCGCCGCGCGGGGCCAGCGGCACAGGTCGGCAGTCGCCCGCGGCGGTCCGCTGCTCGGCGCGGTTCTGGTCGTACTCGTCGTGGTCGACCACGCACTCGTCGACCTGGGTGAATGGGTCCTGTCCGGCGCGGTCTGRCCGGCCACAGACCGCGCCCGACCGCGCCGCCAAAACCAGCGCCGTCTCGCTCCCGCGGACGAGTTCTTCCTGCACGTCGAGACACCCACCTATCCCCAGCACGTCGGCGGGGTCGCGGTCATCGACAGCACCAGCGGACCGTCACCGCTCGATCTCGCCCGACTTCGTGGGCACGTCGCGGGCCTCCTGCCCGGACTTACCCGGCTCACCCGGGGCGTCGAACCAGCCGGCCCGTGGCGGCACCACCGCTGGTCCGAACCCAGAGCGGTGGACCTCGACTGGCACGTCCGCGAGACGACGCTGCCAGCGGAAGCCGGCTGGCCCGCGCTGGCCGGCTTCGTCGCGGACCTCGCCTCCCGGCCCCTGGACCAGCACCGTCCGCTCTGGCGGATATGGCTCGTGCACGGTCTCGCGYCCGGCCGATGCGCGGTGGTCGTCGTCGTACACCACGCCGTCGCGGACGGACTCGGCCTAATCGCTCTCCTCCGGAACCTGCTGACCCCACCCGCCGGCCCCGCACCCCCGCAGCGGCCCACTCCGGGCCGGTTCACCAGAACCGCGACCGCGGTGGCCGGACTGGCGTCGCTGGCATCCGACCTCACCGCTGTGAGGTCACGTCCTTTCCCCGCACCGTGCGCCGACGACGAGCCCCTGCGCCGTTTCCAGGCCTATACCTGGCCGCTGCCATCCGTCCGCGCGGCGGCACGCCAGATGAACCTGCGGGTCACCGATCTTCTCCTGGCGGCAGTGGGTGAGGCGGTCCGCGCCTGCCTCGACGCACAGGGACGGCCACCGCAGAACGCGACGCTACGGACAGCCGTGCCCGCAACACTGCGGGCGCCCAGCCCTGCCGGCTACCTCGGACCGCCTGGCAACCTGACCGCGGGACTGCTCGTCAACGTGCCGCTCGGCCGGATGACCACCCGTGAACGCGCCCGGCACGTCGCTGAACAGACCAGCCCGCGCGCCACCGCACGAGCCCTCGCGGGCGCGGCAGTCGTCCGCGCCGCCGGCGCGCTGCCCGCCGCGGCGCACCGCATGACCGCCCGGCAGATGTACCGATCTCCCCGCTTCGACGCGATCGTCACCAACATGCCCGGACCCGCGGAAGCACTGCAACTACTCGACTTCCCTCTGTGTACCGTCCACCCGATCGTCCCCCTCGCCGCAGGCGTCCCGCTGGCTGTCGGCGCCATGGGATGGAACGGCCACTACTGCCTGAGCACCACCATCGACACGACCCGGCTCGACCCCACCACTGTCGGCACCGGCCTCAGCAATGCGTTCCAGGACCTCCTGGACAGATCATCTTCCATCGCCCTTTCCGTGCCTGGCCAACGCCGACATGCGCACCCACCGCACCCTCCCGCCCTCACGTCTGAACAGCGACCCCACCCATCACTGCCAGGCGGAACAGCGTGAGTTCGGCCCTCGCCCTCACCACTGCGCCGCCGGACAGTCGTACGCCCGACGCGGCGCGGCGCCCGAGGGCTGGGCCAACCGAAGCAGAACGCCTCCCTCGCAGCGGGCCTCCGGACCGCCAGGCCAGCATCACCTCATCACGCCCCACGCCCATCTCKCCCCACAGAGCAGAGAGGTCACCATGTTCCAGCTCATCTGGATCGTCATCGCCGGCCTGGTCATCGGCGCGCTGGCACGGCTGGTCCTGCGCGGCAGGCAGAACATCCCGATCTGGCTGACCATCGTCGTCGGGATCGTCGGCGCCCTCGTGGGAAACGTCCTCGCCAGCGCGATCGGTGTCCGCCATACCTCGGGCATCGACTGGATACGCCACTTCCTCCAGATCGGTGCCGCCGCCGCACTGATCGTTGCGCTCACACCCGCCTGGACCGCCTACCAGCGCCGTTGATGATCCCGAGGACGAGCTCAGCAGCCTCGTTCCAGCGGCCACGATCTACCTGCTTCGTGTGCGACCGCGCAGGTGACAGGGCTCACCGCCGCCAGTCGACAAGGCCGGCGGCAGGCGGATCCTTGCCCTCCCATGACGATCATCGAACGAACGACCGGCGTGCGTTCGGTGCGGCTGCCGCCTTCGAGTCACAGGCCTTCGCGGCAGGACAGCTCCAGCGACGCACAGAATCCCGTCAAGTAACCGGAATTCCTAGCACTTGGGCACAGCAGCTTTGCGATCAGCCACGGCGTTTCCGCTAGCCGTTGCCGCGCCTCTGCAACCATTCCAGGATTCGCCCGGATTCTTCCATCAATCGCCAGATTTCATCCACAGGAAGGCTGAATCGCGGACAATGGCCGTGGTACGCGCAGCGTTACGTCGGGAGGATTGACCGACATGGCATCCGTAACGGACCCGCTCAGGGTCGACGTCCGGCTCGTAGCACTGCGAGAGGATCGGATGCTGCTGGTCAGCAGACCTGGTCATCGATGGAACGTGCTACCCGGCGGGCTCGTGACCAGCGGGGAAAGAGTCGAGTCAGCCCTGGCCCGCCACGTCCGTGTCGACTACCGCTCCCTCGTCGAACGCTGTCACTTCGTCGCGGYCGTCGAACACGACGACGCCGAAGCGAGCAGATCGCCCCATTCCGGCAACATGCTGTCCCTGGTCTTCGCGACAGAATGGCCGGCGACCGCCAAGCCCCTGCATGTGGAGGGCGAGCTCGTCGAAGTCCACACCGACGCATTGCTCGCGGTACGGCTGGCGCCACGCCCAGTCGGGTGGGCGGTCCGACGATGGCTGGCGGAGAGCTGGCCGATCTGGCGCGGCCTGCGGTCATCCGCTTCCGCCCCTGGGCTACGCCCATCCGTGACATCATTACGCGCACAGCTGGCCGCGCGACGTGAGCAGCTGCGGAGCCGGCGGTTCCGCGATGCGGCGGTCGCCGTCTCCGCACTGGTCACCGCGGCCGACGGCTACATCGACCCGGCCGAGATCGACGGCTTTGAGGCGTTCGTGGCAACCGACCCCGTGATGTCGTATTTTTCGACCGACGATCTCCGGTCCGCGTTCCAGGCGCTACTGGAGGATCTGATACGAGACTTCGACACAGGGAAACAATCGGCGCTCACCGAGATCGCGAAGGTGCGCGGCAAGAGCGTGCAGGCCGCGGCAGTCGTACGCCTCGGCATCGTGCTGGGCGGCATCGACGGAGAATTCGTGTCCGAGGAACAGGCCGTCGTAGCCGAAGTGGCAAAACATCTCGGTCTCGACCCCGCCGATTTCGGACTGCCAGCCTCGCCCTAAAAACCCAACCGCTCGCATCGAGCGAGCTATCCCAGCACCGACATAAACATCATCTGCGCCCGCAGACCCAGCCAGACCGGAGGACTCCCGTGCAAACCACCGCGGCCGTGTCCGAGCTGCCACCTGACCGGCCGGCGTCGTGATCGAGGTCAGCGCCCGCCTCGTAGCATTCACCGAGGACCGGCTACTGCTCGCGAACCACCGAGGACAGACCTGGTATTTCCTGCCAGGGGGGAACGTCGAACCGGGCGAGTCTGTGGAGACGGCACTTCGCCGGGAGACCAACGAAGAGACCGGACTAYGGGTCCGGGACATCGAGTTCCTCGGCTGCGTCGAGCACCTCTACGACGAAGGCGGCACCTCCTTCCACGAGATCAACCTTCTCTTCGCGGCGCAGGTGCCCTGGGGCACCGACATCGGCAGCCGCGAGGACGGGATCGACATCGTATCGGTCGCCTTCCACGACCTACCCACCCTCGACGTACGCCCCGCCGCGACCACCGTCGTAATAACGGACTGGGTCACCAGCAGACGTCCCAGCTGGAAGCCAGCCCCGTAGACCGATCCGTGCAGGGACTACATCACCGTCGGTCTGACGTTTCTTGTCCACCTCAGCAACGTCGCCACACTCGCGGCTGTCTCCGGTCTTCCGCCCGACCACCTTCGTGTTCCAAGTGATGGTCGAGTACACGATCGCCGCACCGCCGGGTGTTGTCTGCGTGCCCCGTGTGCGGACCCAGAAGACAAGTGACGATCTTTCTCCGGGTCCTCGACCGCTGACCCATCGGGACAGACCACGGAACACGCAAGACGTCGTTCCGGAGGTCAGGCGCACGGGTGACAGGCCGTCCGGCCGGTCCGGGCGGACTTCTTCGTCTCTTCGCTCCGAGTCTGCGGCGGCGTGGGCCAGACCGCATTCCTCGATAATCGGTCACTTCCAACACCGCCGGGATGGTGATGGTCTCGTGCTCCGGGGCCGGTCCGGCAGGGTCGAGCCACGCACCGATTCACCGACGAGCCCGCACGGCAGGCACTAACTGCGCCTGTAGGTGAGAGGTTGAGTGTCGGCACCGCCGTGACCGCCAGGGGCCACATCGGCCGTGTCCGTGTCGGTCAGGGGGAGTTCGGGGCTTGGAGGGTGTCGTCGTGATGCGGCGAGCGCGGCGATGACCGTGGTCAGGGGCACCGAGGCCACCAGGCCGACAGTGCCGGCTGCGGTCCGCACGATCTCGGCGCCGACGAGATCGGTGGCGGCCAGATCGGTGCTACTGCGATCGGCGAGGGTGAACAGAAGCAGGGTCGGGAGAGCGGCACCGGCGTAGGCGAGGACAAGGGTGTAGACGCTGGAGGCGATGTGGTCGCGTCCGACGCGCATCCCGGAGCCGTGCAGGTGCCGCAACGAGGCGTGCGGTGCCGCGTCGGAGACCTCCCAGACCGCGGCAGCCTGGGTGATCGTCATGTCGTTGATCAGACCGAGCGAGCCGATGATGACACTGGCGAGCACGAGCCCCGGAAGACTCAGCTGGCCGGCGAACGCCTTGAGCATCACGTCCTCGTCCGAACCGAGCCCGGTGATGCGCGCGAGGTCGATCGCCAGGGCACCGAAGGCCCCGGCGAGAGCCATGCTGGCGACGGTGCCCAGCAGCGCGGCGGTCGTACGGGCAGACACACCATGGGCGAGGTAAAGCAGGACGACAACCAGGGCGGTGCCTGTCGTCATGGCGACCGCGACGGGAGAATGTCCGTCGAGCAGGGACGGCAGCGTGAACTTGACGATCACGAGGTAGCTGAGGACGAGGCCGACGAGTGCGGCCAGTCCGCRCCAACGGGCGACCGCGACGACCATGGCGGCGGTGAGGAACGCGATCCAGCCGATGGGTGCGGAGCGTTGGAAGTCCGCGACGTAGTAGGTCGCCTGGCCCGCGATGTTGGTGGTGGGGGCGAGCCGGACCTTGTCCCCCGCTTTCAGGATCGGCCCGGTGGGGTCGACGAGAGTATCGAGGTGAAGCCGGGCGCTGGATCCCGACGCATCGTCCAGGACGACGTCGATCTGGTCGCAGGTCCCCTGGGATGCTCCTGCACCGGTCAGGTCGGGGCAGGGACCCCGGCCGGCGCGTTCGACGGTGGCGTCAACGAGCTGACTGGCGCCGCCCACCAGACCACGGAGATCCTCGGGGGTTTCGCGGGCGCCGCCAGACGGCCAGAGCAGGACCACGCCGGCCACGGTGAGGATCAGGAACAGCGCGACCGTCGCCGACATGGCGATCGTGGCTGGCCGCGACGTCTCACCGGTTCCGCCTCCGCCGTGGTGATGTCCATGTCCCATGGGTCCCGAGTGTGACCGTTGAGCATGGCGCCACCGGAGGCCAGGTGCCCTCTGTGTTCCATCGCCGGTGCCACCACGGGAGGAGCGCTCCGTGGACCGGCCGCCGCACAAGCGGACGGTCCACCGGCCCCGATCCTGAGCACCGTTGCAGGTCACGGACCCGGCGTGACCGGACCGGCCGGGCCCCGTTGCCACACAAGGCCCATACCTTGTGGCAACGTCCGTGGACGCAGGCCTCGTGACCTCCCACCCGAAAAGCGGATGGTCAACTCCACCGTTTACGCAGGTCAACCGGGGTGGCAGACAGGCCGCCGTCAAGATCACGCGACGCCGTTGCCACACTCGTTGCCATACAATGATCAAGAAGTGATCGAAAAATCCGGCTATTTCCGCAGGTCAAAACGGTGGGCAGGGGCGGGGTCGAACCGCCGACCTTCCGCTTTTCAGGTGCGGAGCGTGGTCCCGCTGTGGTCCCTGGTCGTCCACTGTGTCTGCTCGGGTGGCCTCGTCCGTCCATGCTCGTCTACCGTCGTTCGCTGCCGTTGCCGTCAGCGTTGCCGTCAGGCTTCCGCCTGAACTGAGCCGAGACGGCGCGTGGATGCCGGCCGCGACCCCTGCCTTGCAAAGTCGGTACAGTCCGTCCGCCGGTGTCCGGAGTCGTCCGCACAGTCGGCATGGCCTGGGCGCCGACTCCGCGTCTGTTCGTCGGCGTCCGCTGATGTCCGCCGGCTGGGCTACACACTTGGCTACAGACCCGACGTGCCAACCTCACAGATCCGTAGCCCTCCCCTCTGTGTCAGTCTCGGGTGAGACATCCGCTGGGTGCGGGTTGGCTACAGAGGGCGTGATCGGAGATCCTCGTGTTCGTGGAGTCAGAGTCCCAGGAGCGTCCTGGCCGGTCCTCACCGCGTGAC
>NZ_MOME01000068.1:0-15213 GCF_001983005.1 Protofrankia sp. BMG5.30 | reverse complement strand
GCAGGGACGACGTCTGGCAGCCACGTTGGCTGGCCGTCCTGAACCCTTCAGCTCCGTCCCGTGGTTCTGGAGCGACCAGGCCGACATCAAGCTGCAGATCGCCGGACTCACTACGGGCCATACGGAAGTAGTCGTAAAGGGAGACGCCAATAGCGAGCGCTTCTCAGCGTACTGCTTCTCGCAGAAGCGCCTGCTGGGCGTCGAGTCGGTCAACCGCCCAGCTGACCACATGGCTGCCCGTCGGCTGCTCAGCGGGTCGACGTCGCTCTCCCCGCAGGACGTGCGACGAGACAACTTCGACATCAAGCGTKCGTCCACCGGTTCAGCGCCGGTTGCCCCCTGATCCGCAGCTACAGGTCAGGGGGCAACCGATGGAGTCAGAACGGACTCACATGGCCCGTCGCTCGCTTCTCGTGATGACTAGACCCAGCGCCTCGAAGTCGATTGTCTCCGCCGTGATGCCGCGCTCGCGAAGCTTGAATTTCTGCACGCGGCCGTTGACGTTTGCCGGCAGAGCATCAAGAAATTCCACGTAGCGGGGGACCGCATAGTACGGCAGCGTGGTCCTGAAGAAGGTGAAGAGCTCCTCGGGCTCGACTGACTCATTCGGCTTGAGAACGATGCACACCTTGATGTCGTCCTCGGACAACTCTGACGGCACCGCGTGGACCGCGACCGCCGAGAAAGCAGGGTGCTTCATCAACGCCGCTTCGAGCTCAAGCGAGGACACGTTCTCCCCGCGGCGCCGCAGCGAATCCTTCTTGCGATCGACAAACCAGAAATATCCGTCCTCATCGAGGCGACCGCTGTCTCCGGTATGGTGCCAGAGGTTACGGAATGCCTCGACGGTGGYCGCATCGTCGCCCCAGTAGCCGGAGAACAGGCGATAGGGTCTGTCCGCACGGACGACGATCTCACCGGGCTCTCCCGCGGGTACCTCGATGTCATCTTCATCGACTATCTTGACCTGCAGGCCGGGCGTCAGCTTGCCCATGCTGCCGGGCCTGCGTATGCCACGAGGGTCGCCCAGCAGCGCTGGCCAGCATTCGGACTGCCCAAAGACCTCGGCGAAGGGCTCGATGCCGAAACGCTCCGCGAACCGCTCGATGAGTGCCGGGGTCGACGGCATGAAGGTGATGTGGCGCAATTTGTGCTGTTTGTCCYCCGGGCTCGGCGGTGTAGCCATGATCGCCATACCCATGGCGCCCATGCCCATAGCCGTCGTCGCACCCGTCTCCCGAATGCGGGACATGTAACCGGATGCGCTGAAGGAGGGCTCGACGATGGCRGATCCTCTGACGGCCAGGGCGGCGGCCACGAGCCAGGTCTGGCCACTGAAGTGGAACAGGGGATTCGCACCGAAGACAACGTCGCCCTCGGCGTACCAGCCGAAATCGATGAAGACGTTGACGAGGTTGCAGTAGTACCCGTGCGTAATCGTACAGCCCTTCGACGGACCTGTGGTCCCCGACGTGTAGATGACGGCACACACATCCGCGGGCGAGAGGTCCACCGGGTCGAGGGGCCGGGCCGAGCCCTCAAGCGACGCGAACGGTGTGAGATCGGGCAGCGACGTCGTCTCAGGGGCTTCCCCGACGACCACCAGGTGTTCGATGCTGTCGAACTCAGGCAGCACGGGCTCGAGTATCTGCAGAGCGGCGGCATCGCCGATGTAGACGCGCGGTGTGGTCTGTGCGAGTTGGTGCCGCAGGAAGTCGCCACGCAGGTAGGTGTTCAGCGGGACCTGGATCGCTCCGGTCTTGGCGATCGMGTAGATGAGAACGACGTACTCGATGCGGTTGGGAAGGTTGATCGCCACGCGGTCACCTTTACCGACGCCAAGACCCTGAAGGGCAGCCGCCACGGTGTCCGAGAGCCGGTCGAGTTCCCTGAGCGTCATCCAGGGGCTCGCGCACTGCACGAAATCCCGGTCGGGGTCGCGCACAGYCTCCTCCCGCAGCCAGTCGCCTAAAACCTTGTAGCCGGAGCCCTGCTCCGCCGCCAGCGGCGCGGGCTGCTCAGGCAGCGCTTCGGTCATGGTGGTCACGTCTGCTCCTCGGCTCTCAGTGTCTAACGGGACGCCGCTTTCGGCACGGCCGACGCCCCCGATTGAATTTATGTTGATTTCGAATCGGGTCAAGGAGCGCACGCCCGTACTTCAGTAACTCTTGGGCAGACCGAGGACGTGCTGCGAAATGTAGGCGAGCACGAGCTCCTGCGGAAGCGGTGCGATCTTCATCAGTCTGGCCTCACGCCAGTAGCGGGCCACGTGGTACTCCTCGGCGTACCCGAAGCCGCCGTGCACCTGCATGGCGACGTCGGCGGCCTGGAAGCCGGCATCCGTGGCGAGAAACTTCGCCATGTTGGCCTCAGCGCCTGCCGGCAGGCGCTGATCGAGCAGCCAACCGGCCCGACGGGTGACCAATTCTGCGGCCTGCAGCCGCGAGTACGCTTCGGCGAGCGGGAAGGCGATGCCCTGATTCTGCCCGATAGGCCGTCCGTAGACGACACGATCGCGCGCATAGCCGACCGCCCGGCGCAGCGCGGCACGCCCGATGCCGAGCGCCTCGCTGGCGATCAGGATGCGCTCGGCGTTGAGGCCGTCGAGCAGGTAGCGGAAGCCGGCCCCCTCTTCTCCGACCCTGTCGGACACGTGGACGAGCAGATCATCATAGACCGTCTCGCACGAGGCGACAGCGTTGCGACCCGCTTTTGGGATGGGCCGGATCGTCACGGCTGGGTCCCGGAGGTCGGCCATGAGCAGAGTCAGTCCCTCTGTGCGGGTGYGCACCTGCTCGACCGGGGTCGTGCGGACCAGCAGCAGTACCTTCTCCGACTCGAGCGCCTTGGAGGTCCAGACTTTCTGCCCGCGTACGCGGTAATGATCTCCCTCAAGCTTGGCCGACGTCCGGATGGYGAGCGTCTCGGTACCGGCGTCCGGCTCGGTCACACCGAAGGCGACAKGCAGGTCACCGTTCGCCACCCGCGGAAGGTACTTCCGCTTGAGCTCCTCACTGCCGTGCAGGGCGATCGGGTGCATCCCGAAGATGGACAGATGGATCGCGCTGCAGCCGTTCATCGCTGCTCCGGACGCAGCCACTTCCTCGAGGATCACCGACGCCTCAAGCAGCCCTCGCCCGCCGCCACCGTACTCCTCCGGGATGGCGATACCGATCCAGCCACCCTCGGCGAGGGCGGTGTAGAAGTCCCAGGGGAACTCGTGCCTCGCGTCACGCTCGGCCCAGTACTCGTCGTCGAACTTGCCGCAGATGCTGCGAATCGCATCGCGGATCAGCCGAAGGTCCTCAGCCTCGGTGAAGTCCACTGTGGTCCTGCTCCTCTTCCTCGGCGGTCACGCGTACTGCAGCGACTTGAGCTCGTAGAATTCGAGCAGCCCATGTATCCCCAGCTCCCGGCCGATACCCGACTGTTTGAAACCCCCGAACGGGGCCTGAGCGTTGAAGAACGAGCCGTTGATGTCGATCTGTCCGGCGCGGATACGGCGCGCCACCCGCCCCGCGCGCTCGGTGTCCTGCGACCACACACCGCCCGCGAGCCCGTAGATGGTGGAGTTGGCGATCCGGATGGCGTCATCGTCATCATCGAATGGCATAATCGCCAGAACGGGGCCGAAGACCTCTTCCTGGGCGATGGTCATCCCTGGCGTGACGTCAGAGAAGACCGTGGGCTTGACGAAATAGCCGGCGGCGGTCTCCTCGGGCTGCTCCGGCCCCCCGGCGACCAGCCGGGCGCCTTCATCAAGGGCGCCGCGGATGAAGCCACGGACCGCCTCCTGCTGCCTCTGGGAGACCAGCGGCCCCATGTTTGTCGCCGGGTCGAGAGGGTCGCCCAACCGGTAGCCAGCCACCCGCGCCTTCACCAGCTCCTCCACCTCGGCAAGCCGCCCGTGCGGCACAAGCATGCGCGTCCACGCGGTGCAGGTCTGCCCGCTGTTGGTGAAGCAGTTCGCGACACCGACCTTCACAGCCTGAGCAAGGTCGGCRTCGTCGAGGATCACGTTGGCGGACTTGCCGCCGAGCTCTAGGGCCAGCCGCTTTATCGTCCCTGCCGCGAGCGCTCCGATCCGACGGCCGGCCCGGGTACTACCCGTGACGTGGACCATGTCGACGTCCGGATGGACGACCAGCGGCTCCCCCACCGACTCCGCAGTACCGGTGACCAGGTTGAAGACACCCGCGGGGAAGCCCGCCTCGTCGACGGCCTCCGCCACTGTGAATGCGCTGAGCGGTGCCACCTCCGACGGC
Organism: Protofrankia sp. BMG5.30; assembly: GCF_001983005.1. NCBI lineage: Bacteria > Bacillati > Actinomycetota > Actinomycetes > Frankiales > Frankiaceae > Protofrankia > Protofrankia sp. BMG5.30. The sequence goes on along the minus strand of NZ_MOME01000068.1, from coordinate 10,948 downwards.
TTCACGACCGTCGTGCATCCCGTCGCCAGCGCGGCGCCGATCTTGCCAAGCAGYTGCTGCAGAGGGTAGTTCCATGCGGTGATGCACGCGACGACGCCGAGCGGTTCACGGACGACGACCGACGAGCCGATCTTCTCCTCGAGCGAGAGCTCCGGAAGCAGGGCTCTGTAGTGCGCGAGGGATCGACATGGTGCCTCCGCCTGCAGGAGCCGGGACACCCGCACCGGAGTACCAACCTCGGTGGTGATGGTTCTAGCCAGTTCGTCGATACGGGCGGTCAGCGCCTCCTCGAGATGTCTGATCAGCTCCAGGCGTTCGTGTAATGGCGTCGTGGACCAGGCCGGGAACGCCTGCTTCGCCGCCTCGACGGCGTCGTCGACGTCGACAGCATCCGCATCGGGGATGATTCCGATCACGGCCCCATTCGCCGCTCCATGAACCAGGAGTTCATCCTGCCCATGTGGTCGCCGCCACCTACCTGCGACATACAGCTCGTCACGTACGACGACCATGGGCACTCCTCCGTGTCAGCACCATGTCAGCGCGGAGTCCTAGCGTGCAGACGCCGCATCTTCACAAGCCAGGCGTCGTGGTCGGCAGCCTTGCCCTGGAAATACCTCGAAACGTTCGGATGGGTGAGGATCAGGAATTCCTCCTTACGCACCCCATCGACGATCGACTGCGCGGCGTCCTCTGGCGTCACGGCACCCGCGACAGCGAACCACTCGCCCTGGGCGCCGCGCAGCATGTCTGTCCGCACCCCCTCCGCCACGATGCAGGACACCTTGATACCGGCGTCCCCGTAGTGGATGGCGAGCCATTCCGTAAGACCCACCGCCGCATGCTTTACGGCCGTATACGGCGCGTTGCCGAGTGCGGTCAGCAGACCACCCGCGGACRCATTCTGGACAAGGTAGCCCTCACCTCGCGCGAGCATCTGGGGCAGCACCGCGCGCGCGGCATAAACCTGCTGCATCACGTTGACGTCCCAGACCTCCTGCCAGGCGGCGTTGGACGCCCAGGGATTGCCACGCTCCTGCAGCGGCGTGGTGCCGTCCCAGGGCTCTCCCCACAGCACGCCTGCGTTGGACACGAAGACATCGACACGCCCGTGCTCGCGGGTCGCGGYGTCGACCAGGTCGATGACCTGGTCCTCCACCCGCACGTCGCAGGGGTGGCCGAGGCAGCCGAGCTCGTCGGCCACCCTCATGGTCCCCAGCTGGTCGATATCGGACACCACGATGGTCGCCCCCTCTGTGGCGAAGCGGCGGCACATGGCCGCGCCCATCCCCCGCGCGCTGCCCGTGACGACGACGACTTTACCCTTCAGCTCCATGATCGAATCAGGGCTGCTCAGCCGATGCTGACAGACAAACCTGTCAGCATCGCGGTGTTGCTCCACAGGATCTTGCGTTCGGCAACCGGGTCGTTCAGCTCTGCGGTGATCTTTTCGTACTGCCTCGGCTCGGYAAGGCCCTCGGGATGCGGGTAGTCGGATCCGAAAAGCACATGGTCGGGTCCGAGATGCCTGACGACCTCGAGCAGGTTGTCCTCCCAGAAGGGCGCGACCCAGACATGCTGCTTGAACTGCTCGACTGGATCCGAGGAGAAATATCCAGGCTGTTGGAAACCCGCGCGGTTGAGCCCCGCCAGCAGGAGCGGGAGAAACTCTGCGCCGTTCTCCACGGACGCCACACGGAGGCTGGGGAAGCGCTCGAACAACTTGTCGCAGACGAGGGCACCCAGGTAGTTGCCGATCGCCCGGTCGTGACCGACCGCAACTTCAAGCGGCGGGGCCACCCCACCAATGATGTTGCCGTGGTGATCCACGTACTTGTCGAGGCCGACGCCCCCGACCTCGCCGACATGCGGGATGAGCGTGGCACCCGCTTCGGCGAGGCGGGCGAAGATGGGGTCGAACCGTTCGTTACCGGGACTGATCCACCCGTCTTCGGTGTACACGGCCTGCGGCCGGACGACGAAGATGCGCGCTCCGTTGTCGAGACCGTGCTCGACCTCCCCCACTGCGGCGTCGACGTCTCCGAAGGCCAGGTAGGGCGCGGTGAAGATACGGTCCTGGTAGTTGTAGCCCCAGTCGTCGAGGAGGAAGCGGTTGAACGCCTTGAAGGCGACGRCCGCCGCTGGCACGTCCTCCTGCAGGCTCTCCTCGATTCCCATGCCGAGGGACGGCAGCATCCAGACACGCTGGATCTCCTGCTCGTCCAGCTTGCGGATCCGGGCGTCCCGGTCGCGGTAGTAGGCCGGGAGCGGCTCGCGCTGCGCGAGGTACTCCGACAGCGGCTTGCCGGCCTTGTTGCCCCGGAAATAGTCGGCCATGACACCGGGCTTGACGATGGGGTCGAACGTCGGGTTCGTCACCGTCTTGTCGACCCTGCCGCCGACGATCAGTCGTTTACGCCCGTCGATCTCGGCTAGTTGCACCGTTCGCTCGGCCCATTCCCTGGGCCGGTGCCTCGTGAAGGCGTCGAGCGGCTCGTAGTAGTGCTGGTCGCAGTCGAAGACAGGCGCCCTGGCGTCATCGCTCATGTGACTCTCCGAGGAATCATGACCGCAYGTTGCGCGCGCTCATCGCATCGATTTCTAATTCTAGACTGAATTTGAACAACGTCAACCAGAGATGTCAGGCACGAAGAGGGCGTCCACAACGACTCCGCCACCCCCACCGACGAGGGCAGGGTTGACCTCGATCTCACGCAGCCGCGCGGTGTGGAGGAGGTCGGCCATCCGGTGCAGCGTGTGATGCACCCATCCCAGGTCCACGGGGTCTGACCCCCTGAAGCCGAAGAACAGATCCGCCGTGCGCAGGCGACTCAGCGCACGGCGGAGGGTCTCCTCGTCACAGGGCAGGGGGACGGACTCGACGTCCCGTAGGACTTCGACGGCTGCCCCGCCGAGGCCGATACTCCCGAAGACGCCGAGACGGCCGGCGYTTCGGACGGTGAGGACGAGCTCGACACCGCCGGTGGCCATGGCCTGCAGCAGCCACTGCCGAGTGCCCTGAACCCCTTCCTTGCCGGCTCGCTCCCGCATCACGCCGAGCGCCGACACCACAGCGTCTTCGCTCCTGAGCCCGACGGCGACGAGCCCGAGCTCGGTGCGGTGCGCCACGTCCTCGTCGCCGATCTTCAGCACGACCGGGTAGCCGAGCTCGGCTGCGGCCTTGGCTACCGCCGCGGGATCGTCGCCGAGCACGCGCATGGCGACGACGTCGACGCCTTGCTCAGCCAACCGTTGCAGTGCGGCGGCTCCGCCTTTCGCCGATGGGGATCCGGCGGTGCGATGATCGGCAACGGCTGCCTCTCCTGCGGTCGTGCGCTCGGGYCCCAGCAGGGCGCGCACAAGCCTTCCGAGGTCGGACGGCTTCTCTGCGACCAGGACGCCTCGCGCGCGCAGCTGCTCGATGTACGGACGCAGCGCATAGCCGCCATACCACAGCACGACGAAGGGCTTGCCGCTCTCGTCCATCACCCTGAGCACGTCGTCGACGCTCTGCTGGTTCCAGCCCCGTGCGCCCATCGGGAAGGGGACGCATAATGCCTCGACGGCAGGATCCGCGGCCACRGCAGACAAGTAGCTGCGGAAGTCTCGCGGCATCGACCCGGGACCCACATCGAGGGGGTTGTGCGCCGCTACGAACTGCGGAGATCGCTCCTTGACCTTCTCGAACGTCTGCTGGGAGAGCGCCGGGAACACGACACCCGCCGACGCCAGCTGCTCGGTAGCAAGCACGGCCATCCCCCCGGAGTAGGCGACCATGCCCCAACGCCTGGGAAAAGATGTCGTCGTGGTGCGGACAGCACCGAGAACCCACAGGTCGTCCGGGTCGTCGACGACGGTGACACCGAGAGCGCGCAGGAGCCCGAGCTCGAGAGCGCCCCTGCCCACGATCTTGCCGGTATGGCTCGCCGCAGCCTGCTCACCGGCGTCCGTACGGCCGCCGAGATAGGCCACGAGACGCTTGCCGGCGGCGTGGAGCCTCTCGACGGCCTGGGAGAACAGCGCGCCATCGCGGATKGACTCGACGTAGAGGGCCACGGTGGCAACATCGGGATGCTCGGCGAAGAACGCCACGAAGTCGGGGATGTCCATGTCCCGCTGGTTGCCCGTACTCACGATGTGCGAGATGCCTACGCCTGCCAGCCGGGCCCGCTCGACAACGGTGCTGCCGATCGCACCGCTCTGCGCGATCACCGCGAGGCCGCCAGGGACGATCGGCTCCCCCTCCGTCAGCACCGACGTCATACTCATCGCCAGCCCGCTGCGCACGGTGACCAGACCCGTGCTGTTCGGCCCGACCATGGCGATGCCGTGCTCGCTCGCGAAGTCGAGGAGGGACTGTTCCAGGGCCAGGCCGTCGGGTCCCATGTCCGCGAAGCCAGCCGTCAACACGAGAGTCTGCGTTACCCCGATGTCGGCGCACTCCTGCAGGACAGCCAGGACGTGCCGGGCCGGCACCGCGACCACGACCACATCGGGTACATGGCCGATGTCGCGCAGCGATGGGACAGCGCGCCGGCCGTCGACTTCGGTCGCACTGGGATGGACCACAGTGACGTCACCCTGGTAGCCATAGACCCTGAGGTGGTCGAGCACCGCGCGGCCTCCTGCCTTGTAGGCCTGGGCCGAGCTGGTCGACACGCCGACGATGGCAACGGAGCGGGGTTCGAGGAACGTCCTGGCCACGTCCGGACGCAGCGTGTTCCGTCGTGCTGTTGTGGGAACTGCTTGGTCAACCGACATGGTCGCTGTCATGCCTTTTCTCGAGGGGCGGTCAGGCCGTGGTGGGGTCGCCGTCGCGCCAGGTGCGGAACGGCAGGTTCACGAGGCTGCGTGTCTGACCGCCGTAGGCGACCAGCTCGGCCTCCGGCGGCAAGGAGAACCGCGGGATACGCGAGAAGATCTCCTCGAAGGCGATGCCCATCTCGAGCCGGGCCAGGTGGCTGCCCAGACAACGGTGACTGCCGGCGCCAAAGATCATGCTGTGCTCGGGCTTGCGGTCGAGCACGATTTCGTCGGCGTCGACGAAGACGTCCTCGTCACGGTGCGCCGAGGCCATTGGCACGACCACACGGTCGCCGGGCTTCAGCTCGGTTCCCCGGATCGTGTGCGGCTTCACCACGGTTCGGCTCATGTGGACGATCGACTCGTAGCGCAGCAACTCCTCTACGGCGCTCGGGATGAGGTTCGGATCCGCGGCGATCCTGTCCTGCAGGTCCGGGCGTCGTGCCAGGTGCATGAAGCTGAAGCCGAGCGCCGTCGTCACCGTGTCGAGGCCCGCCAACACGAGCACGTAGGCGAAGTTGAGGATCTCTCGGTACTCCAGGGTTCGGCCGCCGGGCATCTGGGCCTTGACGAGGACCGAGATGATGTCGTCGCCCGGCTTCTCGAGACGCTCGTCCAGCAGCCCCTTCAGGAAGTTGTGCAAGGCCTTCCCTGCGTCGATGCGCGCCTTGGTCTGCGCGTCCGTGTCCCCGTGCTGCACCCCTGCCGTCGTGGTGTGCAGAATAGTTCCTGCCCAGTCGCAGAGCTGGTCACGCTGCTCGACGGAGAAGTCAAGGCCTACCTGCCGCAGGAACACCGCGCTGGGCAACGGCTTGGCGAACTCCTCCATGAAGTCGAACTCGCGCTTGGCAACCATGCCATCGACGAGCTCACGGGCGAACTGCCTGACCGCAGGCGCCACGTCAGCGACGGCATGGGGGCGGAACAGGGGGTCCACCACCATCCGATAACGACGGTGGTCCGGCGCGTCCACTTCCAGCGGAATGAGCGCGCGGCTGTGCCCGGGCGTCGGCGGTGTGTCCGCTGGCCACGACGAGAAGGTGGCCGCGTCGTGGAGGACCTCTGAGATGTCCTCGAACTTCGAGAGAATATAGAAGCCGCCGTAGTTCTCCGTGTGTGCGACCGGGCACTTCTCACGCAGCACCGCGTAGCTGGGGTGTGGGTCAAGCGCAAAGACAGGGTCGTAGTGRTCGTAGTCGTGTCCGAGCACCGCCTGGGCGGTGCACCGACTCGTCTCCTGCACCTGCTCGCTCATGCCGGCACGCCCCCTGTCATCAGCTCTGTCCTCGCGGCCGCCGGCCCGTCGAGCAGTCCCGCGACCGCGGCCGTGTCCTTGTAGAAGACGTCCACCCTGCGAATCAGCCCGTCCCTCACGTCGTACAGGTCCACGACATCGAGAGGGATCACGCGCCCCGTACTCCGCGCGGCGATGGTCCCACTGACCCGGACGAGCACACGATCTCCCGCAGCGCTCACCTGCGGAGCGTCGAGGCGTACCCGGTAGTCGCGCCCGACTGCGCGCAGCACTCCCAYGAGCCCGTCCCTACCCTCCCAGTCACCGCCAAAGGGCAGACTCGACGCCTCGGAGAAGACCAGGTCGTCGGCCACGAGTGACAGGCAGGTCTCGATGTCCCCCACCGCCAGGCAGCTTGTGAAACGAGTGACGATCTCAACGTCGTCCGCGCCGGCTTCCATCGTCACGCTCCTCCAGACAGCGCTCCTCGGAGCGCCTTCGCTGGCCGTTGCGGCGTATACGGCAAGGCCGTATGTTTCAGGAACACTTTCTACTATGAATTCGATTAGACGTCAACGCGTCGCCGGAGGTCATCATGGAGGCCAGCACCCATGCCTTACGCGTTCGACTAACCGCCCTTGCGCTCCCGCCTGCCGCTGGCACAAGCTCCGATGACGGTGACAGGCACCTGGCTCCGGCGTCCTGGTGCGGGACCAAGAGCGGCTATAGYGCAGCAGAGCCCCATTAGATCCCCGCACGCAGCTAAGGCCTGGTTCACCGGTCAGGACCGCAGCTTCTACATCGTCCGGCTCGCAGGAGCCACTCTCAGCGCCATCAGGGAGACACTATGATCATTTTTACCGACGAGCAGGAGGAGCTTGCTCAGCTCGTGCGGCGCTTCGTCGTCGAACGCGCGCCGCTGTCGCATCTCCGGCAGTTCCTCGACGACGGCGGCCATGACACGACGATCTGGCAGCAAATGTCCAAAGAACTCGGACTCCCCGCGCTCGCCGTCCCCGAGGAGCATGGCGGTATGGGGTACGGGCCGGTAGAGCTCGCGGTGGTGCTGGAGCAGCTGGGTGCCGGTCTCTACAACGGCCCGTTCTTCTCGAGCGTCTGCCTCGCCACCGGCGCCCTGCTGCTGGCCAGGACACGGGACGAGCTGGACGATGTCCTGCCCCAGCTGGCTAGTGGTGAGCAGACGGCAGCTCTTGCGCACGCTGAGCCGGATGGGAACTGGGACGGCGCCACAGCGACGACCACGTGGCGTCCCGACGGTGAACGCGCCCGGGTGAGCGGCACCAAGACGCTGGTCGTCGACGGCGCGACCGCGGATCTGATCGTGGTGACCGCGGCACGGCCCGATGACCCGTCTGCCMTGTCGCTGTTCGTCGTCAGCGCTGACGTCGACGAGGTCCAGCRTCGTCGGCTGCCCACTCTCGACGCGACACGCGCTCTGGCCAACATCGAGTTAAGGGACGCCCCTGGGCGCCTGGTCGGCGAGGAGGGCAAGGCCGGACCGGTGCTGCGCCGTGCGTTRCAACAGGCTGCCGTCCTGCTCGCCGCGGAACAGCTTGGCGGTGCGCAACGGTGCCTCGACATGGCCGTCGCGTACGCCGGGACGCGAGAGCAGTTCGGGCGCGCCATCGGGAGCTTCCAGGCGGTGAAGCACCGGCTCGCGGACACCCTCCTCGATGTCGAGACCGCCCGCTCCGCGGTGCTCCTGGCACTCACCTCATGGGTGGCCGGYGAGGATCTCGGTGAGGTCTCGAGCCTGGCTCGAGCGCACTGCTCCGAGGTTTTCGCCCGCGCCGCGTCGACCAACGTGCAGGTACACGGAGGCATCGGCTTCACCTGGGAGCACGATGCGCACCTGTTCCTCAAGCGCGCCAAGGGGTCCGAAGCCCTTCTCGGAAGCCCGTCCGCACACCGCGAGCTGCTCGCGACGGCCCTCGGGTTGGGCACCTAAGCGCCGGTCAAGTAGTGCGGAGCCAGCTACGGCCACTCGCACAGCACATGATCCAAATGGCTTTGTTGGTGAGTATGCTCCCGGCCGGATCAGCGTACTCACCGGCAAGGTCACATCGATCTTCTCGATAGCTGACACTCGTCGGCGTATGCCACCGTTCGCCAAGCCACGCATGGTTACGTGACCAGCGCTCCGGTTGTCCCGTCTCGTAAGGCTGAGGGCACGGCTGGCGGCGGATGACCTCCGAGCGCGTGGACAGCGGTGGTGACTGAAGGTGTGCAGCCAGCCGGGCACTGCGGCACGGCCGTTCGGTCTCGCTGGTGTGGATGCGGGCGTAGGCCCATTCCCCGAGCAGAAATCCGGCCGAACCTTCCCATAGCGGGATCAGCGGGATCAGCGGGGCAGAATGATGCCCACCGCCTGACGATCCCACGTCGCCTCCGTGCTCGGCCTGTCACGCAGCTCGAACTTCCGCACCCGCAGCGTCTGGGTCTTCGGCAGCTCCGCGACCACCTCGACGAACCTTGGGATCATGAACCGCGGYAGCCGTGGAACGAGAAAGCCGATCAGCTCGGCCGGATCGACAACGCGACCTTCGACAGGGACAACGAAGACCTTGACCTCATGCTCGCCTAACTCCGCAGGCACACCGACACATGCGGCTTCAAGGACATTCGGGTGCGCCATCACCTCGGTCTCCACCTGGAAGCTGGAGATATTCTCACCCCGCCGCCGCAGGGTGTCGCGCATGCGGTCGACGTAGAAGTAGTTGCCTTCCTGATCGCACCGGAACGCATCGCCGGTGTGGAACCAGCCGTTGCGCCAGGCCGCCACCGTGGCCTCGGGCCGCCGGAAGTATCCGACGTTCATCTCCCATGGCCGGTCCGTGCGAATCACCAGTTCACCTACCTCACCGGTGGCCACCGGAAGATCGTGTTCATCGACGATACGCAGCTCAACGCCGGGCCGTGGCCGCCCGACGCTGCCCGGCACGATCTCGGCTCCGGGCAGCACCAGGAGTGGTGCGCTGATCTCCGTCTGACCATAAACGGAGCACAGCTGTGCGACACCGAACCGTGCGCGGAACGCGACGGGGTCGGCGACCATCGGGGCCAGCACGACTACCCGCAGTCGGTGCGCCCGCTCGGCCTCGCTCGACTCCCGAGACAGCAGGAAGGCCGCCATGGTGCCGACGAGCAACGCGTGGGTGCTCTCGGTCTCCGCGACGACATCCCAGTAGCGTGAACCGGCGAACTGCTTCCGCACGGCCATGCTCGCCCCTGCGGAAAGGCAGACCAGGGCGGTCATCTGTCCGCTCACGTGGAACAGCGGAGTGTCGACCAGCCAGCGATCGGCGGCGCTGAGACCACCAGCCTCGCCCATGGCGTTGACCCCGCCCATGTACGTGGCGAGATACGGGGTCAGGACGCCTTTCGCTGGACCGGTCGTGCCAGAGGTGAAGTTCACGGCGTGCACGTCCCAGGGTTCGAGGGGCGGGTCGAGCACGGGTTCCGTGGCCGTCCCGGTGCACAGCTCGGCAGGGGACACCATGACGAGGTCGAGCCCGAGYCCAGCCAGCCGCTCACCGAGGACGCTGTCGGTGACGATCACCGAAGCGCCCGACTCGGCACAGACGTGCCGGAGGCTCTCCCCGCGGTAGGCGACGTTCACGGTCACCATCACCGCGCCCAAAGCACTGACCCCCCACCAGGCGCGCAGCCAGTCGAGCCCGTTCGGAAGAAAGAGTAGAACGTGATCACCGCGGCCGACTCCACGTGCCGCCAGTGCCGTCGCCGACCGATAGGCTTCGTCAAGAGCCTGCGCCCAGGTCCATCGCTCGCCATCAGGGCCGAGCACGCAGAGCGCATCAGGCCGTTCGGCAGCGTGTCGTTCCAGGACAGCTCGGGTTACCACGCGGTCGCGGGCGGGAAGCGTCTGTTCTGCCGACGCTGCCGGATGCAACGACGCCGTCATGCCGTCTGACCGCGCCGTCTGTTCATCGCGACACCACCCCTCACGCCGGACGGCGCCAGAACGCGGCCAACTGGACGGCGGCAGCACCCAACCCGATCCCCGCGGTCAACAGCCCGCGACGCACGCTCGGGTGGTCGTCAGCATGCTTGAACAGACGGTCCACACTGAACCGGCCCGGGCCGAGTGTGCTCAGGGCCACGGCGGCGGCGGCCAGGTTGAGCACGTACTCGTAGCCCTCCGCGGTAATAAAGAAGCCGTTGCGGACGTGCACGGAACGGGCGGCCACCCCCATGGTCCCAACAACCGCCGAGGCGGCCAGGGGTGTGCCGGCCCCCACCAGCAGTGCGCCGCCGGCGCCAACCYCCACCACGGCGGACAGTCGTGCCTGCAGCTCCGGCTCGCGGAACCCGATCATCTGGAACCAGTCCGCGGTTCCCTGGATCGTCCTGCCATGCTTGACTCCGTGCGCGATCATTGTCGTACCGACTGCCGCACGCAGGATCAAGCTCGTCATCCCTATACCCACCGATGTGCCTCTTTCGGAGGTCGGACGGCCATTCACTGGATCGGAAACGGCCTGTGCACGTTGATGACTTCGGTGGAACCTGGATCCCACGGGATCTCGTAACGAACGAGATCATCCTCCGTCAAGGACTCGCGAATAGCCTGCTGCGCCTTCAGCGGCAGGGTATGCAGCATTTCCATGACCCGGTCCTTGCGCCGCTGAACGGCGCGCCGCTCGGGTAGGCCGGCACTTGGTTCGTACTGCGGGTCGACGAACGTGATGTCGTCCCGTGCCGCAGCTCCCTGCTCGCGCAGCTGCGCCATCTCAGCTTGCATCTGCGCCGAGTCCTTCTCCTCCGACATCCCGATGGGCCCGGCTCGGCGGCCCTGCAGGAACTGTTGGACCACGGGTTCCTCCGAAGTCAGCAACACCTCGCGGGGACCAAACATTACGAGATTACGGC
>NZ_MOME01000067.1:0-16399 GCF_001983005.1 Protofrankia sp. BMG5.30 | reverse complement strand
CAGTCCACGCGGACCGCGGCGGGGCGATGGTCTCCAAACCTGTGTCCGAACTTCTCGTCGACCTGGGCGTCCACCGGTCTCATTCCCGACCGCGGACCTCGAATGACAATCCCTACTCGGAGGCGCAGTTCAAGACACTCAAGTACACGTTCGATTTTCCGGAAAGGTTCGGGTCGCTGGCGGATGCCCGGGTCTTCTGCGAGGGGTTCTTCACCGCCTACAATCACGACCACCGCCATTCCGGGATCGGGTTCCACACGCCCGCCTCGGTGCACTTCGGTACCGCCAAGCAGCTCCAGGCCCACCGGCAGGCCACCCTCGACCGTGCCCGCGCAGYGCACCCCGAGYGGTTCGCGCGCCGGYCACGGCCACCCCGTCTACCCGAGACCGTGTGGATCAACCAGCCAGTCCCAAGCCAACCGAGTAACGACCAACTGTCTCATTTGACTTGACATCTACCGTGGCGCCTGCTCGTGTTCGCAGGCTTCGTCACGCTGGCGCTGAATGTCGCCGAACCACTCATCGAACAGAACTACGGCCGGGCAGCCTTCGACGCCGTTGGACCGCTTCTCCTGATCGGCTGGGCCGAGGTCGGGCCGGGCCTGCTCCAAGCAATGAAGGCCACCGAGCCCAAGACGGCCCAGCCTACATCCGGAAATGGCCTACCCGCAGCAGACGAGGTATTCGTGCAGCCGGAAGCCCCCAGGGCTACGTCCCCTGTGCCGGAGCAACCCCACACGAGACAGTCCAAGGATGAGCTCGAATCCGTCCAGCACATTCAGGAAGAAAAACCGAGCAGTACACTGTCGCCAGTATCGCCTATGGACGAGGACATCGGACCCACCGGAGACTTCATCCCCGAGAATCAGAGCCGGCGCCGGCGATGACGGAGGCCAGCGTCGGATTGACAAAAAAGCGCGCGAGCAAGACCTGCTCCACCGGGCACGCGCTGAAGATGTGCTCCATTGGCAGAATAGCCAGCGTCCAATCTCGGCGGAAACGTTGCGGAAACGTCTCCACGTCGGTGCGCCCACCGCTCGCAGGCTCGTCGCAGAACTGCGCAGCGACACCCACACCAGGATCGAAGGCATCACCGGGCCCGTGGATGGCGAGTCTCCCCGAGGCCGGTGATCGACGAGGACACGGGAATCCCGCGGCGGCCGAATTCAACATCCAGGAGCGGGGCAGTAGTGTCCTATGAGGGCTCGAGTGAGATGTTCACCTCTCGCCGCCAGCGCTTCAAGATCCCGTTCTGTCATGGAGGCGAAGTACATCGTCCGTGCCGGTGCCGAGCGGTCGCGAGCCTCCGGATGATCGCCTACTCCCGATCTCTACGGATCGGGAGTAGGCGGAGCAGCTCCGCTGGCTGTGGCCGACCGGGATTCATGGGTGCTCTAGGCTGTCGGCGCTGTGGATGGCGGGCGCTGGAGCTCGCCCGCGGGACGCGGCGGGCGAGACCCGCGGCAAACACGATCGCCGCGGCGATGGCGTAGGAGCCGACCCGCAGTGTCCAGGCGTCGCCGGGCAKATCAGTGAACAGGGAGATATAGAGGGGATGCGCGGCCGCGGCCACGGCCAGCCATTCCGGTCGGCCGGCGAGGACCGCGAGAGCCGCCACCAGTACCCCGTACCAGGGTTGCGCGGGAGTGGCAGTCAGGAACGCGGCGCCGACAAGCCACAGTGCGCCCCTCTCCACGGGAACCCGGTCGGGATCGGTCCGTAGCACTGCGGCCGTGACTGCGGCGAGCAGCGCTGCCGCGACGGCCTTCGCGGCAGTGCCGTGCACGCCTAGACCCGCGAGCAGAAGGAATCGGCTGCCCTGGTCGTAGCCTTCGACGCGCAGATACTCCGGAAGGAAACCGAGCACACCTGTCCCCACCGCCAGCACGTGCGGGAGATAGGCCAGTACGACCACCGCAGCGGCCGCGCCCGCCAAGGCGACGGGCCGGCAGGCGCGGCGTCGCCCCACCATCGCCGCGAGTACCAGCACCGGATAGAGCTTGACCGCCACGGCCGCCCCGAGCAGGCCGCCGGCCAGCCACGCCCGCCGCACCGACAGGACGGGGGACGATGCCCCCCGGGCCACGGACGGGGACACGCACGGGGACAGGGAGGGCGACTCGCCCGCAGGGGGCCGGCGGCCATGAGTAAGCAGTGCCAGGGCGCCGAGCACGAGCAGAGCGCCGAGGACGTCCACATGTGCGTCGGAGCCGACGTCCAGGCCTGCCAGCGGCGTCAAAGCGTAGAAGGCCGCGTGGCGCGGATCCCGCCCGCGCCGGACCAGCATCCGCATGAGGAGGCCGACCAGGGCCAGCGAGAGGAGCGACGCCCAGAGCTGGAGCCGGTGCTCGCGTGGCGGCCCGGGCAGGAGCTGCACCGCCGTGAAGTAGGCCTGCGCGACCGGCGGGTAGATGGTGTGTGCCCGAGGGTAGTTCAGCCGGGTGCAGTGTGGCTGCGGGTCGTCGGCGGTGCACCCGGCCGAGTTGGGGAACAGCCAGTCGTCCCGGACGGCGGTGAGCTCTGGCGCTAGCGGCCCGTAGCGGTAGGGGTCGATGCCGGTGGCCTGCACCCGGCCGTCCCAGGCGTAGCGGTACAGGTCGTCGGAGAGCCGCGGGCCGCTCGTGAGAGCCACCGCGTGGATCAGGATGACGGCGACGAGCAGCAGGGCCATGGCCAGCCGGCGGGGAGCGGCGAGCACCAGCAGGGTGGCCGTCGCCAGCCCGAGCGCCCACCACAGCATGACCAGGTACAGCAGCGCCGGGGTGCTGACCAGGTAGCCGGGCTGGCGCAGCACCGCCCGCTGGGTGGCGAGCAGGCCCGCGAGCCCGATGGCGGCGCCGGCGAGCGCCGCCGTCCGCCACCCGGGGAGCCGCGCAGCCGGGCTGTCCGGCTCGGTGGAGRCGGCCCGGGCGTCGGTTACGGCGGAGGTGCTCGGCATGCGGTCAGCCTGGCGGCTGTTCCGGCTGGCAGGACAGCGCCGGGGCCGGGCTTCTCCGTTTCGTAAGGCTTCGCGCCGCCCGCGGGCCGGCCGGCGGCACCTACGGTGCGGACATGCGCGTGCTGACGCGGCGACTCCCGTCTCCCCCCGAGGTCCTGCGGCGTGGCCCACTGCGTGCGGGTGCCTTCCCCAGCCGGCTGCACGAACCGCGTCTCGCCGCGCTGCTCGGCAGCTGGCTCGGGATCGCGTTCGCCGTGTGCTTCCTGACGGGGCTGGTCTCGCACTTCATGCAGCACCCGCCGGGCTGGCTGGTCTGGCCCGCCCGCCCGGTCTGGCTCTACCGGCTCACCCAGGGCCTGCACGTCGCCACCGGGCTGGCGTCCATTCCGCTGCTGCTGGCGAAGCTGTGGACGGTGTACCCCCGGCTGTGGCAGTGGCCGCCGGTGCGTTCGGCGGCCCACGCGCTGGAGCGGCTCACGATCGTGCCGCTCGTCGCGGGATCCCTCTTCCAGCTGGCCACCGGCGTCGCGAACATCGCCCAGTGGTACCGGTTCCGGTTCTTCTTCACCGTCACCCACTACTGGGTCGCCTGGATCACGGTCGGCGCGCTGCTGGTGCACCTCGCCGCGAAGGCCACGGTGGTGCGGGCGAACCTGGGCACCGGCCGGGTCGGGGGCGCGGACCCGACCGGCCGGCGGGACGCGCCGCGGCCGCCGGACGGTGGGCTGTCCCGGCGCGGCCTGGGGATCGCCGTCGGGACCGCGGCCGGGGTCATCACGCTGACCAGCGCCGGCCAGTCCGTGCCCTGGCTCGCGCGGCTCGATCTGCTCGCACCCCGGCGGCCGGATGTCGGCCCGCAGCGGCTGCCGGTCAACCGGACCGCGGTCGCGGCGGGGGTCGTCGCGCTCGCTCGTGATCTGGGCTACCGGCTCGAGATCGTCGGGCCGCGCCCGTTCGCCCTCGGCCTCGACGAGCTGCGGGCCCTCGAGGAGCACACGGCGCGACTGCCGATCACGTGCGTGGAGGGGTGGGCCGCCGACGCCACCTGGCGCGGCCCGCGCCTGCGGGATCTGCTCGACGCGGCGGGCATACCGCCTGGCGCGACGGTGCGCGTCGAGTCGCTCGAGACCCGTGGCGGCTACCGGTCGAGCGAGGTCGCCCCGCCGCACGCCCGGGATCCACTGACACTGCTGGCCACCGGGCTGAACGGGGCCGACCTGGACATCGACCACGGGTATCCGGCACGGCTCATCGCACCCAACCGGCCGGGTGTCCTGCAGACGAAGTGGGTGCACCGGGTGGTGATGCTGTGAGACCGACCCCGCTGCGCGTCCTGCGCGGCGCGCTCGCGGCCGCCGGGCTCGCGGCGCTCGGCTACGGCGTGGCAGGGCTGTTCACGACCAGCCGCGCCACGCACCCGCCGCAGGCCGCCCGCTGGCTGATCGGTGCGCTGCTGGTGCATGACCTCGTCGCCGTCCCGGTCACGGCCCTGGTGGGGATCGCGCTGACCCGGTTCGTACGCCCCCCCTACCGGGCGGTGGTCCAGGGTGCGTTCCTGGTCAGCGGGGCCGTCGCCCTCGCCAGCCTGCCGCTGTGGCGCGGCTACGGCGGTTCGCCGGGCAACCCGACGGTCAACCCGCTGCCCTACGGGCGGAACCTGGCGATCGTTCTCGGCGCCGTGTGGGCCGGCGCCGGAGTCGTACTCGCCGTCCGGGCGGTCCAGGCGCGGCGGCGCCAGGGACCCACGCAGGGCCCGACCTAACGGCAGGGCCCACCCCGGAGGCATGTCGGCAGAGCTCCTCCCTGTGACAGAACCGACCCCGGTGGCACCCCGGTGACGCGGGCTGCGGAGAGGGATGCCTGGCGGGGAACGGGCGGACGACCGGGTGTTCACCGCCAGGCCAGTTCACCGCCAGGCCAGGGCCGCGAAGCGACGGCGCTCGCTGTCCCAGGTCGCCACGACCTCCAGGCCGGCGGCCGCGGCGTGCCGGGTGATCTCCCCGGGCCCGACGAACGCCCAGGGAAACGGCCGCGACACCCGGCCGTCCGGCCCCTCCAGGCGGACGGGCCCGCGGCCCGGCTCCGGGTCGGTGCCGAGCTCGACCAGGACCCGGCCCTCCCGGGCGAGCAGCTCGGCGGCGCGGCCGAGCAGCAGGCCCGGGTCACCCCCGATGCCGATGTTGCCGTCGGCCAGCAACAGTGTCGACCAGCGTCCCTCTCCCGGCAGCGGGCCGAAGACGTCACGGCACAGCGCGGGCGCGCCCGCCCGGCGGGCGAGGCGGACGGCGAAAGGCGCCACGTCTATGCCGAGCACGGGCACACCGCGCCGCGCGAGAAAGGCCGCCAGCCGGCCGGGACCGCAGCCGACGTCGAGGGTGGGGCCGGCACACCGCCGCAGCAGGGAGGCGTCACCCGGGGCCAGCCCACCGCGCCAGGTGAGCACCGGCAACGGCGCCCGCCGACCGTCGGCGTGGCGTACCCACAACCGGCCGTCCGTGGAGCGCAGCGCCGCCTCATACAGGGCGGTCGGCGGACTGCCAGCGCCGCCCTCGGCAGCGGCAGCGGCTGGGGCCCGGACTGGGGCAGCGGCCGGGGGACGCGCCTGCGTGGGTCCGTCGTCGCCCACGGTGTTCCGCGCGGAGCGCGCCGCCGCCGTCATCTCGCGACCCGCGAACAGTCCTCGCCGGCCTCGCTGGCCCGGATCGCCTGGAGAGCACCGGCGAAGCGGCCGTGCGGGGCAAGGCGTGCCGCAGCCTCCGCATCGGCCGCGGTGTCGACGTCCCTCAGCACGGGCAGCGGCGCGACCCGCAGGCCGGCCCGGACCAGCCGGTCAAGCTGGCGGGCCCCGGTGTCAGGCCGCGAGGTCGCGATCCCGTGCAGCAGGCGGCCGTCGGCGCGACGCAGGCCCAGCGCCCACCATCCGCCGTCGGCGGCGGGGCCGAACACCGCGTCCGCGCTGGCCAGCTGCCGGCAGGCGTCCGCGAGCAGGTTTGAGGTCAGCTGTGGGGTGTCCATCCCGATCAGGAGCGCGGGGCTGCCGGCAGCGGTGTCGAAGGCGGCGGCCAGGCGGACGTCGAACGGGCCCGAAGCCTGCGGGACCGTCTCGACCGGCACCCGCAGCCAGGGGCCGGGGGCACCGTCGAGCACGAGCACGGGCCGGACCATGCCGGCGCCGGTGCGCCCGGCGAGACGGCTGACCGCGTCCAGGGTGTCCGCGAGGGCCGCCTCGGCCAGCGCGGCGGCCTGCTCGGGAGTGAACGGTGGTGTCAGCCGGGTCTTGACCCGTCCGGGAACCGGCTCCTTCGCCACCACCAGCAGCGTCACCGCGGGGACCGGCCCCACCGGGACCGGCGCCACGGGTGTCCGCTCCCCGGGGACCTGCGCCGGGGGCCGCTGCGCGGTCATCGCAGCCTCGCCAGGGCTGCGGTCATGTCCCGCACCGCCCGTGCCGTGCCCAGCGGCGTCCCGGTCACCTTCGACCGCCCGACCCGCGGCCGGTAGTCGACATCCGTCTCGATGATGCGCCAGCCGGCCTGTCCGGCACGCAGCAGCAGCTCCAGGGGGTAACCGAAGCGCCCGTCGGCGATCGGAAGGCCCAGCAGCGCCTCGCGCCGCGCGGCCCGCATCGGGCCGAGGTCGTGGACCGGGACGCCACGGCGGCGCAGCCGCTGGGCGACGACCGCGTTGCCCAGCCGCGCATGCGGCGGCCAGGCTCGCGGGGAGGTCGGCCGCCGCCGGCCCAGAACGAGGTCGGCGCGCCCGGCCGTCAGCTCGGCGACGAGGCCGGGGAGCTGCGCGGGGTCCAGCGACCCGTCGGCGTCGCAGACGCAGACCACCTCGGCGCCCGCCGCCAGCAGACCGCCCCGGACCGCCGCACCGTAGCCACGCCGCGGCACGTCGACGACCACGGCGCCCCGCTCGCGGGCAACGCGGGCCGACCCGTCGCGGGAGCCGTTGTCCGCGACCACGGCACGGTAGCCGGGCGGCAGTCGGTCCAGGACCCAGGGCAGTGCCTCGGCTTCGTCGAGGCAGGGCAGGACGACATCCACCGACGCCTGCGTCGGGTCACATTGCGTGATCATGATCGGCACTCTAGTGACGACCTGTACGCACCGACCCTTACCAAACAAGGAAATCCGCTGCCCGGCGGCCGACTCGCCGCGGTCTGCGCGGAGCTTCTTACGAATCGGTGACGGCCGGTTCCAGCGCCGCCCGCGGCGGCTGCCGGCGCTCTATGGTGGCCCGGTGGCCCGTGTCCTCGTGGTCGACGACGACGCCACCGTCGCCGAGATCGTCGACCGCTACCTGCGCAGTGCCGGCTTCGACGTCGACCGGGCCGAGGACGGGCCGACCGCGCTGCGGATGGTCGAGGCCGCCACCCCGGATCTGGTCGTGCTCGACCGGATGCTGCCCGGCCTCGACGGCCTGGAGGTCTGCCGCCGGCTGCGGGAGCTGGCCCCCGTCCCGGTCATCATGCTGTCGGCGCGGGGCGAGGAGGCCGATCGCGTCGCCGGGCTGGAGTGCGGCGTGGACGATTACGTGACCAAACCGTTCTCCCCGCGGGAGATCACGCTGCGGGTGCGGTCGGTGCTGCGCCGGGCCGGTGAGGCGGCACGCCCCGCGCCGGGCGTCCTGCGGGCGGGAGCCGTGGCCGTCGACGTGGCCGCGCGCACCGCCTCCCGCCACGGTGCCCCGCTCGGCCTCACCGTGCGCGAGTTCGACCTGCTGGCGTTCCTGCTGCGCCATCCCGGCCGCGCCTTCACCCGGGCCGAGCTGCTGGAACAGGTGTGGGGGTGGACCTACGGCGACCCCTCGACCGTCACGGTGCACATCCGTCGGCTGCGCGAGAAGGTCGAAGACGACCCGAGAGCACCCCGGCTGCTGGTCACCGTGTGGGGAGTCGGCTACCGGTTCGACCCACCGGCCGCACCCATCCCCGACACGGCCGACCCCGTCGGGCCGACCGGGCCGACCGGGCCGTCGCCCACGGACGACGCCCGGGGCCGGCCGGCCTGGGACGAGGCGACTGCGTGAGCGCGGACCTGCAGATCGTCGGTATCGCCCTGGCCTGCTCGGCGGCCGTCGCTCTCAGCGGCGTCCCGCTGCTGCGCCGACATCGCGCCCGGCCGCTGTGGACCACCGCGCTCGTGCTCTGCGTCGTGCCGGTCGTCGCGGTCGCGGCCGGCGTGGTCGGCACCGCCCGCGCGATGTTCCTCTCCGACCACGACCTGCGGGTGGTGCTGATCGTCGTCGCCGTCTCGGCGCTGGTCGCGGCCCTGAGCGCGGTACGCCTCGGCCGGCCGGTCGTCCGGGCCACCGGTTCGCTGACCCGGGCAGCCGACACCCTCGGGGACCTGTCGTACCAGCCTGCCGGCGACGTCCCGTCCGAGGAACTGGCGGCTCTGGCCCGCACGCTCGACGCCACCCATGTCCGGCTCGTCGAGGCGCGGGACCGGGAACGCGCGCTCGAGGCCAGCCGGCGCGAGCTGGTGGCCTGGATCAGCCACGACCTGCGCACCCCGCTGGCCGGTATCCGGGCCACCGCGGAGGCACTGGCGGACGGCATGGCCGTGGACGCGGCGACGACCGAGCGGTACCACCGGCAGATGCTCGCCGACGCCGAGCGGCTGACCGGCATGGTCGACGACCTGTTCGAACTCGCCCGGCTCCAGGCCGGGGCCCTCCATCTGACGCTGGAGAAGGTCAGCCTCGACGACATCGTGTCGGACGCGGTCGCCGCCGTCGGACCGATCGCCCGCGCCAAACGGGTCACCGTCACCGGCAGCACCGAGGACGCCGTCTACGTGGACGCAGACACCGCCCAGGTCAGCCGGGTGCTGACGAATCTGCTGGTCAACGCCATCCGTCACACCCCCCAGGACGGCACGGTCGAGGTCCGGGTCGCGCGGGGCGGCGGCACGGGGCAGGGCGACGGGACACTCCCCTCCGGGGACGCCCAGGCGATCGTCGCGGTCGCCGACCGGTGCGGGGGGATCCCCGCCGAGGACCTGCCTCGGGTGTTCGACCTCGGCTTCCGTGGGGAGACCGCCCGCACCCCCGGCGACGGTAGCGATCACCCCCACCAGCCGCGGGTGCGGTCCGGCATCGGGCTGGCGATCGTCCGGGGCATCGTGGAGGCGCACGGTGGCGACGTCACCGTCCACAACCAGCACGGTGGCTGCCGTTTCGTCATCGCGCTGCCGGCTGCCTGAGCCCCTGCCAGCCAGCACCCTCCCTGTTCTTCCTACCTCTCTTCCTCCCTTCGACCGGCACCGGAGCGAGGCTTCGGGCTTCCCCGGTTCGTAAGATCCGGCTGGCGCCCGCGGCACTAGCGTCGCGGGCATGCGGGTTCTCGTCACCGGCGGCGCCGGTTTCATCGGTTCCCACGTCGTCGACGCGCTCATCGGCGCGGGCCACACCGTTCGGGTACTCGACGCCCTGCTCCCGGCCGTGCACCGGACGAAACCGGAGATCAACGACGCCGCGGAGTTCCTCGTCGGCGACGTCACCGACCGGGCCACGGTGGAGGCGGCGCTCGGCGGGGTGGAGGCCGTCTGCCATCAGGCGGCCATGGTCGGACTGGGCGTCGACCTCGACGACCTGCCGGTCTACGCCACCCACAACGACCTCGGCACAGCGGTCCTGCTGGCCGCGATGGCCCGCCGCGGCACAGGGCGTCTCGTCCTGGCCAGCTCGATGGTCGTCTACGGCGAGGGCRGCTACCGCTGCCCGGCCGACGGGGTGGTGCGCCCCGGACCCCGCCGGCCCGCCGACCTGGACAGCGGCGCCTACGAACCGCCCTGCCCCCGGTGCGAACGTCCGCTGCACAGCATCCCCGTCACCGAGAGCGCCCCACTGGACCCCAGGAACGTCTACGCGGCCACCAAGGTCGCGCAGGAGCACCTCGCGGCCGCGTGGGCCGCGGGCACCGGCGGCACAGCGGTGGCCCTGCGCTACCACAACGTCTACGGCCCGAGGATGCCGCGCGACACCCCTTACGCCGGCGTCGCGTCCATCTTCAGGAGCGCGCTGGAGCGGGGTGAGCCGCCCCTGGTGCATGAGGACGGCGGCCAGCTGCGCGACTTCGTCCACGTCCACGACGTCGCCCGCGCCAACCTGGCGGCGCTACGCCGCCGCCCGGACGCCGGCCACCTCGTCCCGGTCAACGTCGGTTCAGGGCAGGCACACACCGTCGGGGAGATGGCGCGTGTCCTGGCGCACGCGTTCGGCGGGCCCGCGCCCGTCATCACCGGCCAGTACCGGACGGGCGACGTCCGGCACATCGTCGCCTCCTCCGACCGTGCCCGCGACCTTCTCGGCCACCGGGCGACGGTCACCTTCTCCGAAGGGATGGTCGCCTTCGCCCTCGACCCACTCCGCGGCTGAGCGACGACGGCCAGGCCCCCTCAGATCACCTTGGGCGGGAGATGTCGGACGTGTCCCCGGCGGCGGATTCTTGAAACACGTCTGGGACGCCATCCCCGTCCCGGTCGACCGCGTCTTCCTCCTCGATCTTGCGATACACCCGGTTACGCGTGCGCAGTACCACCGCCGCGAGCACGGCGGAGGTCAGGGAGCCCACGAGGATCGCCGCCTTGGCATGCTCATCACGCTCAGTGCCGTCACCGAACGCCAGCTCACCGATCAACAGCGACACAGTGAAGCCCACACCGGCAAGGAGCGCGACGCCGAGAACGTCCCACCAGGACAGGTTCTCGTCCAGCTCGGCACGCGTGAAGCGGGCCAGCAGAAACGTCGAGCCCAGCACCCCGACCAGCTTGCCCACCACCAGCCCCAGCGCCACACCCAGGCCCACCGGATCACGCAGGGCCGCGCCGATCCCCCCGCCCCCTAGCGACACACCGGCCGACATCAGCGCGAAGACCGGGACAGCGACGCCGGCGGACACCGGCCGCCAGAGATGCTCGAACCGCTCAGACATCCCGTGCTGCTCCCCCGAAGCGGGCCGGGTCGGCACCGCGAACCCGAGCAGCACCCCGGCGATGGTGGCGTGCACGCCGGACGCGTGCATGAGCGCCCACGCAACGACCGCGAGCGGCACCAACAGATACCAGCGGGTGATACCCCGGTTGACGACCAGCATGAACACGGCGATCGTCGCGAGCGAGCCGGCCAGCGAGACCAGGCTGAGTGAATCCGTGAAGAACACCACGATGATCACGATGGCGAGGAGGTCGTCGACGACGGCCAGCGTCAGGAGGAACGAGCGGAGCGCCACCGGCAGATGTGTGCTGATCACCGCCAGCACGGCGACCGCGAACGCGATGTCCGTCRCCGTCGGCACAGCCCACCCCTCCAGCGCCCCTCCCGCGGAGACCATGTTGACCAGGGTGTAGATCAGGGCGGGCAGTGCCATCCCGCCGACGGCCGCGATGACGGGCAGGGCCGCTCGGCTCGGCGATCTGAGCTCACCGAGGACGAACTCGCGCTTGAGCTCGAGGCCCACCACAAAGAAGAAGATCGCCAGCAGGCCGTCCGACGCCCAGTGTGCCAGGGACAGGTGCAGGTGCAGTGCTTCCGGACCGAGGTGGGCGTCGGTCAGGGTCTCGTAACCAGCTCGCCAGGGCGAGTTGGCCCAGAGCAGCGCCACCACCGCGCCTGCCAGGAGTAGAAGGCCGCCAACCGTCTCGCTACGCAGTACGTCCGTGACCTGCTGAGCGCGCGACCAAGTCGGCCGCGCCAGCAGCCTACGTGGGGACGATCCGGACCGCTGCGGGCGCTTCCGCCCCTGGATGCCGCGTGAAGCCGCAGCCATATAACCCCTTCCGGGAAGACCAGTCGCATGTGCCGTCTGCGTGTCCGTCACGACCACGTAGAACAGGTCACGTGATGTAGACGGGACAGACGCGTCCCTCATGCCGACCAGACTTCCCGGCGCACCGCCGTTCACAATAGTGCCCGACAGCCCCAGCCGCGACGCATTTCACCCCACTACGGCCGGAAGCCGTACACCGCCGGCCCCGCGACCCCACGAAGATCAGCGTTCGCTCACCAGTGACCGAGCCGCTCACCGACGGAAGCTGGTTGCGAGAACCGCCGGGCGACAGCAAGCGCCGCCGTCTCACGTCCGAGCATTCTGAGAGGACGTGGAGATCGCATGGCGGATCAGGTCAGCCAGGGCTTCGCGATCGTCGAGGACCTCGTCGGGAACGCTGTAGTACGCGCGGACCGTCACGGTCCTTCCAGCCGCCTGGTAGGCGAAAGGCCGCCGGCCCGCCGCCTCCCATGACAGCCGTTCGTCGTCGGCGACTTTGACGAAGAGGGTGTCCATGACCATCCCGACCTGGCGGCCACGGTGGCACAACGCCCAGCCGCCGAAGAACCGTCTGAGCGTCATCCCGTCCGCTGCGTCCTCCACCTGGTCGAGGACGTGCTGGGCGAGCTCCCGGTTTCCGCTCACGGCCGGGTCGACGTGGTGGGGGCCTGCCGCATCGACTCGATGACGAGGGCGGCGACCTGCGCCGAGGAAGCCGGGTTCTGCCCGGTGACGAGCTGACCGTCCCGAATGACGTGAGGGGCGAAGGGCTGGCCCGCGGAGTACCTGGCGCCGAGGGCGCGCAGCCGCTGTTCGAGGGAGAACGGGACGAGACTGGTCGCGGCGACCAGTTCCTCCTCGGCGTCGCTGAAAGCGGTCAGCTGCCGGYCCCGAACGGCCGGGTGTTCCGCGACCTGGGTGTTCAGGAGCCCGGCGGCTCCGTGGCAGACCGCGCCGACGGTCCCGTTCCGAGCGAGTACGGCCGTCAACAGCTCGGCCAGCGGCGGGCTGTCAGGAAAGTCCCACATTGTTCCGTGGCCGCCCACCAGGATGATGCCGTCGAGGCCGATCGCGGCCAGGCCGGCCACGGGTTCGGTCGCGGCCAGGCGGGCAAGCGCGTCGGAGTCGGTACGGAACCGGTCCACCGCGTCGGTGACCGCGGGCGGCGCGAGGCTGGCGGGATCGGCCGGAGGTTGCC
This sequence comes from Protofrankia sp. BMG5.30, assembly GCF_001983005.1. Lineage (NCBI taxonomy): Bacteria > Bacillati > Actinomycetota > Actinomycetes > Frankiales > Frankiaceae > Protofrankia > Protofrankia sp. BMG5.30. Next base: position 3,487 of record NZ_MOME01000067.1, on the reverse strand, counting down.
CGCCGGCGATCGAGGCCATGGTGACCCCGACGCCGGCGTCGGTCAGCGCGTAGTACGGGGCGGCGAGTTCCTCGTACCAGAAGCCGGTCGGACGATCGGACTCGCCGAAGCGAGCAGTCGAGGTGAGAACGACTGCCACTCTGGGACAGGCCACAGCGAACCTCCAGTTGAACGTGAGCATGCTGAAACAGAGGTCGACGGAATCAACGACCGGCGAGGATGTGGCGGTCGTTGCCATGGGTTGAGCGGATGCGGCTACCGCGCCGCTCTGCGGCGAACCGCTCCGGGTGCATCGATTGCTCTGGGGGCGTCGATCGCTCCGGGCGTGTGGGGTGCGTCGGTCAGCCGGGCGCTTCCCGCAGCGAGGCCACGATGTCCTCGGTGACCTGCCGTAGCCGCGGCCGCTCGGCGCCGGACCGCACCAGGACCAGCACACCCTGGTAGTCGACCAGCAGTCGCAGCCCGAGACGGTCCGCAGGCAGGCCCGTGGGAACCTGGCCGGCCGCGCGGGCACGTRCCACCGCGCCCGCGAAGCCCCGTTCGATCTCCTCCAGCCCTCGCCGCACACCGCGGGTGGTCAGCTCGTCGAGCGCGTAGGACTCCACCGCGCTGTTCGTCACCAGACAGCCCGGATCATGGTCCAGCCCGGTCTCGAACGTCGAGGTGAAGTAACTTCGGATGCCGGACAGCGGGTCGTCGACCCGCTGGAGATGCTCGGCTACCCGCCGGCGGACCACCCGCTCGACGTAGGCGTCCAAAGCCGAACGGAAGATTTCGTCCTTGTTCCCGAACGAGCGGTGCAGACTGCCCGGATGCAGCCCGGTCGCAGCCTCCAGATCCCGTAACGACGTGGCGTGAAACCCCTGGCAGCGGAACAGCTGCATCATCGTCAGCAGAACCTCGTCCGAGTCGAACAGCTGCCGCCGCCCCACCGACACCCCCAGTAGTTGGTCGATCGACCACAAATCTAGCGGGCAGATCGGATCTGTCAACCCGCCGCCGTGGCGGCCTCGTGGACAAGGCGCGGGTGGCCCGGGGGCCAAGTGCAAGGCGGGCCAGCCGCCGTCCGTAGGCATCGCCTACGACAAGGTCGGAAGTTCTTACGAGCCGCGGAAGCCTCCCCCCGTGCCCGTCAGCCGGCGGCYACGCCGGCATACGTTCTCGCACAGTGCATTCACGGCCGAGAGGCCGGTCGGTCCCGGCCGGTCTGTTCCGCGCCCGCCGGGATGGCCGGCATTCCGGCTGGCACCTGGCACCGGGCGGCAGACCGGGCTTTCGAGAGTCGTCAGGCATGGAGGCGGGGAATGACGCGAGCGGAGATCTCGGTCATCGGGGGAACGGGCCTGTACTCGTTCCTCGAGGATGCGACCGACATCCAGGTGACCACGCCGTACGGAGAACCCAGTGACCCGATCGCCGTCGGCAGCCTGGACGGGCGCCCGGTCGCGTTCCTCGCCCGCCACGGCCGTGACCACCGGTTTCCGGCCCACCGGGTGAACTACCGCGCGAACCTCTGGGCGCTTCGCAGCCTCGGCGTCCGGCAGGTGATCGCACCCGCGGCCGTGGGTTCGCTGCGGCCGGAACTCGGCCCGGGCACGTTCGTGCTGCCCGACCAGCTCGTCGACCGCACCTCCGGCCGTGCGACGACCTTCTACGACGAGGGTGCCGTCCACGTGTCCTTCGCCGATCCCTACTGCCCGGCCGCACGGACGTCGGTACTCAAGGCCGGGACCGAGCTCGGTGTCGGCGTCGTCGACGGCGGGACGATGGTGGTCGTACCGGGACCGCGGTTCTCCACCCGGGCGGAGTCCCGCTTCTTCGCAGGCCAGGGATGGTCACTGGTCAACATGACCGGCCATCCGGAGGCGGTTCTCGCCCGCGAGCTCGCGCTCTGCTACGTGTCGATCGCCCTCGTGACAGACCACGACGCCGGTGTCGACGGCGGGACGTCGGTCGCCCAGGCCGACGTCTTCGAGGTCTTCGCGCGTTCCGTCGATACTCTGCGCGAGCTCGTCCGCCTCACGGTGGCCGCCCTCCCGAGCACACGGGAATGCGCCTGCCCCACCGCGCTGGACGGTATGACGCTCCCGCTCACGCTTCCCTGAGGACTGCCCTCACCAGCCCCGGTAACCGCTGGCGGTCCTCATGAGGATGCGACTCGCGGATCGAGGCCGGCATCAGTCCGTCCCCRCCTCGGGCACCACGATGGCCTCCGTTCGTGAGGGCGAGGGTTGATCGCCGACCTGCGGCCCACCTCCCGGGAGGGTCGCGGCCGCCTGCCGAGAGGCGGGCGGCGGGTGYATCGCGGCGAGGATCGACTGGTGAGTGATCCAGCCGACGATGTGACCCTGCCGGGGGTCGAGGACGACGATGCCCCCACTGGACGCGCCTTCGAAGGCGTCGAGGGCATCGGCGAGGCTGGAGGCAGTGGTGACACTCGGACGCTGAACGGCGAGGTGGCCTGCGCTCCGAGTGGCACGGCTAGGAACGTCGAGAGCGTCGGCGACTGCCTGCGCGGTGACCACTCCCTGGTAGCGGCCGGCGTCGTCGACGAGCGGCAGGCAACCGTGTGGGGCACGGGCGAGCGCCACCGCCGCGCTCCTGAGCGGCACCGCGGCCGGCAGGGCCKCTGGTGGCGGACCCAGCGCGGCGGTGATCGGCTGGTTGCGCAACCGACGGGACTGGTGGGACGCGCCAAGGTCGACGCCTCGTCGAGTGAGCTTGAGCGTGTAGATCGTTTCATGGGACAGCAGGGCGCTGGTCAGGGTCGCGATCACGACCGCGGCCATCAGCGGCAGGATGATCGTGTACTCACCGGTGAGTTCGAACAGGATCAGCACGGCGGTGACGGGCGCACGGGCCGCACCGGCGAAGACCGCGCCCATGCCGACCAGCGCGTAGGCCCCGACCGGCGCGACCAGATGACCTGCGGCGTCGTGCGCGACCAGACCGAACGCGGCCCCGGTGGCCGCGCCGACGAACAGGGAGGGGGCGAAGACCCCACCGGACCCCCCGATGCCGATGGTCAGACTCGTGGCGACGATCTTGCCGACCAGGAGCAGCGCGAGCAGCCCCAGCCCGTACCGCCCACCGACCGCCCGTTCGAGTGTCCCGCGTCAAGATCTTGGCTCAGAAATCTTGACCTGAAGGTTGGGTATTTCCGATCTTGGTGGGGGGTTTGAGGGTGGGATTGTGGTGGATCTCGATCGGCCGGTGGAAACCGAGGGCCTCGTGCGGCCGGACACGATTGAAGATCTCCCGGTAGGCGTTCGCCTCGCGGACGAGGTCGTCGAGGGTGTCGATCTCGTGTCGGTAGAGGTGCTCGTACTTCAACGAGCCGAACGCGCGCTCACGGACGCCGTTCTGGCCGGGGCTCTTGCGCCGGGTGCGGATGTGGAGGAGCTCGGACCGGGAGGCGACGAACCGGGCGAAGACCGCGCCCTTGAACGCCGCCCCGTTGTCGGTGACCAGCTTGATCTTCCTGATG
>NZ_MOME01000066.1:0-17101 GCF_001983005.1 Protofrankia sp. BMG5.30 | reverse complement strand
AACGAATCACACGGGAGCGCAGACCCCGACGCTACCCTCGCGTCAGCAAGAAAGGAAACCGACACAACTTCCCGACCAAGAAGTCATCCGACGGAGGCGTGCGTTTCGCTCCAACGATAATGATCACCGGGCGGATCTTATCTTAGCGGCATTGGTTCCCGGACAGGAAAAGGGGAAGGAAGTGGCGGGTGGGACCGGGAAGAAGAGAGTTTTTATATGTGGTATGCCGCGCATGACGGAAGGGCTGCCACGGCCCGACCCTACGCTTCAGGCTGCACGCCCCGGAAGACGCGCGATTGTGTGTTATGTGGTCCCACACGCGGCAACGGCCGGCCGGCCTGGGCTGTTCCAACATGCCGGTCAATGGCCGGACAACACCGGGAGGGGTAGTGGTTGCGGCAGGCGGGGTGGGGTGCAACGCGGACCCTTCCTCTCGGCCGGAACGGGACGGGACGGCGGGCGGGGGCAGTCCCCCGCTACGGCCGTTACATGCCTGGTCAGCGGGGCCTACACGGCCCGCTACGGGTGTAGCGGGGGGTGTCTACGGGCGGGCCCGTCGGCGCCGGTGGGTARCCGGGGGTGTGGTGSCGGCCGGGGACCGCGGGCACCCCTCTACAGCCCCCGCCGTACGCCCTGTGTGACTGCCGGCGGGTGCGGCCCGGGAGGGAGGGAGGCAAGGTCCGCAGAGCTCCCGGCGACGCTGGGGGGCACAGGCGGGTCTCTCAGGCACGCCTCCCTGCCTCCCTGTAGGACGTCTGCGCAGGTCAGGCCGGGGAGTTCCGCCAGGGAGGCGGGTAGGGAGAACTCCCTGTGGCCGGGCCGGCTCCCTGTCCGCCTCCCTGCGACGGTCCGTTACCGCCGTGGGCCGTGGCTCCGGTACCACGACCGACGGTGGCCCCGGTACCGGTACCGGCCGTGGCTCCGGTACCACCGCTGACCGTGGCTCCGGTACCAGGGGTGGCCGTGGCTCCGGTACCAGTGGTGGCCCCGGTACCGGCGTGCCGTGGCCCGGACAACTCACGCCCTGTCCTCCGCCGGACCGTCCGGGGTGAGCAGGTCGCGCAGCTGCGCGGTGACGACGTACAGCCGGCCGCCGATCCGCCGGACCGGAAGCTGCCCGGCCTTGGCGTACCGGTACGCCACCGCCCGGGAGAACCCCAACACCTCAGCGGCGACCCCCACCGAGATCAACGGCTTCAGACCCGCCAACGGGTCGACCACCCCCGGCGGGGTCGAAGCGGCCAGCGCGGCGCCGGTAGGAGGAGTGGCCGCCGGGGCAGGCGTGATCATCGCGAACGTCTCCTGTCGAGTCAGGTGGATATCGGTACGGAGGGCCGGTGGGCCGGTGGGCTAGCCGATCGCCCCAGACAGGGCGTCGCGCTGCACGGCGGACAGGCCGTGCCAGTGGCACACCCCGGAACCGGCACGGTGCTCCCGCGTGTCGCACCCCGGCCGGGCGCAGACCCCGGCGACGACCAGGACAGCCCCACCGGACAGGGCCCGGGTCGTCCCTGCTGTCCCGGTGCTCTTCACCCGCGGCAGCGTCATCGGGCACCCCGGGTCTTGCGGTCGAGCAGAAGCCCGGACGCCACATCGACGCTTTGCCGTTCACGCCGCTTACCGCCGTACAGCGCCGACGCCGCAGACAGCAACGTCCGGCACGTCTGCTCGTCACGGCTCCTCAAGGCACGCCGCCGGGTCTCCGCCGCCGCCCGGTCCCGCTCCCGGACCTCCGGCACGCCCAGACGGGCCGCGCCCTGCTCGACGAACCCCCACCCCTGCTCGTTGGTGGCCTCACCGCGCGTCGGCATGTCCGACGCGGACAGCGCCATCGCCAACTCGCCGCTGTGCCACGAGCGCGGGGACACCGACCGCTTCCCACCACCGCTCACCGGGCACCCCCGGCCGCCTCGGCCGCGAGCATCTCGCTGACCGCCTGGCGGGCGAACGCCAACCCCGCGACCTGGTCGGCGTCCAACACGGACGTCTCGGTCTCCTCGACGAACCGTTGCGCGGCGTTGCTGCCGTTGAACCCGATGAACAAGTCGATCTGGTGGCGGACCTGCGCCGGGGTCGACAGCTCGTCGTCGTCCGCGCCGGAGTTCGCCACCGCCGCCACCATCAGCTCGAACGACAGCGGCACCACCGGCCGGGCGTAGGACACCGTCGGCCCGTAGGTGCCTTCCTCGTAGTCCGGCACCCCGCACAGGGCGCACACACCCGTACGGGACCCACCGTCGCCGTCATCAGCGGCAAGCAGGACAGGAAGCGTCATCACACGCCCTTCCACCAGCCCCGGCACCCGGCCGGGAGCACGCCAACACCAGACGTGGAAGGCGCCACAAGGAAGGACAGACGCTGTACGCTCCAAGGAGCGATGCCAAGTCGCGTCCGGCCCGGTGTGGGTTGCCTCCCACCCGGGCCTTCTTCATGTCCAGAAGGCCCGGCCGCCTCAACGGGTTGCCTCCCGTCCCGGCGTGTGTCGACAGTAGCAGCATGCCCTAAGGCATGTCCACATGCCCTAGGGCATCTTTTGAAGATCTTCTGTCGGTGTGCTCGATATGGTCTAGGGCATGTCCACGCCAAGCCGCCTGCCATACGCCCGGATCGCGGCATCGCTGCGAGGCAAGATCGAAGCAGGGGAGTACCCGCCGGGTAGCCGGCTTCCTCCGCACCGCGAACTTGCCCGGACGTTCAATGCCGCTCAGGAGACGATCCGTCGCGCGATCGCCCAGCTTCAGGCGGAAGGGCTCGTTGAGACCCGTGGCCAGCACGGAACCTTCGTCCAGACCCGGCCATCGGTCCGGCGCATCACCACCGACTTCTACCGACGACGCCCGCCGGGTTCTACGGAGTCGACGTCACCATTCGCCCGGTCCGCCACAGCGTCGGGCGGACGAGCATCCTGGGATCACCGGACGACGCGCGAGACAGCAGACGAGCAAGTTGCCGAACGACTCGCCATCCAGCCCGGCGAGCCAGTGATCATGACGCGATACCTCTATCGCTACGACGGAACCCCGATTCAAACGGCCACCTCATGGGAGCCCGCAGCCCTCACGGTAGGCACGCCGATCGAGCTGCCCGAGGAAGGTGCAGCAATCGGTGTCGTGGCACGCTTCGACCTGATCGGCCAGCGGATCGACTCGGTGGAAGAAGAGATCGTTGCGCGGCCACCGATGGCAGACGAAGTCAAGGTGCTCGAACTACCGCCAGGTGTCTCCGTCCTTGCGATGAAGYGCACCTACCGAGTTGGTGACAAGCCGGTTGAGACCGCAGACATCATCATGGCCGGCCACCGATCCATACTCTGCTACCGGCTTGCGGTGACCTGAGGCGAAGTCGGCGGCCCTCCGGGGCGGTCGTAGGGATAGCTGGGGAAGCGGTCCACGACTTCCCCATAGGGCGTTTCCGCAGGTGAGCCGGGGGAAGCAGGGCGRGGAAGCGGGTAGGGAAACTTCCCCAGGACCCGGCCGCTTCCCCACACATTCCCTCGTTGATCCCCTTCCCGATATATCGCTCTCTGTGATTATCTGATTGCTGGTCGGTATCGGGATGGCCTGTGCCAACTTTCCTTACTTGTTCAAGCGCGGCCCTCCGGGCCGCAAAGACCACGGGGCTCCGCCCCGAACCCCGGCCCTCTCTCTGGAGGTGGGTCGAATGTGTGTTCGTTTCCGGTGGTGGGTGGGGGCATGTCCGCTGATCACCTCCGCCGGACGGGCACCCCGAGGGCTACCCCGGAACCTCCCGACCGCGCAAGGGCCGGCGGCAAAGATCGAACTCGAGTGAGGATGCGGCCCTTGCCCGGCCGGGAGAACCCGGGGTAGGGCGAAGCCTGCCCGACCGACGGAGGTGATCAGCTCGGCTCGACGTCTGGCGAAGCCGTCGCACACGGCCGGGATCAACGTCTCGGCCGGGATGTCGACCAGGGTGCGCCGTGCCGTGCGGGGCCCGTCCGTCCGCCGCGCCGCGGACTGCGCGTGGCGCCGGGGGCGCCATGCTCGCCGGGCGCGTCGGACGTCCACCCACCCGGCACGGCGCCAGGTGCACAAGCCGGTGCACGAGACGTCCGAGACGAGCCGGAACGGCTTTGATCGTCCGTGTGAAACGTCGATCGCTGACGGGGTGCGATCTGGACGAACGGGACGAACCCCGATGATCGCCCGACATGACAATGAACTCGCACGGAGGAGGCCAGGGGTTCGAGTCCCCTCACCTCCACCAGAGTTGCCATGTTCGAACCCCGGTTGGCCTCGTCCGACCGGGGTTGATCTTTTTCTGCGGGAAGTGGGCCGTAGGGCCGCTGCCGGGCAGGTAGCCGGTGAGGCTCGGTGGCTGTCCGTCCAGGTCGGGGTCGTCGTGTTGGTCGGTCTCCATCGTGTCTGCGGGATCTTTTCGATGACTCCGGCTGGGATCGCCAGCGTCACGCCGTACGGCTGACGCCGCTGGAAGCGGCGTCAGCAGGCATCCCGAAGAGGAGACGTGCTGCTGCAGTTGACCGTCAACGGGTAGACCGTTCTCGCGGGCTCGCACTGGCGGTCTGATCAGTGGCTCGGCAGAGCCTGACATGTCTTGACTCCGCTGAACGCAACAGACCCTGCGCCGGTCCGTGGCGGGCCGCCAGGTTGCGGCTGGACTCTCCGGCGTCGATTCACGACCGAACCGCAGGAAGCGACGCCCGCCTCCGGTAACCGGGGTGCCTCGGGCCGCTCGGACCAATTTATGAGAATCGCAACCGTTCTGGACGCCGTCCTTTTTGTCCCGCGGCGGCGGGAACTCGCGAGAAACACGCTCGCCGGCTGATTGATGCGCACGACACCCCTGCTCGCCGAACTATGCTTCCGTCATGGTGGATATCACAGGAACACAACAGTCGATACGTCACGGGTCTGTCATCGAACCCGTATCCAGGGCGGCTATCTATCTTGAATCGTGGCAGGCCGCCGGTCTGGAGGCAGGAAAGTTCTTCCCGGCGACCGAAAGCGGTCTGCTCGACCCCTTCGCCCCCGACGACGTCCCCAACGCCCAGCCCCCCGCGGACGGCAGGATCGCCAGCGCAGGGCAGGACTTCGCCGCATCGCTGGACGAACCCAGGTCGGACTGGCAGACGCATACGGTCTCCAGCGGACAGAAGCTCCAGGTCAGCTGGAGCTACCACGCCGCGCACAAGACGCGCCGGTGGAACTACTTCCTCACCCGGGACGGGTGGGATCCGAACAGGCCGCTTTCCCGCGACCAGTTCGAGTCGGCTCCCATCCACACCGAGCAGTTCTCCGGCCAGCCGTACTGGTCAGCCGATCTCCTGCCACCGGACCCGACCAGGCACACGATCACCCTTCCACGCCGGAACGGCTACCATGTACTGCTGGCGGTATGGGAGGTTGCTGACACCGGAAACGGCTTCTACCAGGTCATAGACCTGACTTTCTCCTGACCTTTTCAGAAGACCCGCCAGTCGCGGAGAGGAACCATCGCGGAGCCAAGCCAGCGGTCACCGAAGGCGGCGGGCCGCATGTCCTGCCGGTTTCGAGCCGGCACAGGTCCAGATTGACGGGCTCAGATGGATCCAGCGGCTGGCGGGCTTCAGGTTTCTCGCGGGCGCCCCAAGCCGGAACCCTGCCAAATACCGGGGCCGGTCACAGGCCTGCCATCCCTATTTGTCCGGTTTTGTGGCACGCGAGAAGCGTGTCGTGTTCGTCGGCCTGGTAGGCAGTCTTGTGGAGGTGAACGGCGAGGTCATAGACGGGGTCACCCCACAGCGCCAGCTCCCAGTCAAGGAAGTAGGTCCGCCCACCGGAAAGGATCATGTTCTTGCGGTGGACGTCGGTGTGTAGGAGCCGGAACGGCCGGGGCCACAGCCCGGCCCAGGCACGATCGATCGTGCTGAGAGGTTCCGCGGGGATGCCGAGAGCGTCGAAGAGGCCGCCGAACTCGGGAAGGAAGCGGGTGTGAACATCGGCGGTGATCGCGGACAGCCGGCCGGCGAAGGACGCGGTGTCGCCGTCGTCGGGCCAACCTGGCGGGACGGCCGGTATGTGGTCGCGGGGAACAGCGCCAAGCTGCGCGAACAGTTCGGCGACATCGTCAAGAACATGGGACGGCACGCGGACACCGCGTGGGGCGACATCATCAAGAAGCTGCCCGGCGATGAACTCGTGGATCTGGAACCGGGGGTTGTCCTGGGTATGGAGAAGCCGGGGCACGGAAGCGACCGTGCCCCGGACAGCGCGTAGCACTTCGGGCTCCGGCCAGATGGGCAGGTCCATGACGTCTGTGCCCGCGGCAAGCACGACATCGATGCTGCCGTTGAGAGAAACCGAGGTCGGCGCATGGAGTCGCATCATCACCGCGAACATTTTCATCTGGGCGACACTCGTCGTCGTCGCACTGTCGACGGCCGTCTACGTCCCGATCACATTCTCCGGCGACATCGGCTCCGGTGTTTTCGGGCTGGTGATCATAGTTGTGGTGGCCGTGCCGCTGGCGTCCTTCATCAGGCTCCGGATCACGGTGGACTGGCGTGGCCTTCGAATCGTGTCCCTTCTACTGCACATCCCGCTCAAGCGCATTCCCCTCAACAAAATTCGCGCCGTCGAAACCATGGAGATTCGGCCCTCAGAATGGGGCTGTTGGGGTTACCGGATCATGCCCGGACGATCCGCTCTCGTCCTGCGCGCCGGCCCTGGCATGGTTGTGACAAACATCGACGGCAAGCAGTTCGCCATCACCCTCGATGACCCCGAAACCCCCGCCGCCCTGCTGAACACCCTCGGTTCCCAGCCGTCCGACGTGACCGCATCCCTCGGAGGCCCACGATGACCGAGATGATCTCCGCTCTGATCGGCCGTGGCATCGCCGCCGCCATGTCCGCGTTCGGCCGCCTCCCCGGCCGTCGTAGTTTCCGGCCAGTCCTGTGGATCATCCGCTCTCGCACCGGCATGAGCCGGATGAGCCGAATGAGCCCTGCCCTGAGCCTGTGCGTGCAGGAGGCCAGGGGTTCGCCTGGGATTGCGGGCGTGCCCTCGCGCTCGTCGCGTCTACGGGATCTTTGATGTCCTCGACGGGGCTTCGTGTGCGGTCAGCCGTGGTCCGCGGCGACCGAAACAGGCGCCTCTGACACGGGCCGCGGAGTATGCCAGTCGTCGATCGGCTTGTTCGGGAGCTCCCGGCGGATGACCGGGGCGATCTCGGTGGCGAAGATTTCCAGGGCCGCCCGGTAGTCCTCCGGGGTGAGAGCTTCCGCGTCGACGTGGATGTGCACGAGATCGTACCGGAATTTCTCGTACTGGGTCAGCAGGATGTCGATCACCTGCTGCGGGCTGCCGACAAGCGCCGAGGTCTTGGCGATGAAGTCCTCGACCGTGGCGATTCCGATGCGGTCGATGGCGGCGTGCTCGTAGCGGCGGTTGTACACAAGGCGCCGCTCGAAGACGGGCATGAACTTCCGGACCGCCTCCTGGCTCGTCGCCGCGGCGAAGAAACCGCCGGTGCCGACGCCGACCAGGGCCCGGTCCGGATCGTGGCCGTAGAAGGCGAACCGTTCCCGGTAGTACCGCACGCTCTCGAGATACCGGCCGACGGCGGCGGTCCCGATCGAGGTGAAAATCGGGTCGCCGTGCCGGGCTGCGAAGTCGGCGCTTTCGAGATTCGTGTTGGCGCCGTGCCAGATCCGCAGGTTCCGCCGCCCCGGCCGGGGCAGCGCGGTCACCCTGACCAGCGGCGGCCGGAAGCGCCCCTCCCAGCTCACGTCGGTCTCGTTCCACAGCGCGCGGAAGATCTCGTAGTTCTCGCGCAGCCGGTCCCACTGGTCGTCTGGGGTGACTCCGAAGATGCGGTGGGGCTCCGCGTAGCCCCCCTTGCCGATGACGAGGTCGAGGCGCCCGTCGGCGAGATGGTCCAGCGTCGAGTAGTCCTCGAAGGCACGGAGCGGATCGTGCAGGCCGAGCGTGGAGACGGTCGTGAGCCACTGGATCGTGCTGGTACGGGCGGCGATGTTGGCCAGGATCACGGCCGGCGAGGAGGAGATCGAGAGACCGTCGTGCCGCTCGCCGATCGCGTAGGCGTCGAACCCGAACTGCTCGGCGAGAACGGCCTGGTCGATCAGGCTCGCGATCTGCTGCCGCACGGACTTCCGCTCGTACGGGACACACGGCAGGAGAAGAAGCTTCATCTGTGCTCTCCCGGGGACGGACTGGTGCCACCAGTGTCGGGGTATTCTTCCGTCCAGGTTTGTGAACCGCCCTGGGTAGGCGCAGTTCGTATCCGCAGTTCATATCGGGGTCGCGCAGGATCACGGGCTGGTTTTGCTTTGCTCGCTACCCTCCGGGAGTTTCGCTGTCTCCGGTGATGCCAGGCTCGGGGGTGCAGCAGGCGTAGGCCGTTGAGGCCGACCAGGATGGTGGAGCCTTCGTGGCCGGCCACGCCCAGCGGCAGGGACAGGTGCCCGAACAGGTCCCAGGCGACCAGCGTGGCGATGAACGCCGCCGCCATGGCCAGGTTGACGCTGACGAGGCGGCGGGCTCGGCGGGCCAGAGCGATCATGTTCGTCAGGGCGGTCAGGTCGTCGTGGACGAGGACGATGTCGGCCGCCTGCAACGCCAGATCGGAGCCGTGACGGCCCATGGCCACGCCGACGTCGGCGGCGGCCAGGGCGGGGGCGTCGTTGACCCCGTCGCCGACCAGCAGGACGCGCCGGCCATCCCGCTGCAACGCGCGGACCAGGGCGACCTTGTCGGTTGGCAGCAGCCCGGCATGCGGATCGCGGATGCCGACCTCGGCGGCGAGGCGGCCGGCGGCGCCGGCGTTGTCGCCGGTGAGCAGGAGCGGTGTGCTGCCGGTGAGCGCGGCCAGGGCGCGCACGGTGTCGGCGGCGTGTGGACGCACCCGGTCGGCCACGGTGAGCACCCCGGCGGGGACGCCGTCGACGGTGAGCACCACCGTGGTGTGCCCGGCGGCCTGGGCGGCCTCGACGGCGGCGCGCACCTGCGCGCGGGCGGCGACAGCACCGGATGGTGGTAACGGCGCGCCGTCCAGCAGGCCAGGGCTACCCACGTGGACCCGGTGCCCGTCGACGGTGGCGCTGACGCCGCGTCCGGGCACGGACGCGAAATCCTCGGCGGCGGGAATCATCAGTCCGCGTCCGCGGGCGGCGTCCAGCACCGCCGCGGCGACGGGATGTTCGCTGTGACGTTCGGCGCCGGCGGCCAGCCGTAGCAGGTCGTCGTCGGCAAGGCCCGCCGCCGGCGCGGCGTGGATGCCGGCGAGGCGGGGGGTGCCCTCGGTCAGGGTTCCGGTCTTGTCGAAGGCCACCGCCGTCGTGTCGGCCAGCTGCTCCATGACGACGGCCGACCTGACCAGCACGCCGTGCCGGCCGGCGTTGGCGATCGCGGACAGCAGCGGCGGCATCGTCGCCAGCACGACCGCGCACGGCGAAGCGACGATCATGAAGGTCATGGCTCGGAGCAGGGCCGGTTCCGGTACCCCGCCGAACAGCAGCGGGACCACGAACAGGGCCACGGTCGCCACGACCACCCCGACGGAGTAGTGCCGCTCGACCTTTTCGATGAACAGCTGGGTTCTCGCCCTGGTCGCCGACGCCTCCTCGACCATGGCGACGATGCGGGCGATCATCGACTCGTCCGGGCGGCGGTGGACCCGCGCGGTGAACGACCCGGTGCGGTTGAGGGTGCCGGCGAACACCTCGTCGCCCGGCAGCCTGGGCACCGCCAGCGGCTCGCCGGTGATCGTGGCCTGGTCGACCTCGCTCGCTCCCGCCACCAGCACTGCGTCCGCGCCGATGCGCTCGCCGGGACGCACGCGCATCATGTCGCCGACGTTCAGGTCGGCCGCGTCGACGACATCCTCGGTGCCGTCGGGACGGACGCGGGTGGCCCGTTCGGGAGCCAGGTCGAGCAGGGCGTGCACGGAGTCGGCGGTCCGGGCGGTCGCGACGGCCTCCAGCGCTCCCGAGGAGGCGAAGATGACGATCAGCAGGGCGCCGTCGAAGACCTGGCCGATGCTGGCGGCGCCGAGCGCGGCGACGACCATCAGCAGGTCCACGTCCAGGACGCGGCCGCGCAGCGCGGACAGCCCGGCCCGCGCGGGCTCCCAGCCGCCGGCGGCACAGCAGGCCAGATACAGCCCCCACCACACCGGCCAGGGCGCTCCCGCCAGGTGCGCGGACCCGCCCAGCAGGAACAACACAACGGCCAGGGCCGCCCAGCGCACCTGAGCCAACGCGCACACGGTGGCGGCCCGTCGGTGGGGCGGGCGCTGGCGCACAGGCGGCGCGGCCGCCGTCGTGACAGGGCCGGTCAGGAGTGTCACGCCTGCCAACATATATGCGAATACATGAAGATAGATAGTTAGGAAGATATCTGCAYAGACGTACAGGCGTGCAGCGATGCTCGGACTAAGGTGAAGGGGTGCACGGGTCGCTGCCGGATTTCCAGATGCCCAACGACGAGCAGGTCCACCTCGCCGCCGAAGCCTTCCGGCTGCTCGCCGACCCCACCCGCATAAAGATTCTCTGGGCGCTGCTGCACGGCGAGTCGTCAGTGGCCTGCCTGGCCGAACTGGTCGGTGCCGCCCCCACGGCGGTCAGCCAGCACCTGGCCAAGCTGCGCCTGGCCGGTCTGGTCCGCGGCCGCCGCGAGGGCACGTTCGTGTACTACTCCGCGGCCGACGTGCACGTGCAGGCCCTGCTCGCCGAAGGGCTGTTCCACGCCGACCACGCCGACCGGGACCTGCCCGACCATCCCCGCGGCGACATCACCACCCACACCGGCGTCCCCGCAACCGCAACCGGCTGACGGCCGTGCGGGCAGGAACGCCAGGCCGACGACGATCCCGTCGCGGGCCGTCGTCCGACAGGGCGATGGCCATCGCATGTGGGGCCTCGGAAGCCAACTGAGGAACGGACGGCGCAGGGCGTCTGGCTATCCGCGGTGCTACTGGTTCTCACCGGGATCGCGGCTGATCTGGGTCTCGGAGTGGTCGGAGTGGTGGGCGACGAACCATCTGATCCAGCGTCGTTGGCCGGGGGTTTCGACCGCTCGCGGCCGGTAGTGCCGCCGGGTCCAGTCAACGGCGTCGGCGGCGGGGTGGCCGGCGAGGACGGCCATGCAGGCAAGGACGGTTCCGGTGCGGCCGGTGCCGCCGCCACAGGCGACCTCGACCCGCTGCCCGCGGCGGGCGAGCAGGTAGGCGTGGCAGATCGTGGCGGCGGCCATCCCGCCGTCCCGAGGGGTGCGGAAGTCGGGCCAGTCGATCCAGTCCGCGGGCCAGGCGGGATGCCACCGGTTCCCGTGGGGCCGCGGGAACCGGCGGCGCGACGCGAGGTAGAGGCCATAGTCGGGCAGCGGCCCGGGCGGCAGAGGTTCGCGCCGGCCACGTCCGCGCACCATGGTCCCGTCGGGCAGCGCGATCGCACCGGTGAGTTGGCCGCTCATCGACGCATCATGCCTGTTGCTCACAATGCCTGTCGTGGCCTGTCGTGGCCTGTCRTGGCCTGTCGTGGCCTGTCGTGGCCTGTCGTGGGGCCCTGTCGTTGCCCTGCCGTGTACATCGTGATGATGGCGGGCCGGCGGTTGACGGGGGCGACATGGCCTGCCCGGGATGCCGACATGGCCGCGGCAACACGACAATGGCAGGGGTGACGCGGTATGGAGCGAGGCCGGGTGGCATGGCCGCGGTGCCCCGTGGGGCAGCCGAAGAGAAGATATGTGGAACGGATTTGATTCTCGTATCCGCCCGGTCGTCGGCCGTGCGGATCGGGATTGTCCGGGCAGCGTTTGCGCACCGGCCTGGCAGGCTGTCAAGACAATGACAGCATTCCGTCACCGGCGGGATGTCTCGACTCGGCGGACTACGCTCCGACACGGCGGACCTCCTCGACATCCGGGTTTCTTCCCAGCGCATGATCCCGGATGCGGCGGCCGGGCCAGGGGAGCTGTCCGCCGGCGTGTGTCCCGGAAGGAGACGTCCGCATGGCGACCCTGGAGGATCTTGTCGACGCCTGCCGGCGCGAGGAAGCCACCTATCAGCCCAGCGGGCGCGACAACTTCACCAAGTACGGCCGTGAATTCGGCGCGGACGGCCAACCCTGGTGCGTCATGTTCTGCTACGTGGTGGCCGGCTATGCCGGCGTGACCCTGCCGTACAAGACCGCCGGGGTCGTCGACCTGGCCAGCTGGGCGTCCAAAAACGGGAGAAAACGGACGCCGGACGCGATTCAGCCGGGCATGATGGTGGCCTTCGACTGGACGCTGACGCGGACCGGGGTAGCCCCCGTGAAGACGCACATCGGCTGGTGCGTCGAACGGTCCGGCCGGACGATAACGACGGTCGAGGGGAACGTCGGCAACCGGGACGAGGTTGTCAGCAGGACGTACGGCGTGAACGACAGGGCGGTCTGGCTGGGGGTGGACTTCACCGACCTGTTTCCGGCCGGAAACAGGTTCCTGCGTTACCCGAATCTGGCCAGGGGTGCGAAGGATCATTCGTCCACCGGCATTTTCCCGGATCCCGGAAGTCCCGTCCAGACCCTGCAGAACGCGTTGAACATCGTGACCGGTCGGGAAGGAAACCATCCCGACCGGCTGTCCCCGGACGGGGATTTCGGCCCGCTGACGGAGCGGGCCGTCCGCGATTTTCAGGATTTCTTCAAGGTGCCCGAGATCGGTGGGACCGTCGGCGCGAACACCTGGGAGGTCCTGGATTACGTTCTCGACCTCAAAGGACGGTGACCGTGAACCGTCCGGTCGCGAAAAAATATCTTCGGCGGGTGCCGTCGGAACCGATGGAGTGAGCTTCGCGCCGGGAGGGCCAGGGCGCCCGGGAGGGGCGGCGGATTCGGCGCCGTTCGGTGGTCACCGGCCTGGTCGGCCCCTTCGGGGACGGGTGTGGTGGCTGAACGGAGGCGACGGGAGCGCGCCACGCCGCGCCACGCCGCGCCATGGCCGCGTCGACTGCTGGCCGACTGTTGGCGGTGCTCATATTATTGCTTTGGGTGATGTCCCTGTTGCGGCGTTGGCTGATCAGCAAATACACAGCGTTACATTCCGCATCGACAGCTTGGACCATGTACGGTCAGGCCAACGGCTCACATGTCGGTCGATGCGGATGTGGCGCACGGGGGCTGGCACGGTGATAATTAACGCACAGTCAGGATGCCCGCCCTCCGCATTGCGGCATAGCGGCACGCATCGTGGCATGGCGGCATCGGTGCACAGCGAGTCGGCGATGACGCGGACCTGCGACGGGCCATCGGGAGGACGGATCGGTGGCACCGGTCAGGTCACCCGCGTCCGCTGTTGTGGGCGAGGTCCGCGTCTGGTGTGACCGCGCGCCGTGGCCTTCCCCGGAAGGTCGGTCCGGTGTCGGACGAGCGCGCGACAGCGGGTGTGTCCGGCCGCTCTGCCGGGTCTGGCGGCACGGCCACGGCGGGGTTCCGGGCGGGCGGCGCTGACGGGCCCGCGGACGGCGGTGGTGTTCCGCCGGCGGCGGGCAGGGCCATGGCAGTGGGTTGTCGTTGACGTGGCGACGCATCGCCGCGACAGCGTGAGCAGGCGTTGTGACAGCGTGAGCAGGATCGTCGCGCTGCCGCGACGGCACGGCGCCGAGACGCACGGCGGAGACGATGGACGGCACTAACGATGTACGGCAGCAACAAGATGCACAGCGGTAACAAGATACACAGCGGTAACAACTCGACACCAGCAGGGAGCGGGCACCCGATGGCCAGACCACCTGAGACCTTCGAGAACGGGCACGAGGGCAGGAACGGGCACGAGCGGAGCGCCGCGTGCTCGCCGCCGTAGTCGCCCCATCTCGTCCTGGCCGCGGCCCTCCCCGCGTTCGCTGGCCGGCTGGGGCGTGGCGTGTTCCTGCTGGCGGCCACGGTGCCGGCCGTCACCTTCGGATGGTTGCTGACCCAGATCGCCACGGTGCTCGACGGCGGCCGGCCGGCCGAGTCGGTGGCCTGGGCGCCGAACCGTCGGCCTGGAGTTCGCGGTCCGGCTCTCCCCGCTGGCGCTGCTCATGGTGCTGCTGGTCACCGGCGTCGGCACCGCGGTGTTCGTGGACTCGTTCTCCTACCACGACAGCCATGGAGCCGGGCACGGCGGCGACCCCGAGAAGAAGGGCGATCCTGAGGGGAGGGGTGCCTCCGAGGGGAGGCAACCAGGTCTGGGACATGCAGGTCGGGAACATGGCCGCGCCACCGTCCGGTGCCGTCGTCACGACGGCGCTGGTGCTCGTCCTGCTCGGCGCGCTGACGAAGTCCGCGCAGATCCCGTTCCACACCTGGCTGCCGGCCGCCATGGTCGCGCCCACACCGGTCAGCGCGTATCTGCACGCCGCGGCGATGGTGAAGGCGGGTGTGTTCCTCGTGGCGGCGCTGACCCCGGCCTTTGCCGGGGTGGACGGCTGGCGGATCCCGGTGGTGGTGGTGGGGGCGGCGACCATGCTGCTCGGCGGTGTCCGGGCGCTGGGCCAGGTCGACCCCAAGCGGATGCTCACCTTCGGCACCATCAGCCAGCTCGGTTTTCTCACCGCGCTGGTCGGGTTCGGGTCGCGTACCGCGGCCCTCGTCGGTGCCACGATGATCCTCGCCCATGGGCTGTTCAAAGCCGCGATGCTCATGGTCGTCGGTATCGTCGACCACCAGGCTGGCACGCGCGACCTGCGTGTCCTGTCCGGTCTGTATCACCCTGGTGGCGGACCGGCTCTCCGGCCTGCTGCTGCTCACCTCGGCCGTCGTGACGTTCGCCGTACTCGCCTACGCGATCGGGCAGGGCGTCACCGAGGACACGCGGCRCGGCAAGAGCACAGTGTTCCAGTCGGTGTACCTGGTGCTCGTCGCCGGGGTGGCGCTCGCCTACCTCACCGGTGACCTGTTCAACCTCTTCGTGGCGTTCGAGGTCATGCTCGTCTCGTCGTACGTGCTGATCACACTGGACACGACGCCGGGACGTATCCGCGCCGGCATGACGTACGTGATCGTCAGCATGACGTCGTCCCTGCTGTTCCTCACGATGCTCGCGCTGGTGTACGCGTCCACCGGGACGGTGAACCTCGCCGACCTGGCCGCGAGGGTCGGCGGTCTGCCCACCGGTCTCGCGGCGGCGGTCCCGGTGACGGCCGTGCTGTTCGCGATGCCGGCGCTCAGCCTGGCCGGCATCCCGCCGTTCTCGGGTTTCGTGGCGAAAATGGCCCTGCTCCAGGCCGGCTCGCAGGTTGGCAGCTGGCTCGTCTACGTCGCGGTCGGGGCGGGCCTGCTGACCAGCCTGCTGACCCTGTACGTGATGGTCCGGGTGTGGAGCCTGGCCTTCTGGGGCACACGCCGGGCGGCCGTGCCCGACCTGGAGCCCGAGGACGACCTGCTGGTCGGCACGGAGCGGGTGAACCGTCCGATGATCCTGGCGACGGGAGGGGTGGTCGCGGTGGGGCTGGCCGTCGCGCTGTTCGCCGGCCCGCTGTTGGCGCTGAGCGGGCGGGCCGCGGACGACCTGCTTGAGCCGTCGGGATACGTCGAGTCCGTCCTGCCAGCGAGAGCCCCGGCAGGAGCCGCGCGATGACCGGGCACACGGCGCCCGAACCGGTCGAACTGGCCCGGCGGGCCCGGCCACGCGATCTCTACACCCGGGTGCTGCGCCGGCCGGGCCGGCTCGGGTGGCTGTGGGCCGTCTGGATGTTGCTGTGGGGCAGACTCACCCCGCTCGCCACGCTCAGCGGGCTGCTCGTGGCCGCGGCGATCCTCCTCGTGTTCCCCGTCCGCCCCATCGATCTCGCCCGGCGGTTCCGGCCGCTGGCCGCGCTGAAGCTGCTCGGCTATCCCGTGGCCGACATCGTGCCGTCGGCGGTCGCCGTTGCCTGGCAGATGATCCGCAACGGGCCGTGGACGCGCTCCGCGATCGTGGCCGTGCCGCTGGGCTCGTCCTCGGAGCTCCTGTCGACCCTGACCGCGAACGCGGTCTCTCTCGCGCCCGGCGCGTTCGTCCTGGAGATCGACCATGAGGCCGAAGCGCTGTACGTGTACGCGCTCGCCGCGGGGGACGCCCAGGCGGCCGAGCGCATCCGCATGGACGTGCTCGACCTGGAGYGCCGGGTGTTCGCGGTGTTCGGCGCGGATGAGGGCGTGCGGGCGGCCGGCGCCACCCGCACCGCGCGGGACGGCTTCCAGCGTGGCGGGGTGGCCGGGACGGCCGAGAAGAACGAAGCGAACGGGGTGAACGGGAGGAAAAGCATGAACGGGACCGACAGGGAAGAACGCCGATGAGCGTCGTCTATACGATCACTTTCGTCCTGCTCAGCGTCGCCGGGCTGCTCACCCTTGCCAGAGCGCTGGTGGAGCCGACCAACCTGGACCGCATCGTCGCCATGGACGTGTTCGTGATCCTCATCGTCGCGGGGGTCGCGGTCGAGATCGGGATGCCAACGAGGGCTGGAACATCGCGCTCGTCGCGGTCGTCGCGCTGTTGGGTTTTCTCGGGTCGCTGACCGCCGCCCGGCTGGTCGAGCGGAGAGGAACCACCCGCTGATGATCCGCGATGTGATCTCCGCCGTGCTGCTGCTGTCGGGTGCGCTCTTCTCGCTGCTGGGAGCGTGGGGGCTGCTGAGATTTCCGGACGTCCCGTCCCGGTTGCAGGCGGCCACCAAGCCTCAGACGGTGGGGCTGCTGGCGATTCTCCTCGGCAGCGCCGTCCAGCTTGCGCCGCGGCATGCCGCCGGTCTGCTTCTCGTCGCGCTGCTGCAGCTCGTCACCGCGCCGGTGATCGCCCAGCGGGTCGGTCGAGCGGCCTATCGCACCGGACGCGTCCGCCGCGACCTGCTCGTGGTGGACGAACTGGCCGAACGGCGAGGCGAGATCGCGAGCCCGGGGCAACCGGCGGCCCAGGGCTGACCGGCCGGCCACCGCGAGGCCGGCGATGACGATGGAGAACCCACCGTGTCGCCTTGACCGTAGGTCGTCGGCGCGTGCGCCTAGCGTGTGCAGGTCACGTTGGACGCGCCTTTGTTGGCGGCGGTGACGGTGTTGGTGCAGGAGACGATGTTCCGGGTCTGGGTGGGTTTGTCGATGTTGATGCCGTAGCCGGGGCCG
>NZ_MOME01000065.1:0-19484 GCF_001983005.1 Protofrankia sp. BMG5.30 | reverse complement strand
CCACTCCGGGGAGACGCGGGTGTCCGGCGGCAGGCCGAAGACCGTCCCCCCGGCCCGTCCGGGCGCGGGGGCGTGCCGCAGCGCCTGCTCGCGGGCGGCGGTCACCGGCCGGCGGCCCAGCGAGGCCACCGCCACCCCGGCGTCGACCCCGCCCCATGGTGATCACCCGTTCCGGAAAGACGATCACTCGTCCCGGAAGACGGGCCGGCGCTTCTCGATGAAGGCGGCCATGCCCTCCTTCTGGTCCGCGGTGGCGAACGTGGCATGAAAGATCCGCCGAGGGACCAGCATGTCGGGCCGGTCAGGGACCGCACCCGCGACCTGGGCCGGTGGGCAACCGGACGCTGGTCAGTAGTTTGTCCCGACTTACCCGATCACGGATCCACGTAGTTGACCCGGTTGTCGGCGGGGTGTGGCGCGAGGACGATCGCGGCAGGTTGGTTTCGGCACGATCGATGTCGTGTCCGGCCCGTCAGTGGCGGCGGAACTCTCGACGCGGAGGCTGGTGGAACTTCCTGTGATTCCATGTGTCGAACGAAGTCGCATCCAGGTCCGGGCCTGACAGTCCGATGACTGTGACTGTCGACTGCGCTGAGCCTGTCAGCTCTCATCGTTTCGAGGACGACGTCGCCTTCACCGGCATTGGACGCTCCCGCCATGACCGACGACTTCGTCGGCCATGGTCGGTGCTGGCTGCCGAGGCATGCCATGCGGCAGTTTCGGATGCCGGCCTGTCGAGAGCCGATATCGATGGAGTGTGCGTGTACGGCGGTTCGTCCGGGTTACCCGGTTTGTCCACCGGCGGAGTCCGGGGAGTGGAGCAGGTACTGGGATTGCGACCCGTGTGGCACTGTGGCGCGCGCGACGTCCCCGGCCGGACGGGTCCGATCGTGAGCGCGATGCTCGCGGTTTCCGCAGGTCTGTGCCGTCATGTCCTGTGCCTCACCGTACCGGGTGGCGGGGGAAGCCGCGCCGGTACGTGGCCCGCTCCGACGGCCGACGGTTCTCAGCAGGGGTGTTCGGCCGAGGCGTCGTCCTCGCTGCGCCGTGTCGCGCTGRCAGCTTCGGAATACCTCGCGGCCTTTGGCCACGGCAGGGAGGCGCTGGGGTGGGTGGCGGTCGCCGCACGGCGTCACGCCGCCCGCAACTCTGATGCCGTGTGCCGTACGCCGCTCGCGATGGACCGCTATCTTGCGGCGAGGATGGTCGCCTCCCCGCTGGGATGGTTCGACTGCGCCGTGCCATGTGACGCCGCGATCGCGCTGGTGGTCTCGGCAACCGATGTCCGCGGTCACCGGCCACACCCACCGGTGTGGATCGACGYGGTCGGAACAAGGCGGATCGCGGCCGAGGAAACGGACCTCGGTCTCGCGGGCTACCGGCTTGACGCCGAGGTGCCGGCAGCACATCTGTGGAGCCGCGCATCCGTGGTTCGGCAGGACGTGGACTTTGTCGCGCTCGACGACACGTTCACCTTCAACGCCCTTTGTTGGCTGGAGGCCCTCGGGTTCTGCGCTCCGGGCGAGGCAGCCGAATTTGTGCGCGACGGCACCCGGATCGGTCCAGGCGGTATATTGCCCCTCAATCCACACGGCGGGGAGCTTACGGCGGGTCGCAGCAACGGCTATGGAGGCCTCTACGAGGCGGTCCTTCAGCTGCGCGGAGAAGCCGAGGGGCGACAGATACCGAATGCGCGTGCGGCCGTTGTCTCGAGCGGGGCGGCGGGTCCGGGGGCCGCGATGGTTCTGGTCTCGGACAGCCACCCGTCGCGATCGACCAGGAATCAGGTCACATGTGACCGACCGACCGTTCAGAGGCCGCGGACGGCCGGCCCGGCACGAGCAGCCACGGAAGGAGGGTGTCGCGATGGAGCGGAACATCTTCACCGACGATCACCACGCCTTCCGTGAGCTGGCTCGGACGTTCGTGCGGCGCGAGGTCGAGCCCTGTCACGAGCGGTGGGAGCAGGACGGGCAGGTCAGCAGGGACGTGTGGCTGGCCGCCGGAAAGGCGGGCCTGCTCGGGATCGATGTGCCCGAGGAGTACGGCGGTGGCGGCGTCGAGGACTTCCGGTACAACGCGATCCTGGACGAGGAACTGATCAGAGCCGGCGCCAGCGGGCCGGGTATACCGCTGCAGAACGACGTGGTCGCACCGTATCTGCTGCGGCTGGCCAGCGACGAGCAGAAGCGCCGCTGGCTGCCCGGCTTCTGCTCCGGTGAACTGATCACCGCCATCGCGATGACCGAGCCGGGCACCGGCAGTGACCTGCAGGGCATCCAGACCACCGCGGTGCGGGACGGCCCTGGCAGTGCCGCGGACTTAATCGTCAACGGGGCGAAGACCTTCATCACCAACGGCATCCTGTCCGACCTGGTCATCGTGGTGGTCAGGACCGACCCGGAAGCCGGAAGCCGAGGGTTCAGCCTGCTGGTGGTGGAGCGCGGCATGCCCGGCTTCGAGCGCGGTCGGCGGCTGAAGAAGGTCGGTATGAAGGCCCAGGACACCGCCGAGCTGTTCTTCGCTGACGTGCGGGTGCCGGCGGCGAACGTGCTCGGCGAGCTCGGTCAGGGGTTTGTCTACCTGATGCAGAACCTGCCCCAGGAGCGGCTGTCGATCGCGGTGAGCAGCACGGCTGGGGTGGAACGGGCGCTGGAGATCACCGTCCGGTACGTTCAGGACCGGTACGCGTTCGGCAGGCCGATCTCGTCGTTGCAGCACACCCGGTTCGAACTGGCCGAAATCGCCACCGAGGCCCAACTGGCCCGGACGTTCACCGACCGCTGCATCGCCGAGCACGTGGCCGGCAACCTGTCGGCCACTGATGCCGCGATGGCCAAGTGGTGGAGTTCCGACCTGTTCAGGCGCGCCGTCGACCGGTGTGTGCAACTGCACGGTGGCTACGGCTACATGCTGGAGTACCCGATCGCCCGGGCCTTCGTGGACGCCCGCGTCCATTCGATCCTCGGCGGCACCAACGAGATCATGAAAGAGATCATCGGACGGGGCCTGCTCGACTGAATCCGTACCCGGTCCACGGCTCACGGACGTCTCCGAGTCCGGGGAGTTACCGCCCCGTCATGGTTTCTCCGCACGAAGCAGGCGCGGACCCACTGCCGCCGCCAGGGTCGGCATGCGTACTTTCCACGGTGGAGAACCGTGTGGTGATACGTAGTTTCTCCGGTTGTTCGCGCTGTTGGCCACGCGCGACAATACCACCCATGTTTACGAGAGGGCGGGTTCGCCGGAAGTGCTTCGAGCAACTTCGTACGACAACCGTGAGGAATCGAGATGAATAGGAGAACCGAGAATCGACTGAATCTTGTGATCGCATGGTGCGGTCCTGCCTTCGTACTCGGGTACATCATTTTCTGGGCAGTCTTCGGGCACAACGTCCCGCCACCCAACATGATGGGCCTGAGCGGCGAGGAGCTTGTTGCCAGGTACTACGGACCGCACCACCAGTCCATCGCCATCGGCATGGCGGTGTCCATGAGCGTTGCCTTTCTCTACCTGCCCTGGTGCTGTCTGCTCAGTGGCGTCATCAACGACAGTGAACGCGGGCCCAACGTGCTGAGCAGGATGGAGCTGGCCGGTGGAGCGCTGACGGCCTGGTCACTTGGCTTCTGCCCCGGCCTGTGGCTGCTCAACGCGATACTCGTACACGATCTCGATCCGAGCGTGATCAAGGCGTTTCACGTTTTCGGCTGGTTCACCTACGACATGACCTACGGCATCACCACGGTGCAGTGCGTCGGCGTCGGCCTGTGGACGGTTCTCAACAAGAAGCAGAAAATATTTCCCGCCTGGGCCGGCTGGGCGACGATTGCGGTCGGAAGTATCTTCGTCACACTGGTGGTTCTTCCCTGGATCAAGGAGGGACCGTTCACCGTGGCGGGCACCTGGAACTTCTTCGTGATCTTCAGTTCGTGGCTGTTCGCCTTCTTTGCCCTGTACAGCTTCTTCCTGATCAGGGAAATGTCGAGGAGAAAGTCGGAGTTCGAAGAACCGGCGCCGACCGGTGAACTGACGCCGACCACAGATCCCGGCATCCCGGTACGGGCCTGAAACAGGCGACCCGCCCCTGGCCGGACGGAGACGGACAGCAGGCCGTGTGGACGAGGTCCGGCATGGCCTGCTGTCCCCGAGGTGCTGGTGCCGACAGGAGAACGGAGCACATATCCGCGATCAGCACCACCGGGAGCGTCTGGACCGAGCGGAGGCCGCGTGGAAGAGGGCAACACCGACGAGCGAGAAGGCGTCGCGAGGAGGAACACCAGACCTGCCACGGGAAGCGAAGGCATCTGGATCTTCGTCCTCATGGACATGATCGTCTTCGCTCTGATATTCCTGGTATTCACCAGTGAACGGGTGCGACAGTACGAGGTGTACCGGGAGTCACATCAGCACCTCAACGTGGTGTTCGGTTTCGCCAACACGCTGATCCTGCTCACCAGCTCACTTTTTGTGGTACAGGCGGTGYAGGCCGCACGGCGGTTGGACGCCAGGCAGGTCTCCTCGCGCCTGACCGCGGCCCTGCTCCTGGGCCTGGCATTCTGCGCGGACAAGGCCGTCGAGTACTCCGTCACGATCGGGTCCGGGATCGGGATCGCGACAAGCTCGTTCTTCACCTTCTATTTTGCGATCACCTTCATCCATCTCGCGCACGTGCTGGCGGGCATGTCCTTCATGTTTTTCTTCCAGCGGAACCGCGACCGGCTCGCCAGCGACGTCGGGTACCTGGCCGGCCTCGAGAACGTCGGCGTCTTCTGGCATTTCGTGGATCTTCTGTGGATCTTCATCTACTCGCTGCTGTATCTCACATGAGGGGTGAGGGGTGCCGAATGAACAGCGCCGACTCCGCGGTGGCGGTGTGGTGGGTGCTGGCCGCGCTGACGACCGGATCCTTCGTCGTGATCGAGGGAGGTCTGGTCACCTCGATCGCCGCGGTGCTGGTCATCGTCATGACCGCCTACAAGGTCAGGCTGATCATTCTGCATTTCATCGAGGCGAGACACGGTCCCGCGATCTGGCGACTGCTGTATCTGACATGGGCCTTTGTCATGGCCACGATCATCGTGGTGGGGCACTATACGGCCATAATCGTCTCCTGCAGCTCGGACTGCTTTTCCTGAAGGGTCGGGACGACGACGGCATCGCTCCGGAGCGCCGGCTGCTTTCCGGGGCGTACCGTTTCCGGGTCTCCGCGTCGGACGGCACCGGACACGTCAATGGACACATCAATGTGAAGAAACGCTGTGGCATGGTTTTCGTTCGCCGTGTCGACGGCCGGGACAATCGGAGGACAGAATGAATCGTCTGGTGGGCAGGGTCGCCATCGTGACCGGCGGAGTCCAGGGAATCGGGAGGGCCGTCGCCCTTCGATGCGCCGCCGAGGGCGCCAGGGTGGTGACCGCCGACCTGCAGGAGTCGGAAGCAACCGCCAAGGAAATCATCGCGAACGGCGGGGAGGCCCTGCACGTCGTGATGGACGTGCGTGACCGGCACGACTGGAAACGACTTGTCGCCGAGACGGCGGAGAGCTTCGGACCGGTCGGCCTCCTCGCCAACGTGGCCGGAGTCACCAACACGTTTGGTGCCGACAACATCGTCGATCTCACCGACGAAGGCTGGAACCATGTGATCGACACCGACCTGCGAGGAGTGTGGCTCGGCCTGCAGGCCGTCATTCCGACGATGCTCGGGCAAGGGGGTGGCGCCATTGTCAACATCGCTTCGATGGCAGCGCTGAAGGGGCTGACCAACCTGGCGTCCTACTCCGCGGCCAAGGGCGGCGTGGTAAGCCTGACAAGGCAGGTCGCGATGGAGTACGGCGCCCAGGGAATCCGCTGCAACTGTATCTGTCCAGGCACCGTCGACACACCGATCCTGGCGAACATTCCTGACGACCTGCGGCGGAAGTTCGCGAGCTCGCACATCATCCACCGCCTCGGGGATCCGGCCGAAATCGCGGCCGCAACCGCGTTCTTCCTGTCCGGCGACTCGGCGTTCTGCACGGGTGGGATCCTGCCGGTGGACGGCGGCTGGAACAGCAAGGGAAATGACTGAGTCACCCGTGACGCCGCCGGTGGCCTGTTGTCGTCCTCGCTCTTCGACGGGTGACCAACGGCGTGGTTCCGGCGAAGTCACGTGCGCGTGCCGCGTCCGCGGTAACTACGACTGGCCGGGCCCCGACAGTCGTACGTAGCACGGATGACGTGAGCAGGCCGGGGCCGCAGAATATTTATATCAGTCGTCGAGAGAGGCACTGCTGACATGCATTTCGGACTGTTGTTGCTGCTGGCAAATGCCAGCTCTGGAAAGTCTGACAGCGAGCTGTGGAAGGAGGAGATGCGGCTCGGCGAGATCGCCGAAGACCTCGGCTACGACTCGGTGTGGGTTCCGGAGCATCATTTCGACAGGCCCTACTGTGTCTCCCCGGACCCGCTCCAGGCGTTGACATACCTCGCGGCACGCACCAGTCGGATCAGGCTGGGGACCGGGGCCATCATCCTGCCGTGGTGGCAGGGGCAGAACGACCCGCTCCGGCTGGCCGAACGTATCAGCATGCTGGACGCGCTGTCCGACGGCAGGCTGCTGCTGGGCATCGGGCGCGGACTCGCGCGTGACGAGTACGAGCGCTTCGGCGTCAGCATGGACGAGTCCCGCGAGCGCTTCACCGAGTCCGCCAGGATGATTCTCGACGGTCTTGAGAAGGGCTACATCGAACACGACGGAAAATATTTCAGGCAGGCCCGCGCGGATATCTTCCCGAAGCCCGAGAGGGGATTCCGGGACCGCCTGTTCAACATCGCCATGTCGCCGGCGTCCACCCTTGCGGCCGCTGACTTCGGCGGCACGATGATGTGCTTCAACTACCAGTACGAGATCGAGCAGCAGGCTGACCAGTTCAATACCTGGCGTGCGCGGTACCGGGAGAAGCAGGGCACCGAGCCGCCTCCTCCGGTACTCCTCGACTTCGCGTACTGCCACGAGGACCCGGACGTCGCGGACAAGACAATGCGACACCACCTCGCACCATTCTTCTCGGCCATGGTCGACCACTACGAGTTCGATGGTCAGCACTTTGGGCGGAGCAAGGGCTACGAGTCGTACCAGGAAGGCGCGGACCTGCTGCGGGATGCCGGCCGCGAGGCCGGGTTCGAGAAATTCTACGGGCTGCAGTGGAATGGCGCGCCCGAACAGATGATCGAACAGATGCGTCGTCGGATCGAGCTGATCGGAGACTTCCAGCAGATGTTGCTCGTCTCGTTCGGTGGAATGCCCCTGGAGACGGTACAGGCCAGCCTCAGGCTGATCGCCGAGGAAGTCATTCCCGAGGTCAACAGGATCGCGGAGTCCGCACGGGCCTGACCAGAGGTTCATGGTACGGCGCCGGCGAGCGGCCGCCAGCACGGTTTTTCCTGTGTTCGCGGCTGGCGGCCGCCGGACGAGTTCTGACGAGGGAGGCCAGCAAAGTGCGAGACGTGTCGTCGCCCTATTGGAACCCCGGACGTGAGCTGCGGGATCCCGCGGACCGGGACGCGTCGACCCTGGTTCAGCTTCGCCGGCAGCTTGCACGTGCGTACGAGCTTCCGTTCTATCGGCGCCACTGGGATGCCCACGGTTTCCACCCCGACCAGGTGCGCAGCTTCGACGACTTCACCAAGCGGTGCCCTGTCATCACCAAGAAGATGCTGGTCGACGACCAGGCCGAGCATCCACCGTTCGGCTCCTATCTGGGCATACCGCGCAACGACATCTACCGGATTCACGGCTCGAGCGGCACCTCGGGTGTGCCCACGATGTACGGCGTCGCGCGAAGCGACTGGGATCATGCCCGTGAGATCTTCGCGCTGACCCACTGGGCGTCGGGCGTCCGGCCCACCGACACGGTTCACTTCGCTTTTCCGTTCGGTATGTTCTTCGGCGGCTGGGCGATGTTGTACGCGGCCGAGTCGGTGGGAGCCACCGTGCTGYCGATGGGCGCCGCCGACACGCGCCGGCACATCGAGATGATCGACCGGATGGGCTGCACGGTGGTCGAGGCCACTCCGACGTACATGCTGCACATGGCCGAGGTGGCGCGGGAGATGGGGTACGACCCCGCCGCCTCGCCCCTGCGGCTGTTCCTCAGCGGCGGGGAGCCGGGTGGTTCGATTCCCTCGACGCGACGGCTCCTGCTGGAGACCTGGGGCCTGGAGACGGTCTGCGACGCGGGGACCTCGTCCGAGATGTTCCCGTTCGTGACGAATGCCGAATGCCGCGAGATGAACGGCATGCACGTCTACACCGACGAGGTCTGGACGGAGATCGTCCACCCCGACGACCCGGCGAGCCCGGTCCCGGAGGGTGAGATCGGCAATCTCGTCTACACGCATCTGTGGCGGGCCTCCCAGCCGATGATCAGGTTCGCCTCGAACGACCGCAGCTATCTGACCAGGGAGCCCTGTCCCTGTGGCCGGACCTACCCCCGGCTGCCGCGGGGACTGCTGGGCAGGGCGGACGACATGCTGGTGATTCGCGGCGCCAACATCTTCCCGTCGGGTATCGAGCACGCCCTGCGCGGCGTCGACGGRCTCGGCCCGGAGTTCCGGATCAGGGTCACCCGGCAGGGCAACCTGGACGAGATCGCCGTGGAGGCCGAGGTCGCCCCGGCCCATTCCGGCGGAGAGGAGGACCGTGCCCGGCTGAGGAGGCGCACGGAGGAGGAGCTCAGGCACCGCTGTCTCATTCGGATTCCGGTCACCCTTTTCGATCATGGAACGTTCGAGCGGGCGACATTGAAGTCCCGGCGGGTGATCGACGAGCGCCCGAACAGCCGACAGGGAGAACCGCGTGAGCACCCCACCAGATGAAGTGACAGATGACGTGACAGATGACGTGACAGATGACGTGACAGATGACGTGAACATTCTCAGTCCCGAGGCGATCCGCGACCCCTACCGGTACTTCGCGCGGGTCCGGGACGAACATCCGGTGCTGTGGGATCCCCGTTACAGGTCGTGGCTGCTGACCAGCCACGATGTGGTGTCGAAGGGCTTGCGGGACGCCCGTTTCTCCTCGGACCGCATCGCGCCGTTCATCGAGTACAAGCTCAGTGGCCCGGACACGGACCCGTTGGTTCGGCAGGCCTTCATCGTCCTGCGGAACTGGATGGTGTTCCAGGACGAGCCCAACCACCTGCGCCTGCGGGCGCTCGTGCGCCGGGCGTTCACCCAGAGGTCGGTTGCGCAGATGGCGGAACGCGTCCGGAGCCTGTCGAACGAGCTGCTGACGAACATCGACCTCAGCGGTGAGTTCGATCTGATCGAGAATTTCGCCTATCCGCTCCCGGCAATGGTCATCGCCGAAATGCTCGGTGTGCCGGTGGCCGACCGCGACCGGTTCAAGGAGTGGTCCGACGACATCGGGACGCTGGTGTCGGCGGGTCTCGACGATCCTGACCGGTATCGGCGATCCGCCCATGCCATGGACGAGCTGATCGCGTTCTTCCGCGATCTTCTCCGGCACTATACGAAACATCCCGCGRCAAACCTCATCACAGCCCTGATCCGAGCGCGGGAAGCCGACGACAGCCTGTCCGAGGCCGAGCTGATCGCGACGTGCACCCTGCTGCTGTTCGGCGGCCACGAGACCACCGCGAACCTCATCGCGAACTCGATACTGGCGCTGATACGGCATCCGGACCAGATGCGGGTGTTCCGCGAGGGCCGGGTCCCGGTCCGGGGCGCCGTCGAGGAGTTCCTCAGGTACGACGGCCCCGGCAAGGCGGTCGTCCGCGTTCTCGCCGAGGACGCCGACTTCGAGGGCGCGCGGATGCGCCGGGGGCAACGCGTGTTCATGCTGCTCGCGTCGGCGAACCACGACCCGGCCGTGTTCGACAGTCCCGACGTGCTGCGCCTCGACCGCACGTCGGCGAAACCGCACGTCGCTTTCGGTTTCGGCGCCCATTTCTGCCTGGGTGCCGCGCTGGCCCGGCTGGAGGCCTCGACCGCGCTCCCGATCGTCGTGCGGGCGCTGCCCGGCCTGCGGCTTGCCGACCGCGAGCTGACCTGGCAGCCGGTGTTCCTCACCCGCGGGCTCCGGGAGCTCTGGGTCACCGCCGGCGGGAGCCGGCCGTGACCTGCGCGCTGCCCGACGTGATCCCGGCCGAGCGCTCCGGCAGGCTCCCCGCGCTCGACGGGCTCTCGGGAGCGTTCTGGACCTCGGGCGCGGACGGACGGCTACGAGCAGGCTGGTGCGTGACGTGCTCACGGCTTCTGCACCCGTCCCACGAGCTGTGTCCGGCATGCGGTGACACCGAGATCGACAGCGTCCCGGTGTCCGGTGAGGCAACGGTGGTCGCCTACACCGTCAACCACCAGCGGTGGACCCCGCAGCTCCTGGCGCCGTACGTCATCGCGGTCGTGGCACTTGCCGAGGACCCACGGGTACGGCTCACGACGAACATCGTCGGCTGCGGGCATTCCGCCGTCCATGTCGGCATGCCCGTCCGAGCGCTGTTCCGACAGGTCGAGGACGTGTGGCTGCCGATCTTCGCCCCGACCGGTGGTGCGACACGGGACGGCCGGGTCCCGGAGCCGGAGCGGCTCGTCGCGCCGCCGCGGTCGAGCCGGCGCTTCGAGCACCGGGCGGTGCTGTCGGGAATCGGGCGGTCCCCGTGCGGAAGGCGCCTTTCACAGTCCGGGCCGGAACTGGTACTGGCCGCCTGCCGCGCCGCTATCGACGACGCGGGGCTGTCGGCGGCCGAGATCGACGGGCTGTGCACCTATCCGGGTGCCTTCGGCGGGCCGGGCAGCGCCGACACGGCAACGGCGACGGTCGGGCGGGCTCTTTCGATCGATCCGGCCTGGTACAGCGGCGCGCACGAGGTGCCGGGGCAGACCGGTGCGGTGATCGAGGCCATGCTCGCGGTCGCGGCCGGGCTGTGCAGGCACGTGCTGTGCTGGTCCTCGGTCGGGACCCGGCAGCGCCCCGGCCTGTACCCGCCGGCCGCCGGGGGCCGGGTCCACGGCGAGGCCCAGTGGCAGGAGCCGTTCGGCGCGGTGTCCCCGGCCAACTGGGTGGCGCTGGCCGCGTCCCAGTACCTCACCCGCTACGGGGTCGGCCGGGAAGCGCTGTGCTGGGTGGCGGTGGCGTCGCGCCGGCACGCGCGGCGCAACCCGGACGCGCTGTACGCCGACCCGCTGGACGCGGATGCCTATTTCGCCGGCCGGACGATATCGACACCGTTCGGGATCTTCGACTGCGACGTGCCGTGCGACGCCGCCTACGCGGTGGTTGTCTCCGCGGCGGACACGGTGGCGGACCTGCGTCGACCAKCGGTTCGGGTCGACGCGGTCGGAACCCGGCTCACCGAGGTCCAGTCCTGGGACCAGGGAACGTTGACACACCAGCTGAACGTCTTCGGCCCGGCCGCTCATCTGTGGAGCCGCAGCGGCGTGTCCCGCGAGGACGTCGACCTGGCGAATCTCTACGACGGGTTCACCTTCAACGTCCTCTCCTGGATCGAGGCGCTCGGTTTCTGCGGGCCGGGAGAGGCGGGTGACTTCGTGTCGAGCGGTACCCGGATCGGGCCGGACGGCGACCTGCCGGTGAACCCGCACGGCGGGCAGCTCTCGTCCGGCCGGAGCAATGGCTACGGGCAGCTGTACGAGGCGGTGGTTCAGCTGCGGGGGGATGCCGGTCCTCGTCAGGTCGCGGGGGCGCAAGTCGCCGTCGTCACCTGCGGCGGCGGAATACCGGCGAACTGCATGCTGCTCACCGGCGAGCGTCGACGGTCCACCAGACGCAGGTCAGGAGTTCAACGATGATTGGCCCGGCTGACGATTTCCTGATCCACCAGACCCCGGATCCCGTGCGGTTCGTCGGTACCAGCGACCGGCGGTTCTACGATCGRCATTTCCTGACCGGCCACTCGCGGGACGGCAGCACGTTCTTTCTCCTGGGCATGGGCGCGTACCCCAACCTGGGGGTGATCGACGCCTTTGCCTCGGTCGCCACGAGGACCACCCAGTACACCACCCGCGCGTCCCGGGAACTCGGCACCGACCGGCTCGACACGTCGGCGGTCGGTCCGTTCACCCTTGAGGTCATCGAGGGGCTGCGTCGCCTGAGGTTTCGCGGCGAACCCCGCGGCCAGACCGTCGAACTCGATCTGGAGTGGCAGGCCGTGGCGGCCCCTGTCGAGGAGCCGCCCCTGTTCAGCCGCCTGCTCGGCCGGGTCGTGGAGCAGGGTACGCGCCTGATCCAGACAKGCACCTGGAACGGGTTCCTCACGGTCGACGGCTCACGTCTCGAGGTCGGCCCGGACACCTGGTGGGGTGCCCGGGACCGGTCGTGGGGTGTGCGCTCCATGGGCATGGAGCGGGAACCGGCCGGTCTCGCGCAGGCGCGCAGGCTGGGCCGGGACCGACCGCCGCTGTGGATCTGGTCACCCATGCAGTTCGAGGGCCGGACCGTCCACTTCAGCCTTTCCGAACACGCCGACGGCCGGCGCGAGATCGAGACCGTGCGGCAGGCGCCGTCGCTGGCCGACGGGGGCGAGGCGCTCGAGCTCGGTGTGCCAGAGCACGAGCTGAAGTTCGACCCGGGCACCCGTGAGCTGCTCGGGGGGTCCGTGTCCTTCCGCGACGTGGACGGGAGCCGGACCACGGTTGCCCTCACCCCGCTCCACCCCGGCGCCTACCTGCGGGCCGGCACCGGCTACGGCGGCCCGGACCCGTGGCGCCACGGTGCGTACCGGGGCCACAACTGGGTCGACTCGGTGTCCTTCGACCTCACCGACCCCGCGGTGACGATCGGAATCGGCCCGGCACACATGCTGTGCAGGATGGAGGCGAGCACCGGCGAGGTGGGATACGGCACGTTCGAGACCCAGGTGTACGGGGACTTCCCACGCTACGGGCTGTACTCGTGAGCACGGCGGTGTCGCACCGGTGTCCCTCGTCCTACGAAGCCGGGCTCGAGGTGTCGCTGCGTGAGTTCCTCGGCGCGCAGCTGGACCGCCAGGTCGACCTGACGGGCCTGCGCAGGCTCGCCGGCGGCACGGCGCACGAGACCTGGGCGTTCGACCTCCGGGACGGTGAGCGCCAGGAGCTCCACAAGCTCGTGCTGCGCAGGAGCATCGAGCGGGGCATGCTGGACGGCGACCTGCGCACGGAGTTCGACCTGCTCGCCACGCTGGACCGGCTCGCCGTACCGGTGCCCCGGCCACGGTGGTGCGTCACCGAGGACTCACCGCTGACCCAGCCATTCATGATCATCGATCGGGTGGACGGGACCGACATCCGCAAGCACCTGGCGGCCCACCCCGAGACCGACCGGCACCGCCTGGGCGTGGAACTGGTGCGCCTGCAGGCGAGGCTRCACCGGCTGGACTGGCAGGACTGTCCGCCGCCGCTGGCCAGGTCCGCGCGGGGCACGCTCCACGAGATCGAGAGGTGGGCCCGGGAGATCGACGCCTCGAGCGTCGACCCCGGCCCGCTGCTACGGGCGGCGACGGAGCTGCTGCGCGACCGCCCCCCGAGAACGTCGCGGCGGTGTCTCGTGCACGGCGACTTCAAGACGAACAACCTCCTGCTCGGCGCCGACGGCAACGTCACCGTGCTGGACTGGGAACTGGCACACCTCGGCGATCCGCTCGAGGACATCGCCTGGACGATGCTGTGGACCACCCGGTGGGATCTGGTGGGCGGCCTGTTGTCGGCCCAGGAGTACCTGGCCACCTACCAGGAGGAGACCGGCAACGCGGTCGACCCCGAGGCCCTGCTGTCCTGGCGGATCTTCGCGCTGGTCAAGCTGGCGGCCATCTTCCTGACCGGCGTCACGCGCGGCGGACCGCTGGCCAGCCCCACGCTGCGGCTGATGGGCCGCGGTCTTTACCACATCGAGGCGCAGCTCGCGGAACTGCTGCAGGCCGCCCTGCACGAGGCGCAACCGTCATGACGCTCGACGCTCTCTCGACGCTGTCCGGCATCCGCGCGTTTCTCACCGCGAAGATCGTTCCCGAGGTGCCCGGCGAGCTGGCCGGTGAGCTGCGCGCGGCGGTGAAACTGCTCGAGACGGCCGAGATCGAGCTCAACGACCGGCACCTGCTGCTGATTGCCGAGACCTGGGACCTCATCGCGTACTGCGAGCGGATCGGACGGCTGCTGGAGCTCGCGGACACCACCGACGGGTGCACCGAGCTGGCCGCTCGCGTCGTCGCGTCGGCCAGTCTGAACCTGACCGAGGTCGGTGAGCTGTGGCGGGACACCAGAGCCCTGAGCTCCGCGCGGCTGGTCGCCGTCCAGCGCTACGCGTCCGACCCGAGCACCTCCGAACCGGGACGGATGGCGGCGAGATACCTGCTCAGGCGCTTCTACTCCTGTCTGGGCGACCATGCCCGCAGGCGCCAGGCCTGGCAGGCGGTGTTCCCGCCCGCCGCGGGCGCGCCCACACCCCGTGCACACCCCGAAGGAGCCGATCAGTGACCACTGTGGACGTACCCACGCTGTGGGTGGACGGCCGACCGGTGCCCATCGACGAGACCATCCCGGTGGTCAAYCCGGCGACCGGCGAGCGGGCCGCGGACTGCCCGGCCGGCTCCGTCGACCTGCTCGAGGCGGCCGTTGCCGCGGCCCGGAAGGCCGGCACCACCTGGAGTCGGGACCCGGCCCTGCGACGGGAGACCCTCGAGAACATCGCCCGGGTGATCACCGAGAACCGCGACCTGCTGGCCCGGACGATCAGTCTGGAGACCGGCGTACCGGTCCGGGACACCACACTCGAGGCAGCCGGCGCCGCCGCGTTCGCCAGCTACCGCGCGGCAACCCCGCCCGCCGTCGACCTGGTGCACGACGACGCGCGTCAACGGGTGCGCGTCCACCGCGCGCCGATCGGCATCGTCGGTGCCGTGATCCCGTGGAACGCACCACTGCTGATCTGCGCAGAGAAGATCAGCACAGCGTTCGCCGCCGGCAACACCGTGATCGTGAAGCCCTCACCGTTGGCGCCGCTGACAACCGTGCTGTTGGCGTCGCTGCTGGCCGACCACATCCCCTCGGGTGTGCTGAGCGTGCTCCCCGGCGACGACCGGCTGGGCGAGTCGCTCGTGACTCACCCGGCCATCGGAATGATCTCCTTTACCGGCAGCATCCAGACCGGCAGAGCGATCATGGCTGCCGCGGCGCCCCGGCTCAAGCGGCTCTCGCTGGAGCTGGGGGGCAACGACGCCGCGGTCGTGTTACCGGACGTCGACATCCCGAAGGTCGCCGCCAGGGTCTTCCAGGGCGCCTTCTACCGGGCCGGACAGGTGTGCGCCGCGATCAAGAGGCTCTACGTCCACCAGGACGTGTTCGAGCCGTTCGTCGAGGAGCTTGCCACGATCGCGGACTCCGTTGTGACCGGTGATCCGTTCGACCCCGAGGTGACGATGGGACCGCTCTCGAACCGCGCGCAGTTCGACCGGGTACGGGCACTGACCGAGGACGCGGTGGCCGCTGGTGGTTGCGTCGCCGCCGGCGGCCGGGTGGTGGAGGGACCCGGCTACTTCTACCGCCCGACAGTGGTGACCGCGGTGGGTCCCGAGACAGCGTTGGTCGCCGA
Source organism: Protofrankia sp. BMG5.30 (assembly GCF_001983005.1). Classification (NCBI taxonomy): domain Bacteria; kingdom Bacillati; phylum Actinomycetota; class Actinomycetes; order Frankiales; family Frankiaceae; genus Protofrankia; species Protofrankia sp. BMG5.30. The sequence continues at coordinate 3,893 of NZ_MOME01000065.1, read as the reverse complement.
GGAGCAGTTCGGCCCGGTGCTGCCGGTGCTGCCCTTCTCCGAGGTGGACGAGGCCGTCGCGACGGCCAACGACACCGACTTCGGCCTGGGCGGCTCGGTGTGGACGTCGGACGTGGAACGGGGAGAGCGGGTCGCGGCGTCGCTCGACGCGGGCTCCGTCTGGGTGAACCGGCACGGTCTCGTGTCGCCGGAGGTGCCGTTCGGCGGGACGAAGCAGAGCGGTGTGGGCCGTGCCAACGGCCAGATCGGTCTCGACCACTACAGCGAGCTGAAGACGATCAGCGTCTCGATCCCGTCCCGGAAATAACACTTACACCAAGGATTTGAGGTGACTGTCATGGAGAAGCTGCTCGAGGGCGGTTTGTTCTTCGAAGGGCTCCGCTGGCACGACGGGTCGTGGTACGTGTCCGACCTGTATGCCCACGAGGTGCTGCGGGTCAGCGTCGACGGGCGGGCCGAGCACGTCGCGACCGTGCCGAACCAGCCGTCCGGCTCGGGCTGGCTCCCGGACGGCTCGCTGCTCGTCGCTTCGATGACAGACCGCCGAATTCTGCGCCTGTCGCCGGCCGGAGTGGTGTCGGAGCATGCGGACCTGTCCGCGCTGTCTCCCCAGTACATCAACGACATGGTTGTGGACAGGTTCGGCCGGGCATACGTCGGCACCTTCGGCTTCGACCTGTTCGCCGGGGCGACGCCGGAGCCCGGTGACATCCTCCGCGTCGATCCGGACGGATCAGTGCACGTCGCGGCCCAGGACCTCCGATTCCCCAACGGGATGGTGGTCACGCCGGAGAACGACACGTTGATCGTGGCCGAAACTTTCGGCGGGCGATTCACCGCCTTCACCATCGACCAGGACGGCAGCCTCCGGGACCGGCGAGTATGGGGCCAGGTGGGCACGGAGCCCTCCTACGAGTCGATCGAGACCATCGTGCGGACCGACTTCGCTCCGGACGGCTGTGTGCTCGACGCCGAGGGGCACATCTGGGTGGCTGACGCACTCAACGGGCGCGCCTGCCGAGTCGCGCCCGGCGGAAAGGTCGTCGACGAGGTCCGCGCGCCCCACGGCCTCGGCCTGTACTCCTGCACCCTGGGCGGCGAAGACGGCCGAACCCTGCTGATCTGCACCGCGCCGAGCTTTGCCGAGCACGAGCGAAAGGCGGCCAAGGAAGGGGAGCTGTACGTGCACACGGTCGACGTTCCGCGCTCCGAAGGTAGACCGTGACCCGGCCCAGGCAGCATCCGGCACCCGCACCACGTCCCATCCCCATCCCCGTCATGTCCTGTCCTCGGTCACAAATTCACCTTCTGACGCCTCATCGGATCGTGTCTGCCAGGTTTTTGTCGACAGCGGACCGGGCCGGGACACCCGCATCCCCGGTCCGAGATCCCGCGACCGTCAGGGTACGTGGTTGACATGGCGTATCCTACGCCACTATGCTAAAAACAACCAATTGTTTTTTCAGCTGCGACCGTATTTGACCCCTACCCGCGAAGGCCGGGAAACGAAGTAGCAAAAACATTTCGAACAAATACGGAGAACCAGAGTTCGCAGTCGCGAGAAAACAACATGGACGTCCGGATCGGCGCGGATCGGGGTGAGCCGCCATGAGTGACACGCCAGCCGGCCCAGGACTGTTGGCCCGGTACGACGTCGTGCGGGTACTCAAGCGTTGCGCCGGAGCGGAGACACTGCTGGCGTCTGACCGCCGGACGGGCGTCCAGGTGGTTGTCAGGTCCGTTGAACTCGGGCCGTTGCCGGTCGAGAACCGGCGTCGTCTGACGCACGAGATATCACTGATCAGACGCCTGGGAGAGCCTGGCATCGCCACCGTGGTCGATACGCTCGAGGATACCGGGCACGTCTATCTGGTCAGGCCGTACGTCGACGGGATCTCGCTGCAACAGCGACTGACCGTCGACACCATGGGCGTCCTCGACTRCCTTACCGTCGCTCGCCAGGTACTGCGCTCGCTGGCTCGATTCCATGATCACGGCCTGGTTCACCGCGACGTCAGACCCGCCAACATAGTGGTCGACGATGGTTCCCCCGTGCGGGTGGCGACACTGGTCGACTTCGGTCTGGTGTCGAGCATCTTCCCGACCCCGGGGTCGCTCAACGATCCCGCGTCCTCGTCCCGCTACATGGCGCCCGAACTGGCTGGCATTCTGGACAGACCCGTCGACTGCCGGTCGGATCTGTATTCGACCGGTATCGTCCTCTTTGAATGCCTGGTGGGACACCCTCCGTTCGACGGGAGCGACGTCCGCGAAGTTCTTCGTCAGCAGCTGTCGACCGCCGTACCGTCGCTGCGCACGCTGGGCGTCTCGATACCGCAGGCGCTGGAAGAGATTCTGCGCAGGCTCCTGCGCAAGGATCCCGATGATCGCTATCGCTCGGCGTGGGCCGCTCTGGCGGATGTCGATCAGTTGGACAACGCCCTGCGCAGGGGAATCGCGGAGCCGGGCATCCCGGTCGGGGCTCATGACGCGCGGGAGAGCCTGACCGAGCCTCCGCTCACCGGGCGGGAGAGCGAGCTGGAGACACTGCACCAGTGGCTGGCGAAGGCTCGTCGCGGCGGCGCCGCCACGGTGGTCGTTCAGGCCAGCTCAGGTGGCGGCAAGACACGGGTACTCGACGAGTTCTGTCAACGCGCGGCCGCCGGGGGCGCCCGGGTCTTCCGTGGGCGGGGAATAGAACGCTCCGCCCAGCAGCCGCTGCACATGCTCGCCGGTATCGTCAGTGACCTGCTCAAGCAGGTGAGCGCCGAGCCCGGGTTCGGAGCCGACCTGGCCGAACGGCTGGCGGATGCGGCTGGTCCGCTGTGTGACGCGCTTCCGGAACTGGGTGACGTCCTCGGTGGCACCGGCGTGGGAACTCGGATACCGGAATCGCTCGCGCGGGCCCATCTCGTGGCAGCGCTCGTCTCGCTGTTGGACGCACTGGGCACCGCGGCACGCCCGGCCGTCGTCGTGGTCGACGACTGCCAGTGGGCTGACGAACTGACGCTGCGGCTGCTGGAGGCATGGGCGAACCACAACGTGGGAGACGGGCTCCCGCAGCGGCACGTGCTCGTGGTGGCGGCGATCAGACCAGAGGAGCCCGGACCACACCAGCGGCTGACGGAGGTCCCGGGGATCGAGTGCCTGCACCTTCCGCCCCTGAACCCGTGCCAGATCGGTCAGGTCGTCGAGTCGATGGCCGGCAGGGTGCCGGCGGACGCCACAGAGGTCGTGGTCGAACTGTCGCGTGGAAACCCGCTGATGATCTCGGCGGTGCTCCGCGGGCTGGTCGAGGTGAATGCCCTGACACCGAGCACTCACGGGTGGCGGTTCAATCCGGTCCCGGGCGGCTGGCAGGCCTCGCGCGAGACCGCGGGATTTCTCGCGCGACGCTTTGCGCTCCTGGCGGAGGCGACGCGCYGACTACTCGACGCGGGAGCCGTGCTGGGGCGTGAGTTCGACCTGGAGCTTGCCGCCCGGCTCGTCGGGCAACGGCAGGACGAAGCAGCCGAAGCGATCAGACAGGCCATTGATCGCAATCTGGCATGGGCCGGCCCCGAAGGGAGGTACTGTTTTGCGCACGACAGGCTGCGGGCGAGCCTCCTGGCCGGTCTCGACCCGATCGAGCTCACAGAGCTACATCGGCGGGCAGCCGAGGAGATCGAGCTCCGCGAGCCCGGACGGGCGTTCGATCTCGCCTACCATTTCGACGCCGCGGGCGAGCCTCGGCGAGCGTTCGCCTATGCCATCCAGTCCGCCGCAGCCGCCCGGGCGCGTCACGACTTCGAACTGGCGGAGCGGTAGATGTCAAGTCAAATGAGACAGTTGGTCGTTACTCGGTTGGCTTGGGACTGGCTGGTTGATCCACACGGTCTCGGGTAGACGGGGTG
>NZ_MOME01000064.1:0-21124 GCF_001983005.1 Protofrankia sp. BMG5.30 | reverse complement strand
CAGCGCACCCCGAGCGGTTCGCGCGCCGGCCACGGCCACCCCGTCTACCCGAGACCGTGTGGATCAACCAGCCAGTCCCAAGCCAACCGAGTAACGACCAACTGTCTCATTTGACTTGACATCTACCGTAAGGCCCTGCAAGCCGGCGGAGCGTACGGCCCAAATCTGATCAAGAGTKATCTCATCTTGCAACTCGGTCAGAATGACCTCGCCGATCTCACGACCCCGAATCCTCTGGGCGTCGCCGGAATCGAAGACATCATCCCGTTCGGCGTCGCGGTCGCCGCTGCACACGTCTACTGCCAAGAGTTCGTACCCACCGTGGACGTCGTCGCCCTTCAGCTCGATCAGTCGCAGGTCTACGACGACGCGGTCAAGACCTCGCCGAACCGGGGAACGCTGAAGTACCTCGAATCGGCCATCGGCGCGCGAACCGGAACACCCAGCTTCCATCTGGACAAAGTGGCCTTCTCTCGGGCGGTCATCGACGTTCTCGCCGGCAAAATGCCCGGGCTCACTGCCGCTCCTGACGACATCAAGGTGGCCCATGAAAACTTCCGGATTCTACTCACAGCGCTTGCCAAAGCACAACGGGACGCGGAACGGGCTGAAAGTGTCGAGAAAATTTCGAGCAGGATCAATCGAATCAAACGCGACTTTGTTCGGACGCGCCGCGGTTCCGCCCGCCGCGAAGATGTCCTCAATCTGATCGAGGAGATCTCTAGCCAACTCGACAACTCGCGCGAGGCCGAAGATCTGCGCCGGCAGATGCGTGGCTGGGAGGAGGACTTCGCGTTGCTGGTCGACCCCCGGGAACCGGTCGAAGACTTCGCCGCGCTGCTCAGAGCGATCCAATCGCTGGCCTACCGCGCCGTCCGCACCTCGGCCCGCACCGACACGTGACCGGCGCCCTCGCCCAAGCCGGCAACACGACCGTGCCGAACAGGTCGCGCGACCCCTCCACCCAGGTCCAGGCACTGGCGGGCGTGGCGGCTGCGCTCGCCCCCGGCCGGCAACCGTACGGCGGCAGCGGCGAGGCTTCTCGGGAAAGCTCTCGGCATTGGCGACTGGACCCCGTCTGCCACTCGCTGTCATCGCTGACGTGAGTCCAGACACGGTGCGCGTGATTGCGGATGTGGTGGTCAGAAATGTCGAACGCTGACCACGGGTTACAAGAGGATCCGAGGCGAGCTTCTCAAGTTCGGCCACCGCGTCAGCGCATCCACCATCAGGTTGACGGATTCCGCTGGGCCGCCCAGTGACCTGTCCAGATCACGGCTCCCGCATCGTCGTACCTTCGGACCTGAGGCGGTGGAGTTCCGCGGTGATCCACGCCGGTCGTCGGACCGTTGTCCTCGGCTGCGATCCCGCGCCCACCGAGATCACGAGGCTCGCGCGGTGAGCACGGGATCGGGGCCTGCCCGTCGATCACGTGRCCGGTTGGGGCATACCGTCGAGGCGRCTGGAGACGTTTTCGATCTGGCTGTGGATGTCGCTGCGTAGCTGCGCGACCAGTTTGYGCGCGGTGGGAGTACCGACATGGAGGCGCTTGCGCAGTGTTTCCGCGGAGATCGGGCGCTGGTACTGCTGCCAGTGYAGCACGTCTTCGGYCCAGGCCCGATGGAGCAGATCCTGATCGCGTGCCATGCTATCGGTCTGGAGCGTGCCCTTTCGCGCCGGTCGCATCTCGGTGGTAGCAGGCCGTTCTCGCTGCGCGTGGGGTTCGGCTGCCACGAAGCCGTGCGCGCCACGGCCCGCAGGTGCACCATCCAGCATTATATCAGACCGGGCTGGGCGCATGGCCTGAAGGAGTCCCGGGCCGACCTCCGACCAGCCGATCAGCAGCAGCGGGCCGACGGCGTCGAACGTGGCCTTTCCGTAGTGCCCGGCCAGAAGGGGTTCCGCCACGTTGAGGGCGAGCGTTACCATGCTCGTGAAGATGAGAAGACGTCGCGCTGATCGCAAAACGTTTGCCGGGCCGCCGTGCACGGCGAGGTGCCGCGTGCCGAGCAAGAGCGCGACTACCGACAGGTCCACGGCCGGGGCGACCAACGGTGCCACCCAGATCGGGACGCCAAGACGCAGGCCGAGGGCAAGTACATTGCCGAAGCCGAACAAGAACGTCAACGCGACAACAATCCCGACGATGACCGTCACCAGACGGGCCGGAGTCTCCGGAACCGCCAGGTCGACGGAACGCCTGTTCGATCCGCTTGTCGATGTTGCCGGCCTGGAATTCACTCGGCATCATCCCTGGTCAGGGCCCGGGTAGCGACCGGCCGGACAGTGATTTCAGGGCCAGCAACCAAGATCAGTCGGTTCGGATGCTGGTACACATGGTCCACCCCCGTGACCTGCGCGAACAGGCCACATAGATCGCCATTRAGAGCTATGAGATGTTCTGGTGGTGACATGGTGGTGACGTTGCGACGGCAACTACATGTCGCTCTTTCGGTTGTGGTTACGGACTGTAAAAACTGATGATCGACGGCATGTCCGCATCCCGGGGCTGTTGTGGCTTCCCTGGCGCACCCGATGTGCGGCAGCCTGGCGACGGCGGGAGGAGAGGTCTGCGATGAGCCGGTATGCCTACGACCCTGGCCAGCGTGCCCTCCTCGTCTCCTGAGCTACTGGAACCGGGGATCTGGCCGCAACCGTCGCCACGCTCCCCACGGCCGTTGTCGAGCGCGACGCCTTCCGGTTGGCCGAACAGTTGACCTTCCTGGCTGCGGCGGCGTGGCGTACCTACACCCATCCGGCCAGTGCCACACCGAGTCTGCGTGTCGGCAGCGAAGGCTGGCGTCGCGCCAGCGACCGCACAGCATTCGCCAGTGTGCTCGCCGTGATCCGGCGCCCTCACCTACCTCACAACGGCACCCTGCTGCAGTCCTATGTGATCGTCGAAGAAGCTGCACACCGCGTCGGGCGCGCCCTCCACGCGATCGGGAACCAGAACCTCGCCGAACAGATTCTCGCTGATGTCTCCGCGGAGCTCGACGCCGTCGAGCAGGCTGAACGCGGTGATCTCTCCGGACGGGCCCGCCAGGCCATCGCCCTGACCCGCGCCGACGCCTCCCCCCTCCAGGTCGCTGCCGCCGACGTGCTCCTGGCTGACAATCCCTTCGGGGACAGTCGTTTGTTCACCGAGGTGGAGCCCACCGCCGCCGCGGTCGCAGCCGCTCACTGGCTGCACGTCGCCGCCACGGTCACGGCACGCCAGACCGGACTTGATCCCACCCAGGTCCTCGTTGAGGCGGACAATATCGAGGCGCTTCCCCACGAAAGTCCCACCGTCGTCCTGGAACACATCACCGCCGGGCAGACAGCCCGCCTCGCTGTACTTCAGCTGATTGCCGAAGCCATGGTCGTCGCTGAGGGAGGGATTCCCGACCTCGACGTGCTGCTCGCAGCTGTGGAAAGTGCGTATGCCCGGGCGGAGGCGTTCGGTGAGCAGGCAGAGGAACTCCGGGAGGCGCTGATGCCCCGTCGGCTTACGCCGCTGGACCCGACCCGGCCCGCTACGGATCTTCTTGAAGACCTGATCGCGGGAATCCACGGCTGCTGGCTGCTCTATCGCGACTACGCCGACATCGAATCCGACATTGTCGCCCTCAGCGGGGTGGATGATCCTGACGGCGACAGTACCGGCGACGAACTGGTCGAGGAACGCATCACCACTGCATTCCTCGACCAGATACGCGTCGAAGCAGCCTCACGACACTCCGAACTGCTCTGACTGGCTGGCTTCCGGGGCAGGCTGTGACTGCGGCTGGTTATTTTTCTTTCTGGTCGTGTTCGACCGTCTCGTCGGCATCAAGGTCATCATCGGCCGCAGCGGTCGGTGATCCGGGGAGAGGCGTGTGGTGGGTGCGGGGGACCAGGTCTGCGACCGCCTCCGCAGCGTCTCGGTCAACTTCCTCGAAGATTGTCGTGTAGACGTCGCTGGTGAACTGGATGCTGGCGTGTCCAAGTAGTTCCGAGACCAGCTTGAGATCGCGTGTTGCCCGGTAGGTAAGGCTGGCCGCGGTATGGCGAAGGTCGTGTAGTCGGATGGGTGGCAGCGGTCCGAACGTGAGTGCGGTCTCGATGGCGGCGGCGGGCATACGGTGCCGTCGCGCCAGAAACGCGGTGTCCCGGTTCTTCTCCTGGTGTTCCTGCCGGATGGTGTTGAACCGGGCGATGAGCCGGTCGAACCGTTGTGATACCCCGTTCGGGTTCAACCGACGGCCATCCTCGTGGGTGAACACCCGACCGCAGTCGACCCAGTCCGGTCCGTAGGCGAGACGCTCGGCGTTCTGAGTCGCGCGCCACGCGAGCAGGACGGCGACGGTGCGGTTGTCGAGGCTGATGGGACGGAACCCGGCGTTGCTTTTCGGGTCACCCCATTCGTCCTCGTTGAAGTCGGCGGGGTCTGGCAGGTTGTCCAGGACGTAGGCCGAACCGGCGTCGAGGTCGACTTCGGCCCATCCCAGGGCGACGGCCTCGCCTCGGCGGGGGCCGCGGTAGGCGATCAGATGCCACAGGGGGTAAAGTCGGTCCGCCGCGGCGAAGTCAAGGAAGGCTCCGGCCTGTGCGGGTGTCCACACCATTACCGGGGATGGTCGTCGTCCCGTTTTCTGCCAGGTTGTGATGCGGCCGGTGGTCCATACCAGTGGTTTCGGGGCGCGTCCGGAGGCCAGTTCGACGTACTGTGCCGGATTGTGCGGGATCTTCCGGCGTTTCACGGCGTTGTTGAACGCGCTCATCGTGGTCGCATGCACCCGACGAATCCGGGCCGGGCTCATGGGACGTCGGCGGTCTGGGCTCTCCTGGCGCACTTCGAGAAGACGCCGCAGCAGGGGCGAGGGTTTGTGTTCCTTCGATTTGTGACCAATCTGCCGCATCGCCGCGTAGAGCTGCTCCACATGATGGTCACGCAGGTCARTAAGCCGAAGATGACCCAGGCCCGGCTTCAGGTACAGCCGGATATGGCTTTCGTATGACCGGCGGGTCGAGGGCCGCAGCTTGACCTTCCCGTCCAACCAGTCGTCCAGATACTGGGCGACGGTCAGTTCCCGGTCGGTCTCGGTGTGTCCACCGGTATGTAGTCGGGCCAGTGACTTGGCCAATTCGGTTTCAGCGATCCCACGGGTCGGGAAGGAGCCACCCATCGTTCGTCGTCGACGGCCGTTCTGGCCAGGTGGCACGTCGTGCAGGAACCACCAGGCACCGTGATCCGACCGCTCCAGCCTGGGACAGCTACGGCCGATCTTCTGGCCAGACTGCGGATCACGGCACCCGCACCGCTTGAACACCGAGCCCTTCACCGGGTTCGGCCTTCCTGCCAGGGAGACCGCTTCGCTGGTACCACGCTGGATGGCCGTGGCCTGGTATGCGTCTTCACACGACGGGCATAGATGTTCATGGTCACCTCGTTTCCGGTTTCACTTACGGGGTGACTCGCGCGCCAGCAGACGGTCCCCGTCGTCCAGACCCCACCTCGGCTGGCAAAAGCTCCAGGCCGGACCTGAGATTGTTGGAGGTGGCGAGCGAGAGGAAACAGGGTCGACAATTCACGGCGCAGACGGTCCGGTCCGGCGTCATCGTCCATGACATCGCCATGGCCTTCGCCGTAGACACTGCAGGCAGTGGACTTATGCCGTAAGCGCAGGCTCGCCGAACCTCAACACCTCCCTTCGGTGCGGCTCCGGGAGGATCTTMATCGGTCGAGGACCTCCATGAGGATGCCCGTGCCGTCGGCGCCGACATCGGCCGGCAGGTTCTGCCGTCCGCTGCGTGTGCGCCAGCGGCCCACGACATCCCGCGCACGCCGAAAGGAACGGGCCAGCCGGTGCTCGCTAAGCAGGCCGTACAGCTGCTGCTCCACTCCGCGCCGGACGACGAGAACCCTGCCGTCGGGAAGGGGCATGCGGTGGCTGATGCCGAAGAACTCAAGGTCGGGCCCAAGCCGGAAGGAGGACCGGATGCTGGTGAAATCCGGCGGGGGTGAGACATCATCGTCGAGCGGCAGCTGACCCGATGTCGGCGGTTCAGGCCGCAGYCAGGCCGGAAAGTAGGTGTCCGCGCCGGCTCTGTCACCGGCGTACAGCAGAGACGTGAAGGCGGAACTCCGTGCGAGCATCTGCAGCAACCACCGTCGGCGCTCTGCCGGGACCTCCAGGATGTCGGCCGCACCCCGGATCGGCCGGAGCAGCTCCTCGGAGCGCCAACCGGCTTCGGCTCGTCTGCGTGCGATCTCCTCATCGCTGAGCTGCTCGCCGGACCGGTGGATGTCGGCATCCAGATAGGTGGGGTGRCGCCGGGGGAACAGGAACGGTTCCGGATCCTCCGTCACGATGTCGTCGAATTCACCTGCCGCTCCGGAGAGGAGGTTCTCGTCGCCCGGAGGGTCGAAGACGTGACAGGATATTCCGGCCGTGTCCAGCTTCGTGGCGACCATGAGTCCGGGGGGTGTGCGACCGTCGATCCGAAGGGTTGACAGCTGCACGCTCGCCTTTGCGAGCTGCGCCCTGATCCTCGACATTTCRCCATGCGTGCCTTTGCATTCGAGCAGGTAGATCTTGGTGTGAAAGCGACCTGCTCGCAGTTGGGTGCCGAGCAGGATGTAGTCGGGTCTGCCGAGACTGGAGCCGGCGGAGCGCACTGAGTGACCCAGGGCGGACCCGTCGGCCAGCGCTACCTCCGCGTCCATCGCCTGGAACCGGAATCCGGGGTGGCGGCTGTTCAGCACCGCCCGGGCGAYGACCATCGCGAACCCGATGCCCAGGTGCTCGGACTGCGCGGTCTTGTGGTGGTGCACCACGCGGCTGGTGTCACCGATCGCCAGCTGTGGGAGCGTGCTCACCCCACGGGTACGGGTGGTGAGGGCGCCGCAGTAGCGGACCTGCGCCCAGTGCCGCGCCATGTCGGAGAAGGGCCCGTCGGGGTAGAAGGTGGTCGCGACACCGAGCTCGCGCAGCACGTTCATCGGGCTCGTCCGCACCCAGGGCCGGACCCGTACCAGGCTGGGATCCTGGCGGTAGAGATACAGCGGCTTGGTTGTGGCCAGCTTCGCTGCCGTCTCCGCAATAGCGGCCTGCTCGCTTGGCTCCGACAGTGTTGCCACCACGCCCGGTCTGCCCATCGCCGCGAGGACGTCGCTCATATCCACTGTCGGCTCCGGATGGTCACTGCGACCCGACGGCTGCGCCTACCAGGACCATCAGCCCGCTGAGGACGAGGAGCGAGGAGACGGTGAGGTTTCGCATCGTGATTCGGCGGGGCGCGCCGTCGAGAACGGCCTGCACCTCGCTCTCCCGCGGCGGGATGCGCATCGCCAGCGCGGCACGATGAAAGGGAGACACCTCGTTCGGCGGCCACATCACCGCGCGTAGATCCCGGCGCTTGACCGGGGCGTGGCTGTTGCACCCGGTGAGCCAGCCGTTCACCCACATCTCGCAGATGCCGCCATCTGTGCGATAGGCGCGGCAGAGTGTCGGCCATCGAAACGCAAGCAGGAACGAGATGACGAACATTGCGGCGAATACCCAGGGCCAGGCCACTCCGATCCCCAGCGCCAGCCCGCCGGAGGCAATCGCAAGATAGGCTRCCACGTGGAGGTTCTTCCGCTCGCGCCGACTGAGACTCCGGGTGYTGCGAGGCTGCGAGCGGCCGCGTGGCCGTTTCGATCGGGGCGCGGATCTCCCGCACGCTGGTCTGTTTTGCCGGCCCGAGGGGCGGGAACGTCCAGCGGCCACGACGGACCTCCGGTTCGGGGGAGAAACAATGTCACTTTCTTGATCATTGTGGCGTGTGCGGTGAACGCGGACGAGAAAGAAAACGTGCAGGCAGAGGTGACCGGCAGGGATGGCGACCCAGGTATTTTTAGCACACGATGTGTGGTGTGTGAGGTCGAATCCGGAAGAATTCGCCGGCCGTTCTCGTCGCTTCCGGCCATCCGCCCGCCGGGTGTTCGCAGCCCTCAACGCCGACGCGCTGGACACGGCGCGGGGCATCGCCCCTGGTCGGGGCTCGGGTGGCGACCGGTCGGACATGATTTCAGGGCCAGCAGCCAAGATCAAACGGTTCGGATGCTGGTACACGTGGTCCACGAGCCGGCCCGTCATGATCGCCGACCTTGCGCGGTCTGTCAGGCCCACCAGCACGCCCCGGCGCCCGATGTTCGCTCGAATCGGCCGGCGAAAGGATCGAAAGACGAGTAGCGTCTCTCATCGGATACGCGTCGCCGTCGTGGTGGAGGGAGAATGGCGAACTTGCTGGCAGGCCGGCTGATCGAATCGGCGCGGCTGGAGGCGGGTCTGTCCGGGGCTGAGCTTGCGCGGCGGGCGCGCACGTCGCGGCCGACGTTGGCGGCCTATGAGCATGGGGTGAAGTCACCGACGTTGGAGACCGCGACGCGGCTGCTGGCGGCGGCGGGCTTCCGGCTCGACGCGGTGCCGGTGCCCTCGTTCGAGGTCGTGGTGGACGGGCGGGGACGGCCGTTCACGGTGCCGGATCGGCTGCCTCGGCTCCCGATCCGGCAGGCGTTGGCACGGGTGCGCCTGCCCGTCCATCTGAACTGGTCCGACCCCGATCGGACCTACGACCTCACAGACCGTCGGCAGCGCCACCGGCTGTACGAGATCGTCCTGCGCGAAGGGACGGCGGAAGAAATCCTCGCCTACATCGACGGGGCGCTGCTCGTCGACGCCTGGCCGGAGCTGGTCCTTCCCGCCCGGATCCGGCGCGCCTGGGAACGGGCCGCCCTGCGGTGATCACGTCGTTGCAGCGGGCGGTTGCGCGGATCTTCTTCGGGCTGCCCGAGAGCGCGGGCTTCGCGGTCGCGGGCGGTGCCGCGCTCATCGCACGTTATCTCGTCGACCGCGAGACCCGCGACGTCGATCTGTTCACCGCCCTCCCGCCCACGGCATCGATCCCCGACACGGCAGCGGCGTTCGAACGCGCGGTGGCTTCGCAGGGCTGGGCCACCCGACGGGTCCAGCTCACAGGCAGTTTCGCCAGACTTGTCGTCGAGGCAGGCAGCGAGGCATTGATCGTGGATCTCGGCGTCGACAGCCCGCCGGACGAACCACCCACCCTCACCGAACTCGGCCCGACACTCAGCGCCCATGACCTGGCGGCCCGCAAGACCCTCGCACTGTTCGGCCGAGCCGAGGCACGCGATTTCACCGACGTGCACGACCTGGCGAACGTCTTCACCAAGGAGGAACTCGTCCACCTCGCCCAAACCCAGGACGGCGGCTTCGACCTGCAGGTGTTCGCCGACATGATCGAACCATCGGCCGGTTCACCGACGACGATCTGGGACTGCCCCACCCGGCCGCCGAGCGGCTACGCCACTTCTTCCACACCTGGCGTCAGGAAATCACCGGCGGATGAGCGGCGACCGGCGTGCCCCATCCGGATTTCAGCTCGACCGCGCCCACGATCGCGCTCACCGGACGGGCCRCAGCGTCCGGACCCGCCAGACCTGAGGAACATGTGTTCGACTCGGCGGATGATGTCGTCGGCCGGAGACTCACTGGGCATCGCCCCTGGTCGAGAGCCTTATGGAGACCGGTCGGACAGTGATCTCGGGACCCTGCACCAAGATCAAACGGTTCTTATCGTGGTGCGTTAGGTCCACCGAACATCTGATCATGCCTTTTACCTGCGGTAATGCGATTTACGATCTATCTCGTTGAACTCTGATCGCTGGATCGATGCTGGCCAGGACGTGGATGACCGGTTCGAGTCCCGTTGGAACGACCATCTTGTCGTCGCGCGAACCGCTTGCTTGGCAGCAGTCCCAGCTCGTCGGGTTCCGTCCCGCTCTGGGAGGGACCTTCCGGCCGTAGTTGTTCGTGCCCGCGATCCGGTCCAGGTCCGTGCCGGTCGGCGTGCGGCCCTTGGCCCGCCCGGTCGAGTAGTACGCCCACATCCGTCGTTCGGCGGTTGGCTCGGCCGGCGGGCGAGCCTGGTCCGGGACCATCGCGAGACGCACCAGCAGTCTGGCGGGGCTGGGCTATGGCTCAGCTGCCTCGAGCGGCTGGCTGTCGAGCTTGCTGTGAGGGCCGCTGCGTAGCTGGGCGACCAGGGTCCGGGCGGTGCCGGCGCCGACGTGGAGTCGTTTGCGTAGGGACTCGGCGGAGATCGGGCGTTGGTGATTCTGCCAGTGGAGCACATCCTCGGCACGTGCGCGATGGAGCGGTGGGGCGCGGTGTCCGTCAGCGGGCAGCTGCCAGCAAGCGGCCGGCGTAGAATCGAGCGAAACGAGGATGTCGATCGTTCCGATCGTCTTGGAGGCCGTTCATGACCGCGCCCGCCGGACCCGAGCCGCTCCACGACGAGACCTACCTGCCGGACGAGGACACCGGCGAGATCATCGACTTCCTGGCCGCGCTCCGCGACCGCGGCCGGCGGACCGCCGATCCTCGGCCTCGGCTCACCGGCCCGGACGGGCACAGCGTCGAGCTCCCCCAGCCGATGTTCGATGTCCTCCTGCAGGTCGCCGCGGCGATGAATGCGGGCCTGGYCGTCACGGTGGCACCGCACCATCTGACGATGTCCACCCAGGAAGCCGCGGATCTGCTCCGTATCTCCCGCACCACACTGGTCCGGCTGCTGGAGAACGGCGCCATCCCGTTCGAGAAGCCCAGCCGCCACCGCAAGGTTCGCCTCGACGACCTCCTCGAGTACCRCCGCCGCCAACGCCACGCCGCCGATCTCGCCTTCGCCGACATGGTCGCCGATACCGAGCGTCTCGGGCTCTACGACGTCAGCCCCGACGAGACCCGGGCGGCGCTGAAAGCCGCCCGCAGTAAAGCCGAAGGCTGACCAGATGTTCTCCGCGCTGCTCGACACCTGCGTCCTGGTGCCCAGCAGAGCCCGCGACGTGCTGCTTGAGATCGCCAGCACCGGTGCCTACCGGCCGCTCTGGTCGAGCGAGATCCTGGACGAGCTCGAACGGACCCTGCACACACTGCTCGGTAAGCGCGGAATCTCGGCAGAAGAGACCGACGCCTACCTCACCCGCCTCTTCCGGCAGATGAGGATCGCCTTCCCGGACGCGCCCGTGACCGGCTGGGAACGGCTCGTGCCGACCATCGAACTCCCCGACCCCGACGACCGACACGTGGTCGCCGCCGCCGTGGYCGGCCGAGCCGACGTGATCGTCACCGACAACCTCGCGGACTTTCCCCCCGCTGCGCTGCCCGCACGCCTGACCCGCCAGTCCCTCGACGACTTCCTCCTCGACGAGCTCGACATCCACCCAGACCTCGTCGTCACGGCCGTTCGTGCCATCGCGGCCAGGACCGGCAGATCCGGCCCCACGCTGACCGCCTACGACATCGCTACCTACCTGCATACCCACGGCGTCCCAGCATTCGGCGAGCACCTTCTCGCTGCACTCGATGCGAGGACAACATCGGCTCCGTAGTGACCTAACCCGGCTCGTCAACGCGGCTACGGTACCGACGATCACGGTCACGAGACGGGCCGAAGCGTCCGAAACCGCCGGACCTGCGGAACGCGCGTTCGATTCAATAGATGATGCAACGGTCGGCGCGGTCACGGGCATCGTCCCTAGCCAGGGCCCGGGTAGCGACCGGTCGGACAGTGATTTCAGCGGCGTTCACCGAACTCGCCCAAGCAGTCTGATCAACGCGGCGTCCCGGGCCTCGGTGTRCCGCGCGACCGCAGACGCGACAGCGCTGGCGGAGGCTCGTCTGGTGTGACCCAACGACCCCGGCCTCCAGCAAACCCGGGACAGCTCACGGCGAGCATCGAACTCGGGCCRGAAGGCGTCACTCGTCCCGGGTCCTCAGCGCCGGCTCGAGGCCTGCGGAGCGTCCTGGTTCGGTCCGTCTTGAACATGTCGTCCTGAATGTGGCCGATGGGGCGGCCCCGTTGGCCGCGGTGAACAGCGTTTGGTGGGCGTGGATGAAGTCATCGATCGGCCGCGGCGGCTTCCCGGTGAGCCGCTCCTGCTGCCTGCCACTGGCTGGTGCCGAGCGCGAGGAACGCCGCCTCGACGCCCTCGAAGGCGCGCCGCAGCACGGCCGGATCATCGAAGGCTCCATCGACGATCTCGAACTCGGTGGAGTTCCCGCCTGAGTCGACGAAGCTCGCCACCACCTTCTCCCGGTTACGGACCAGCGCTCTGACCGGGACGTGGTCCTTCCGGAGTAGATGGGTCAGGTGGCCGGCGACCCGGCCGGTCGCCCCGATGACAAGGGTGATCACGGTGGGTCCCTTCGGTCAGGCGGCTGGTTCGGCCGAGCCGGTGGCAGCGGTGGCGGCGCGCAGTGGGTGGTTGGCCCACTGGCTGCGTACGTCCGGGTAGAGCAGCTCGAGGTCGCGGGGAAGTGCCTGTTTGGTCTGCTGGCTGACCGGGTCGACCAGCACCTCTTCCGTGCCTGCCTCGACGGCGTCGAGCGCGTGGGCGACGACCACGGCGGGCGCCAGCTTCGGGCCGGTGACCCGGGCCGCCATATCGGTGTCGACGTAGCCGGCGTGCACGGCGACGACCAGCGTGCCCTGCTCGGCGAGCTCGACGCGGACGCCGTTGGTCAGCGACCAGGCCGCTGCCTTGGAAGCGCAGTACGAGCCGATCGCGGGAAAGCTGAGGAAGGACAGCACCGAGAGCATGTTGACGATCACGCCGCCGCCGTTCGCCGCGAGGACTGGGGCGAACGCACGGGTCACCGCGAGGGTGCCGAAGTAGTTGACCTCGATCTCCTCGCGGGCGCCGTCAAGGCCTGGCGCACCGACCAGTGGCCCGCCGCGCACCACCCCGGCGTTGTTGACCAGCAGCGTTACGTCCGCGCATGTCCGGGCCGCGGCCGCGATGGCCGCGGGGTTCGTCACGTCCAGTTCGATCGGGACGACGCCCGGTCCGCCGACGGTGCGTGGGTCACGGGCGCCGGCGTACACGGTCTTGGCGCCACGCTCGACGAGCGCGCTGGTGAACGCCTTGCCGATCCCTCGGTTGGCACCGGTGACGAGTGCGACGGCGCCCTCGATGTTCACGACGTCCGACCCGGCTCGATAGTAAGTTTCAACATAAAACTAACTCTAGCGAAGCGAGTCTTATGAAGCAACTGACTCGTGTCGAGGGCACGCGATGCGCCAGCCTCGAGGGCCTGGACCGCTCTGCCGCGTGGTGCTGGACGTCGTCGGCGAGCGGGGGAGCATGCCGACCGTGCGTGACGCGACGCTCGGGCACCCGCCGCTTCCTGTGCCGTCACGGTGTCGATCTCATCGGCCCCCACCAGACCAAGACCCACAACACCCTCGGCTTCTTCACCCACTACCCGAACCGACTAACGCCCGCGGGTGTCCCGGGAGGGGGCGCCTGGGGGCCACGCCGATCAGCCGGTCATGCGGGGCGGAGTCCTGCATGACCGGAGGAGACTGCGGCGCCGGCCGGCGCCTGACACGGACTCAGCTGTCGCGAGCGGGCGGGACCATCGCCGGGTCGACTCCGCCCGGGCCAGGCACCGCGCGCATGTTCGAGACCCGCAGCTCGGCCCCGCATTCGGAGCAGTGCGGCACCGCCGTCGCGACGTGCCCGCAGTCAAGATGGACCATCTCCACCGGCGGTCCGCCGGTGGCGGCCCACCGGTCACCCCACTGGCGCATCGCCGTCAGGACCTGCCACAGGTCGCGGCCCTTCTCGGTGAGGCGGTAGTCGTACCGGGCCGGATGGTCCTGATAGGGGACCCGCTCGACCACCTCATGGCGCACGAGGTGCTCCAGCCGCTGCGTGAGCACGTTGCGGGCGACGCCGAGCCGGCGCTGGATGTCGTCGAAGCGCGTCACGCCGAACGTCAGGTCCCGGACGATCAGCATCGTCCACCAGTCGCCGACCACCTCGAGGCACCGTGCGACGGAGCAGGCCCTGTCCTCGAAGCTGACCCGACGCATGACACGCAGCCTACACAGTTTCTTGAAGAAACGGACTACGTAGCCAACCTTCGCGGTTGGCTGACCAGCGTCACCGGTCGAGTGTGCCTGCTGCCTCGTCACGGCGGCGGCTGTCCTCACCGGTGGTGGGCACATCGGGGCGCTGTACGAGCTGGCCGGGGACGAACCGTTCACGATGACCGCGCTTGCCGCCGAGGTGTCCCGCCAGACGGGCGAGGAAATCGCCTACCAGGACCTTCCCCCGGCCGAGTTTGCGAAGGCGCTGGTCGGCTTTGGCGTTCCCGAGATGTTCGCCGACATCCTCGCGGCCTCCGACGCCGCGATCGCCCAAGGCGAGGTCGACAGCGACCGCCGCGACCCGAATCGCCTGATCGGCCGGGCCACGACCAGCCTGGCCGACGCCGTCACTGCGGCCGTCAAGGGCTGACCGCCTACTGGCGCCCGACCCGCCGGCTGACCACAGGACCGATAAACGGCGAATGGCCGCCGCCCTGTCTGTCGCGGCCTGCATCCTTCCGCACGGTGGACAATGGATGTATGGCCGCACCGGGATTCGGCGTCAACGCGGTCGACGTGGGCGGGGCACCGATGCTTCTCACCGTGACCAGCGGCGGTGAGGTGGATTCATCTCGCCCGCGCGGCGGACTCGGCGTCTCTGGCCGGGGCGCGGTCCACGACTTCTATTTCGACCCGTCGAGACCGTGGCTCTCGCCCACGGCCACCCACTATGCCCGGGACGAGCTCCTGGCACCCCGCTGGGCCGAGACCACAGCGTGCGGCAGAGTGTGGGGCAGTGATGGTCGGCGGGGAGGGCGGCCCGCTGAGGAAGGACGGCGGGGTGGCCTTCGCGCCGACCTGCCGCCGCTGTCTCGCGCTGATCGACCGCTTTTACCCGATGCCGCACGCGGACCAAAGACTTTCGTTGGTCGCGCAGCTCGCGGCTGATGTCGTCTGCGATCAGGGATTCGCGGAGGTGCACGGCGTTCCGGGCGACCAGCAGACGGAGCTGCGGAAGCGGATCCGGAAACTGGTGCGCACGAGGACCGGTCACGGGACCAAGATCTTCTGTCGCGAGAGCACGATCTACGCGGAATGCCGCGAGATATACGACCAGCACGCATCGGCGCACGCCCGCGTGGCGGCGGAGGCCGTCAGCGAGTTCCTTACCGCCGGCGGCGAAGCACCCTCCCGACGGCCCGCCGACTGGGTGGTCTCCTGGGAAGCCTGGGATGTCGATTGAGCTGACCTGGGTTCTTCCGCAAGGTTGGGTGGCGGAGGACTCGGCCGTAGGTCGGTGGCTCGGAACGTGCGGATGGGTCAGGCATGGTTCAAGGCGGGTAGTGGTTGGCGGGTGAGGATCGGTCGGCTATGAGTCCGTCCGCTGGTAGGTGGTGGCTTTGCCTCTGCCGCCGAGTTGACGGACCAACCCGCGGCCGCGCAGGCTCCGCAGCGCCTTGCGGATGTTCGGAGCGGACAGTCCGAGCTCCTCAGCAAGCTCGCTGACCGTTCTTCCCTGGTGGGTCAGGGCCTGGTGGACGCGACGCTCTGTGGCACCGAGCGCGGGTTCGGTGGTCACCACGGGTGGGGCGGTCGTGAACTGGTGGATGACGACAGTGAACCGGATGCCGCTGTCCACGTAGTGGGCTGGCGGCAGGCCATGGTCGGCGAGGGCTTCGGTGACGGTGGGAATCCCGCTGGCGAGGGCTTCGATGACCCGAGCTCCGGTCTGCGGGGAGCGAACATGCTGGCAGATCGCGACCAGTCTGGCGTTGCGGGCGGAGGTCACGGCGTCGCGTCCGAGCCGGTCGACGGTGATGCCGTACAGGCCGCCGGGGCTGGCCACTACCAGGCGGTCCCGCAGCAGCCGCACTTCGACGGCCAGCCCGGCGGACCAGTGGTCGAGATCGCGGTGGATCAGTGCGTTGGCGACCAACTCACGGAAGGCGACGAGTGGATAGATCGGACGGTCACGAACGCTGCCGTCCATCTCGGCGACGATGGCGGTGTCGAAAGTGCGTCGGGCCCAGAGCAGCGCTGCATCAAGCATCCGCGGCACCGGCCCGCTGATGGTGACCTGGTTGCGGGCCCGCGTCGCAGGGGAGTCGGTGGGCAAGGGCTGCGCGGCGGCCTGGATGACGTAGCGAGGGAACCACTGTTGGGGATGGACCCCGAGAGCGAGCAGTCCCGCGACGGTCGGCTGCCCGCCATCCATCGTGACCCCAGCCCGGCGCAGGAGCTCGGTATCGTCGGGAAAACGGCCGAGTCCGGTCGGGTCGCGCTCGCGGACGGCGAGGAGGAAAGCATCGACGAGTTCGGTGTCCAGGTCGTCGACGGTGGCGTCCTCGACAGGTGAACGGTCGAACAGCGGTGGCTGGCGAGCGGCCAGAAACCCCTGTTCCTCCACGTCAGACAGGGCGTAGTCGCCGTCGTAGCCACGTAGGTACGCCGTGCCGGTCGCGGTGACGCGACAGGGCTTGGTCGACCGGTCGCACTCGTGGACCTGCGCAACCACGACCGCAGCGCCGTCGACATCCCCGTCGTCGATCGTGAGACGGACCGGCGGAGTGAATGCCCGGGCCCTGGCAGCCAGGCCCTGCTTGAGTATCTGCGGGTCGCTGAGCTCGACTGGGCGGAACCCGGCCCGCTCATCGAGCCCCAGGATGATGGTCCCGCCTCCGGGCTGGTTCGCCAACGCGCTCAGCGTCGAGGTCAACGAGGCGGGTAACCCGCCGGCRGCAGACTTGACCTCCACCTCGGTGGTGTCGCCTCCGGCGGCGCGCAGGAAGGAGATCATCTGGCTCACGTCACGCGGCACACCCAAATGTAACCACGGCGGAGTTACATTTGGCGTGCGGCGGTTACATTTGGCGGTCGCGACTGGCGCCCCAAGATCGGAGAACGGGGAAGATTGACGATGGGACGGTCGGCACTGGCTGCGAGGGGTATCGACCGGCCGCCATCCCCTCGATCACAGGAAAGTCGACGTGACCACAGTGCCCAGCGGTCACGATCACCAGGCGGCCTGGAAGTAGGCGGAACCGCCCGGCGTTCGGAACGCTTGTTCTACTCGGTAGACGATGTTCTGGTCGACGCGGTCACCGAGCATCGTCCCTGCTCCGGGCACGTGCGGCGACCGGTCGGACAGTGATTTCAGGGCCAGCAACCAAGATCGATCGGTTCGGATGYTGATACACATGGTCCACCACGCTCCGTAGCTAGCCTCTGACCTGGGTCAATAGGTTTGACCTATTAGTTGGACTGTTCGGATGTCGTCGAAAAGGGCAGGTAGATGGCCTGATCGTCTGGTTCGTACGGAAAGATGGTCCTTGCTCGACGGCCCTCGTGCAGCTGCTGTGAGTGACATCGGAGTCTGTGGGGCGACGATGCGGGGGGCGCGGAGACCGTGCTCAGGGCCAGGCTCAGCCACGGCCTGAATCGCGCTGGCTCCACGCGTCGCACGTACCGCGATGAACGCCGAGGCGGTGCAGGACGAGTGGCCGGCAAGCCCGGATCAAGCGGCGCGGCCGTGCAGCACCCGGGCCGCGCTAGGTCCGCGGCTGCGCGAGCCGGCCCTCGACAGTAGATCTCGTAGGCTTGTGATCTGCTGACGACACGGCTCGTCGCGGCGGTCCRCCGGCGTGAGGGCGATCAGGCTCCAGCCCATGCAGCGCGACGTTGGCGCCACTCAGGCGGTACAGCGGAAGGGTTTGGATGAGCTTCATCCAGTGGGCGCAAAAAGATCCGAATACGATCGAACAGGCCATCAAGGCTTTGGTCGTCGAGCTGTACCCAGGCGCCAGGCCGATCGATGGCCGCGGCGGTGACGACGGTCGTGATCTTCGCTGGGATTCGACTGAGGGTCTTGTCATATTCGAGATCAAGTCTTTCGCGGGTGAGCGCCTCAAGCGCAGCCAGAAGAGGAACATCGAGCGTTCACTCAAGCAGGCCTCGGAGCATAATCCGGCTCGCTGGATCCTCATTCTTCCATTGGCTCACTCGCCCAGTGAGGAGCAGTGGTTCGATCAGTTGAGTAAGCAATATCCAACGATCCACCTGGAGTGGTGGGGCATAGATTGGCTCAACGTCGAGTTCGGGAAGAGAGAGTACCTTCGCCGCCTTGTCGAGGGCGAGGAGTACGAGCTGCTCCGGCGCGCCCAAGAGTTCGAACGCGAACAGCAAGTTCCGTCGACTATTGCAGACTCAATTGCTCGAATTAATGTTGTATCGAGTCGCTCCCAAGAACTTTCACCCTACTGGCGAGCGGACTTCGCTACCGCACCGGAGGGCGTTACAGTCACCTACAATGAGCGATTCCCGGGGGCTGCGGCACTCGATCCTCTCCAACTGCGTGCAACCTTCAGCTTTCCTGTCGGCGATAGTCTCGCTACGGAGGTACAGCGTCGACTGGCTGACGCGCTCGACTATGGCGACGACGTCGAGATTGATGGTCGCTATGTGGCAAACTTCGAGGTCTTGGCTTCGCCTGCCAGCCGGGAAATGTTTGAGACCRCCAGTCCGTTAGAGCGTCTGCGGATCACTTCTCTCGACCGCACGGTTGGTGAAAACCTGACCTTCCAGCTGGTCATCGTGACACCTTCTGGTAGGATCAAGGGCCGCCTTCCTCTCCAAGTGGACCAACACACGAGTGGGCGCAGAGGGGTGCGCCTGAAGGGGTGCGACACCACGAGGAGCATTGAGGTAGACCTCACCATTGATCGCAAAGAGCAGGGCGGAGGCGCATCCGCCCGAATCACATGGCGAGGGGTTGCGGGGAAATTTCTCTACGCGATACGTCCAGCGTTCGAGATTTTTGGTCGCGCCAATGGGGAAGACCAGATTGAATTGCGGATCGACGATCAGAGTGTGGTCCGACACGCCATTGGTATGTCGCAGTTCCTTGCCGAGGCCAAACTCTGCGCCGACATGGTAGTGGCTCTGGAGAAACTACAGAATCACTGTGGGCAGATCTTCCCGATACCCGACGATCTAACCTATCGTGATGCCCTCGATCTAGTGGYCGCCGCGAGGCTTTTGTCCGGCAATCCGGTAGCGACCGGGAACACTGCGATCACGGCAACCATCAAGTCGGGGCATCTTGCCGGTTTCCTGGAGGTCGCAGGGCCTCTCGTCGAGACTCGCGTGAGAGCGGAGATGCCAGGCTTCGGTGTTACCTGTGGCATTCACCAAATTGACATTGGCAGAGTCTCTATGACGACACCGCTTGTGCGCTTGGTAAATCTCGCCGAGCTAAGGGCGATGGCAGACGACTCCTTGGAACCGGTCGCTCGTTACGAGTGCGTCGACGGTGAGAGCATCTATATGCAACTCATGGCCGACTGATCGGAACGTCAAGCGGCCATTGATTTAGCCGAGTCAGGATTGTTACGGTAGAAGCAAAGGGTAGCCTTGCGCGCGTTCCTCGCCGGATCGAGCTGGTCGCAGTTCCTGCGTGCTCAGGCCCGTGGCATGTTGGCCTGCGATTTCCTCGCCCGGCATACTCCGCGACCCACCCGAACGACTGCCACCGTCGTTTGTCGGTCGGGATGACAGCCCCTCAGCCGTCGGCGTCCGCGCTGGTCGCCCGGCTCAACCCGGCCGCGAAACACGGCCGGGCCTTCGGCTCCTACGGGTTCTACAAGTCGATCGGCTACACCCTCGGCCCGCTGCTCGGCGGAGTGCTGGTCTGGGCCGGCGGTCTGCGGCTGCTGTTCGCCGTGCTGGCGCTACTCGGCGCGGCGGTCGCCGGGTGGGCGGCGCTCGCCGTCCCGGTCGTGCCGCCCCTGCCCAAAGCCCGGCAGACGGTGCTGGACCTGGCCCGCAGGCTCGCCGATCCGGTCTTTCTGGCCCCGACCGGCGCGCTGGCCGCGGCGACCGCCGCCCTGTCCGTCGGCGTGGGCTTCCTGCCCGTCTCGGGCCGAGCCGCCGGGCTGGGGACAGTCACCACCGGCGCGGCCGTGTCCCTGCTCGCCGCCTGCGCGACACTCGTGCAACCCCAGGCCGGCCGTGCCCTGGACGAGGGGCGCCTCACGACTCGGTCCGGCCTGACCGCCGGCCTGGCGATCACTGCCACCGKGGTGGCCTGCGCGACGCTGCCGGACCGGGCCGGAGTACTCGCGAGCGCGACCCTGATCGGCGTGGGCACCGGCCTGATCACACCCCTGGGCTTCGCCGCGCTAGCCGCGAGCACCCCTGCCGCCCGGCTGGGACAGACCATGGGCAGCGCCGAAGTCGGCCGCGAACTCGGCGACGCCGGAGGACCCCTACTCGTCGCCGCCGTCGCCTCGCTCGCCACCCTCACCTACGGCTACGCAGCACTCGCGATCCTCCTCGCGGCCGGCGCGGCACTCGCCCTCGCGCACCGCCGCACCACGACGCCGACAGCCGAAACAGAGACCTGATCACCAGCAGTGGCCGGATCGTTGGAGGGCGTGACCGGCCAGTCGCTGGGCACCAGCCTCRGTCGAAGGCGATGGTGCTGGTGCTGCCCTTGGGCGGGCCACAATAGAGCTCGCCGGGTAGGGCAAGTAGTTGACGAAAGGTTGTTGGTTCGCGGCCTTGGACGTGGAGGTTGTCGCGGTAGCGCGCGATGGTTTCGCCGCTCCGCGGGCCACCCGTGCGATGAGCCATCAGAGCGGGCGAGCCGGTCGTGTCAGAACCTCTCGACCAGTGAACGTAGGTTGCGGTGGAGGCTCGTCTCTCTTCCTAGTGCTGTGGCCCGATACGTTCACCGATTTTTGCGATCATGCTGCGGTGGGCAGGGGTCGTCCGCCCCAGCGGATGTGTCTCTCGCTGCGGATACGGGCCCGTTCCCGGCGCTGGGCAGCCAGCACGTCGGGGTGACGGGCGTGAGCGTTGCGCCAGGCCAGGTAGTCGTGCAGCGCGCGGGTCTGGACGGTGTGGTTCGGATGCTCGCTGTTAGCGATCGTGAACTGGCGCAACGCGCCGAAGTGGGCCTCGATCGGGTTCGCCCAGGAGGCGTAGGTCGGCGTGAAGCACAACTCGGCCCTGTTCCGCCGCGCCCAGGACCGGATCCTCGTTCCGGTATGCGCGGAGAGGTTGTCCAGGACGATGCAGATCGGGGCGCCGTCCGGACGGGCCGCGCGGATCGACCGCAACGCGGCCAGGGTGTTCCCCGTTCCCTTACGACGCCGGTTGACTCCCCACAGCCGATCCTCACCAACCGAGTAGCAGCCGTGGAAGTAGGTCACCCCCTGGG
>NZ_MOME01000063.1:0-22878 GCF_001983005.1 Protofrankia sp. BMG5.30 | reverse complement strand
CGACATCTACTCCCGGTATGTGACCGGCTGGCTCGTCGCCGCGGCGGAGGACGCGGTGGTCGCGAAGGACTTCCTCGCCGACGCCATCCACCGGAACGGAATCCCACCCCGAGCAGTCCACGCGGACCGCGGCGGGGCGATGGTCTCCAAACCTGTGTCCGAACTTCTCGTCGACCTGGGCGTCCACCGGTCTCATTCCCGACCRCGGACCTCGAATGACAATCCCTACTCGGAGGCGCAGTTCAAGACACTCAAGTACACGTTMGATTTTCCGGAAAGGTTCGGGTCGCTGGCGGATGCCCGGGTCTTCTGCGAGGGGTTCTTCACCGCCTACAATCACGACCACCGCCATTCCGGGATCGGGTTCCACACGCCCGCCTCGGTGCACTTCGGTACCGCCAAGCAGCTCCAGGCCCACCGGCAGGCCACCCTCGACCGTGCCCGCGCAGCGCACCCCGAGCGGTTCGCGCGCCGGCCACGGCCACCCCGTCTACCCGAGACCGTGTGGATCAACCAGCCAGTCCCAAGCCAACCGAGTAACGACCAACTGTCTCATTTGACTTGACATCTACCGGAGCCCCTGCTCCCCGCGTTCGGGCCGCGTCTCCGGGGCGGGGGACCACACCGGTGTCGGATCGGGCGGTGTTCACCACGGTGATCTTCGTGGTCAGTGTCTGGTCGTCGGCGGTGCGGATGGGCTGTCCGCCGCGGCGGCGCCAGGCGTAGCAGCCCTCGCGTGGTACACCGAGCACGCGGGGAAGGGAGACACCATGGCGGTTTTCTCCGCGTCGATCAGAGCGAACGTCATGTCTGACCGGTCTCCGTCACGAAGAAAACCGCGGCCTTGCAAGGGATCTCGAGTTCCTCGCGGAGCTGCCTTCTCCTTCTGGAGACGGTTCAGCTCCTCGCGTTCCGTGGCGCTTGGCTCGTCTGCGCGGCGCTTTCCCTGCGGGAGGCTTCCGGACCCAGTTACGGATTGGCTGTCCCGGCGGGCCATATTCCTTCGCCAGCTCCTCGGGTATTCGCCCGGCCCGGACAAGTTCCACCATCTGTTGGCGGAACTCGGCGGTGTACGACGGCTGTGATCTCGACATCCGTACTCCTCCCTGAGACTATTTCCTCAGGGAGTCCAGGTACGAACGGAATCGGGCCAACTTTACTTTCGACCATTCGCGTGCTTCAGATCCTTGGAAGCCAAGCCGACACCACCGAGGCATGGACCGGGATCCGGCGTCCGCGAAAAATTTCAGATCACAACACGGGACTAGTTATAGACATCTATGAGTAAAAATCTACCCATATCTTCTCAGTAGCATGTTTTTAACAGATTGTAAGGTCGGGGCCCCTGCGTCGGCAGGTTGCCGGGCGTACCGCATCATCTGGCCGGTGGATCGCAGCACGGAGATGAGCGGTGCGGATGCCAGCACCGTCGGTGTCGGCATCCCGCGGCGACGATCGTGCGCCGACACGGCGGCGGCACCGCACGACGGTCACGAGGTACAGGCGCAGGCGCTACGGGTGGGCCTGGCGGACATCTCCCTCGACGTGGCCAAGGCGCAGCGTGGTGACGAGGATGCCTTCAAGGTGATCTACCGAGCGGTACAGCCGGGGTTACTGCGCTACCTGCGGGTGCTTGTCGGCGACGACGCCGAGGACGTGGCGTCCGAGGCGTGGTTGCAGATCGCCCGGGATCTGCCGTCGTTTCGCGGGGATTCCAACGGGTTCCGCGGTTGGGCGGCGACGATCGCCCGTCACCGCGCTCTGGACCACATACGCCGTCAGCGACGCCGTCCCCAGCACGACGTGCCGGTCGAGCAGATGACCGATCTGCCCTCTCCCGACGACACCGCCGGACGGGCGCTGGAAACGCTGTCGACCGATACGGCGATACGGCTGATCGCCGGCCTGCCACGCGATCAGGCCGAAGCCGTGCTCCTGCGGGTGGTCATCGGGTTGGATGCTCAGACCGCCGGACGCGTGCTGGGCAAGCGTGCGGGCGCTGTCCGCACCGCGGCATATCGCGGGTTGCGCCGTCTGGCCGAACAGCTCGGAGCGGACGGAAACACGGCGGGTGAAGACGGTCAAGATGACACGATGTGCTGAAGACAGTGACTGCCAGTTGGGTGTGACACCAGTGAGAGCTTGGACGCTGAAGGACGTGAGATGAGCACCTACCGACCCCGTCGGATCGACCGGGAAGACGCAGAGCGGATGCTTCGCGGCGTCCCGGTCGATCCGACGGCAGGTTCGGGCCCCCTCGCCGACCTGCTCGCCGCCGTGGCCGCTCCGGCCCGTGCCGACGAGTTCGCCGGGGAGGAAGCGGCTGTTGCCGCCTTCCGGGAGGCGCGTCTTGTTCCTGTCAACCAGCTCCGGAGAGAACCAATGATCAAAATTGCCCTCGCGAAGCTCCTCACGGTGAAGATCGCAGTTGCGGCAGTCGCTGCTACAACTGTTGGTGGTGTCGCTGTCGCCGCCAGCACTGGTGCTCTGTCCTCGCCCGGTGAGCATGAAGCCGCCGCCGGCATCACAACCTCCGCCTCGGCTCAGGCGGCCGATCCGTCGGCTCATGTTMCGGCCGCGGGCGCCATTGCCCCGGCGTCGCTGCCCGCGCTGTGCCACACCTACACGGCCACCGCGGCGGAGCACCCGGACAGGTCGGGCAAGGCCCTCGACGAGCCGGCCTTCTCCCTGTTGATCGCCGCGGCGGGTGGCAAGGGCAAGGTCACAGCCTATTGCGGCGAGATACTCAAGGTCCCCGCAGCAGCCGCATCAGCCGCGGAAGTCGTAGGCCAGACGGTCGGCGGTGTCTCAGCCACCGCAACCGTGGGCGGGGGTGTCAACGGCGTCGACGGCCAGGTCGGGGTCGCCGGCGGCTCCGTGGGCGCTTCCGTGTCGAAGGAAGGAGCGAACCTCGGCGTTTCAGTACCGCAGGGAGGAGCGGATTCGGGAGCCAGTGTGTCCCCGGCAGGAGCGGGCTCGGGAGCCGCTGTCTCCCCAGGAGGAGCGGATGCGGGAACCGGTGTGTCTCGGGGAGGCGCAGACCTCGGGGCTTCCGTGAAGCCTTGAGCGGCACCGGGGAACGGTAACGGTCATACAGAAGGGCCAAAGGCGGCGCGATCACGCTTCTTGCGCGTCCGGGGTCCCTGTCGGATCCGGGATTCCTGCCAGATCGGCGAAGTCGATCTGGCAGGTCCGGAAGCAGGTCCGCCGGACCTGCCAGGTCCGGCAAGCCCAAATCCTCGATCACTGATCCAGGTCAAGTTATTGCGGATCAGATCGTGGCGTGCGTGGCCCGGCAGGTGCGGCAGGCCATCAACCTCGGCCGCCGTCATCGCCTCCGGGCCGCGCTCGACGCGGACAACGGCGTGTCGACGAAGCCGGGGGCGATGAGGTTGACCCGGACCGGCGCTCCCCACACAAGCGCCGAGCCTGGCCAAGTGGGAGACGCTTACGGCGCATCCACCCGGACCGGGTAGCGGTCCGCCATGATCTCGCTGCGCAGCGCCTTCAGCGCGCTGACGTAGATCTCTGAGAAGGTGGGGAACGGCTGGATGACATCGCGCAGCACATCGAGCGGCACGCGGGCGCGGATGGCCAGCGTGGCCTGCTGCAGCCACTCACCCGCCTCGGGGCCGAGCGCGTACGCACCGGTCAGCCGTTCGCCGTCACTAAGCAGCGTCAGGAAGCCATTCGACTCGGCGTAGGCGTGCGTGTAGGTGGCCGTCTTGGCCACCTCGGACACCAGAGCGGTCACGCTGAACCGGGCCTCGGTGGAGCCGACGGCGGCCGCCTGCGGGTCGGTGTAGACCACGTCCGGCACAGCCTTATAGCTGGCCTCGCGGGGTTCACCGAGGATGTTCGCGGCGACGACCTCGCCCTGGTACTTGCCGACGTGGGTCAGCAGCCGCACCCCGGTGACGTCGCCGATGGCCCACAGGCGCTCGCTGGCCCGCAGGCGCGCGTCGACCCGGACGCCGTACTCGTCGAACGTGGCACCGGCCCTCTCCAGGCCGAGCCCGGCCACCCGCGGGCGTCGGCCGGTGGCGACAAGTAGCCGGTCGCCACGCAGCTCACGACCGTCATCGAGGACCAGGACGTAGTCCTCGCCGTCGCGCCGCGCGGCGGCCGCATGCACGCCCAGCAGCAGTTCGACGCCATCACGGCGCAGCACCTCGCCGAGCGCCTCGCCCAGCGGCGCGGGCTCGCGGGCTCGCGGGCCAGCAGATGCCCCGCCGCCTCGACGAGGGCCACCTCGCCGCCCAGGCGGCGCACAGCCTGAGCCATCTCGGTGCCGACCGGCCCGCCGCCGAGAATCAGCAGGAGGCGCGGGACGTCCTTCATGCCGGTCACCTCGCGGCTGGTCCAGATGYCGTCCAACTCGCGCAGGCCCGGGACAGGCGGCACGACCGGATCTGAGCCGGTCGCCACCACCACGTGCGCCGCGCTGTAGCGCCTGCTGCCGACCTCGACCACGCCGGGCCCGGCCAAGCGCCCCGTTCCGCGGATCAGGTCGATGCCCTTGCCCGCCAGCCAGGCCCGCTGCCCGGCGTCGGAATAGTCCGAGACCATGAAGTCGCGCCAGGCCAGCGCCTCCCTGGCATCGACCTGCGCGGTGGCCGCCGCCTCCCGCGCTTGATGCACCGCCTCGCCGGGGCGCAGCAGCGTCTTGGACGGAATGCACGCCCAGTA
The DNA here is from genome assembly GCF_001983005.1 of Protofrankia sp. BMG5.30. NCBI lineage: Bacteria > Bacillati > Actinomycetota > Actinomycetes > Frankiales > Frankiaceae > Protofrankia > Protofrankia sp. BMG5.30. The sequence continues at coordinate 18,189 of NZ_MOME01000063.1, read as the reverse complement.
CGAGCACTCGCCCCCGGCCAGCTCCCGCTCGACCACCGCCACCCGCAGGCCGCCGTCGGCCAGCTCGCCGGCGCAGTGCTCACCCGGCGAGCCGGCCCCGAGGACGATCACGTCGTAGTCGTAGCCGTTCATACGCCGGCCGCCTGCGCGTTCCGCTCATCCACCATGTACTGCGCGTACCAGTCCGGCCAGTCCGGGTCGGCCTGCCCGGTCTCCTCCTCGTGCTTGCCGTGCGCGGCGGCCGCCCGGCGCAGCGCCTCAGCCAGGTCGGCAGCGGAGTCGTAAGCCGCCGGCGCGGGTGTCACGCGGCCCGGCAGGCGCGTCGTGACCTCCTGGACGAACCAGCTGTTGCCGTCCGGGTCGCTGAACGACACCCACGAGCCGTAGCTCCGGTGGCCCGAGGCCGGACCAGCGACCCGTGCGGTGGTCCCGGCGTGGTGGAACACCCGCCCGCGTCGTGGAACACCTCGCTGACCTCCACACCTCGGCTGGCCAGCTCCGCCCGGGCCGCCTCGATGTCGTCCACCACCAGCTGCAAGCCGTCCGCCGAGCCGGGCGCGGCCGAGGTGACTCCGGTGCCGAAGATGACCGAGCACGCCGAGCCCGGAGGTGTCAGCTGCACCACCCGGAAATCCGTACCGGCGGCGAAGACGGCATCCTCCCGCCACCCGAGCGCCTTGTAGAAGTTCTTGGCCCGGTCCACATCGGCGACCGGCAGCACCGCAACCTCAAGCTTCACGTCCACGGCCTCGGCACCTCTCCTTTTCTCCTTTTCCGTTTGATGCCGGTGCCCTGCGTCCCCCCACCGGGGTGGGCCTGGCATCCACACTCGCGCTACCCATCGTCAAAATCCTGGAGCCCGGGGTCCCGCGGCGGCATCCCGCAGCCATGTCGGGGGTGGTGGGCCGGCGCCGGCGGGGAAGGCGCGACATACTGGGCGCACCTCCTCACTGAGATCAAGAACCGGGGATCGGCAGACGTGTGCATGCTCGTCTGCGACGGGCTGACCGGCCTGCCGGACGCGGTCACTACCGTCTGGCCCGCCACGATCGTGCAGACCTCATCTCGTCGCCGGATAGGTGACGGCGTTGCCGGACACGGTGAGCTGTACGTCGGTGTGAGGGCCGGGCAGGCGTTGGCCAGCGACGACCCTGGCGACGACGGATGGACCCTCGGGCAGCAGGTCGAGTCGGATGGTGGCGTCGTGGCCGTAGTAGTTGATCTCACGTACCCGGGCCGTCACGCCGTTGGGACGGTCGGTGGTGTGGATCCGGAGCTGTTCGGGGCGAATCAGCACCTGGGCGTCGCCCCTGTGCTCGGAGTCGGTGACCGGGATGGTGCCGAGCGCGCACCACGCCTGTCCGTCGTGGATGGTCGCGGGCAGGAGCACGGCCTCGCCGACGAAACCGGCCACGTCGACGTCGCGCGGCTGGCTGTAGACAGTCGCGGGAGTGTCGAGTTGAACCAGCCTGCCCTGTCTCATCACGCCGACCTGGTCGGCGAGGGAGAGGGCTTCGGCCTGGTCGTGGGTGACCAGGACCGCCGTCGTTCCCGCGGCGCGCAGGGCCCGGGTGACTCCGCGGCGGGTAGCCTCCCGAAGTCCGGCGTCCAGCGCGCTGAACGGTTCGTCGAGCAGCACCACCGCGGGTCGTGGTGCCAGTGCTCGGGCCAGGGCCACCCGCTGCTGCTGGCCACCGGAGAGCTCGTACGGGTAGCGGTCGGAGAGCTCCGCGGCGAGGCCGACCAGCTCGAGCAGTTCGGCAACACGGCTTCCCTGCTTTCGCTGCGTGCGCGGCAGACCGAAGGTGATGTTCGCGGTCACGGTGAGGTGAGGGAACAGCGCCCCCTCCTGTGGCACGTACCCGACCTTGCGATGTTGGGCCTTGGTGGACCTGCCTGGCCGGAACACGATCTCGTTGCCGAAGGCGACGGTGCCGCCGTCCGGATCGGCGAAGCCCGCGATGACTCGCAGCAGAGTCGTCTTCCCGCACCCGGACGGACCAAGCACCGCCGTCAGACTGCCCTGAGGCACGTGGAGGTCGACGCCCTGCAGCACGGGAGTGCCGCCGTAGGATTTCGTCACGCCGGTGATGGTGAGCGCGGTCATGCCACTGACTCCTTTCGCACCTGGCGGGTCAGCAGATAGGTCGCGGGTCCGGAGATCAGCACCATCAGCGCCGCGTAGGGCGCGGCGGCGCCGTAGGCGAGGCTGTCGCTGTGGCTCCAGAACTGGGTGGCCAGGGTTTGGGTGCCGGTGGGTGCGAGCAGCAGAGTCGCGGTCAGTTCCGTCACCACGGCAAGGAAGACCAGCGCCGCGCCCGCACCCAGCCCCGGCACGATCAGCGGCAGCGTGACCCGGCGGAGCGTGGCGAGTCGTCCCGCGCCGAGCGAGTGCGCGACGTCGTCGAGGACCGGCGGCGTCTGCGCGAGGGCCGCGCGCACGTTCACCATGGCGCGCGGCAGGAACAGGATCAGGTACGCCACGATGAGCACGCTGGTGGTCTGGTACATGCCAGGTACCAGGCGGACGGCGACCGTGACCAGGGCCAGCGCTACGACGATGCCTGGCAGCGCGCTGCCGATATAGGTGGCGCGCTCCAAAGCGGTCGACAGCCGGTTTCGCCCGCGCACGTACAGCCAGGCCACGGGGACCGCCGCCGCCGTGGTGACCAGCGCGCCCAGCGCGCCGAGCCCGAGCGACGTTCCGGTCGCGACCGCTATCTGGTCGACGTCGAGTCCGGATGAGGCGCCCTCCGCCAACCAGCGGCCGAGGCTCGCCAGCGGAACACCGAGCGACAGCACGGCCAGAGTGGACAGTCCGGCGACCGCGGGCAGCGTCATCGGGCCCAGCCGGATGCGCTCGGCGGGGCGTGCCGAGCCTGCGCCGATACGCGCGTAGGGCGCGTGGCCGCGCAGGGTCAGCTCGGCCAGCAACAGGATCAGGCAGCATGCCACCAGGACCCCGGCCAGCATGCTGGCCGCGGGCCCGTTGAACGCGGACTGATACTGGTCGTAAATGGCTGTGGTGAAGGTGGGGAACCGCAGCATCTGCAGCGCGCCGAACTCGGCGAGCAGATGCAGTCCGACCAGYAGCGAGCCACCCAGGACAGCCGGCCGCAGCTGGGGCAGGATGGTCCGCGTGAAGATCTGGAATCCGCTGTGGCCCAGCGAGCGGGCGGTCTCCTCGTAGGCCGGGTCGAGGCCGCGCAGGGTAGCGGCGACCGGGAGGTACACGAAGGGGAAGTAGGACAGGGTCACGATCAGCAGCGCACCGTCGAAGCCCGCGGCCGAAGGGAGCAGGGAGACCCAGGCGTAGCTGTTGACGAACGCCGGGATCGCGAGCGGAGCCACGAGCATGACGTGGAACACCGTGCGACCCGGTAGGGAGGATCGTTCTACCAGCCAGGCCGCGCCGGTCCCGAGCACAGCGCACAAAAGCATGCAGCCCACCGCGAGCCGGGCCGTGTTCCACAACAGCTCTCCGGTACGCGGGCGGACGACCAGATGGACGACCTCCGCCCAGCCCGCCTCGACGGCCGCGTCCACTACGAACAGCAACGGCACCGTCGTGAGGAGCGCGACCAGGAGTGCCGCAGTGAGCATCGGCAGCTGTGGGAGCGTGGAGCCCGCGGCGCCGTGCCGACGGCGCCGGGCCGGCAGGCTGCTCGTACCGGGGCCCGGGACCACAGGATCGGAGCCCGGGACCGTGGGAGTACCGACGGCCACTTAGAGCAGACTGGCGTTGCGCATGAGCTCGACGACCTTGGGGCCGTTGAGGCTGGCGACGTCGATCACCGGTGGGTCGAGCTCGCTCAGCGGCTTGAGCTTCGCGTTCGCCGGGACGCCGCTGGCGATCGGGTACTCCAGGGCGTTGCTGTCGGCCAGGATCTGCTGGCCTGCCCTGCCGGTGAGGTAGCGGACGAGCTGCTGCGCCTTGTCCTGGTTCTTGCTCGCCTTGAGCACCCCCGCGCCCGACACGCTCAGGAACGCTCCGGGATCCTTGCCTCCGAAGAACTTCAGCTCGGTATTGTTGCTGTTCGCACCGGACTCGGCGCGGTCCTTGTACCAGTAGTAGTGGTACAGCACGCCCGCTTGGACCTCCCCGGTGTCGACGGCCTTGAGCACCGCCCGGTTGTTTGAATAGATCTTCGCGTTCGCCTTCAGACCGGCGAGCCACGTCGCCGTCGCGGTCTCTCCCTTGCTCGCCAACACCGCGCTGACGATCGCCTGGAAGTCCGCACCCGCGGCCGYCACACCGAACTTGCCCTGCCACTGGGGCTGTTGGAGATCCATCAGGGAGGCGGGCAGCTGGTCCGGGGTCAGCTGCCGCTTGTTGTACGCCAGCACGGTCGCGCGGGCGGCGAACCCGGTCCAGTTGCGGCTGGATGGCACGAACTGCGCCGGCACCTGGGCCAGGGTGGCGTCGTCGACCTTGATGAAGCGGCCCCGGCCGTMGACCAGGCTCATCGCCGGCGAGTTCTCCGTGACGAACACATCGGCGGGTGAGGCGTCGCCCTCCTGCACGATCTGGTTCGCGAACTCGGAGTCCTTACCGGACCGAATGTTGACCTTGATGCCGGTCTCCCTGGTGAAACCATCCACCATGGCCGTGATCAGGTCGTCGTGCTGGGCGTTGTACAGGGTGATGGTGGCGCCTTCCGATCCGCCGCACGCCGTAGCCGCCGCGRCCATGACGACCGCCACCGCCAGTGTTGTGATCCGCCCAGCGAGCCGCACGCGCACCAGCACCTCCAGAGTCGGGTCGATTAGGTAAGGCGAGCCTTAGAACGGTACATCGTGCCGCGGCGAGCCGGAAGGCGTCGATTGACGTGGATCACACGTCTGGCTCGATCATGCTGGTTAGCCTAAGTTAAGTAACCCTTGCCTTTTATACCTGATGGACGATAGGGGAGGCACGGCCACAATGCGGTCGCCCGTTCGAAGCGCACCCGGTGTCCCGTTCGCCACCACGCTCCGCGCGCACGGAGACAGGCTCGCGGTGGTCACCCCGCACGGCGCCGAGCTCACCTACGACCAGTTGGCCGGCCGCGTCGAGGACGCGGCCGCTCGGCTGGGTACCGACCGCAGGCTGGTCATGATCGCGGCAGCCAACGATCTCGAGCCGCTCGTCACCTACCTGGCTGCGCTGGCCGCTGGACATCCGGTTCTCCTCACCGCGCCCGACGACCGCCACTGGAACACGCTGTTATCGATCTACGATCCGGATGTCGTGCTCCGCCGCGAGGACGAGTGGACGCTGCGGGAGCGGCGCGACGGCACGTGCCACGACCTGCACCCCGACCTCGCTCTCCTGCTCTCGACGTCGGGGTCGACCGGATCCCCCAAACTGGTCCGGCTCTCCGCCGAAAACCTCCAGGCCAACGCCGAGTCCATCGCGCGGTTCCTGGACATCCGCGACTCAGACCGCGCGTCCGCGGCACTGCCGATGCACTACTGCTACGGGCTGTCGATCATCAACAGCAACCTGCTGCGCGGTGCGGCGTTGCTGCTGACCGAGGACTCGGTCGTCGACCCGGCTTTCTGGGCGACCTTCCAGAAGTATCGGGGCACCAGCCTGCACGGCGTGCCCTACACCTTCGACCTGCTCGAGCGGGTCGGCTTCGACCGGATACACCTGCCTTCCCTGCGCTACGTCACCCAGGCGGGTGGCGCGTTGCCCGCGCATCGCGTCCGGCACATCGCCGAACTGGGCAGGCGCCGCGGATGGCGGTTGTTCGTCATGTACGGGCAGACCGAAGCCACCGCACGCATGGCCTACCTGCCGCCCGAACTCGCCGAGTCGCATCCTTCCGCGATCGGCGTCCCGATTCCCGGCGGCTCGTTCGAGATCCTGCCCTCCGAAGACCCCTCAACGCCCGGGCAGGGCGAACTTGTCTATCGCGGCCCCAACGTGATGTTCGGCTATGCCGAGAGCCCGGCCGATCTCGCGCTGGGCGCGACGATCGATGCGCTCGCCACCGGCGACATCGCGCGGCGCACGGCGGACGGACTGTACGTGGTCGTCGGACGTACGTCGCGCTTCGTGAAGCTGTTCGGGCTGCGCATCGATCTCTGCCAGGTGGAGCTTCTCCTGGCCGACCACGGACGCACCTGCGCGTGCGCGGGCACCGACGACGCCCTGACCATCGCAACCCTGTCGCCGGACCGATACGCCATCCGTAGACTCGTCCAGGAGAGGCTCCGGCTCCCAGCGGACCGGATCCGCGTCGTCGCCGTCGACGAACTGCCGCGCCTGACCAACGGCAAGATCGACTATTCGGCGATCCAGGAGCTGGCGAACTCCCAGGACCTCCGACCGGCGCGCCACACCGACCTGTCGGTGCGGGAATGCTTCGCCAAGGTTCTGGGCTGCGCCGACATCGCCGACGATGCGACGTTCGTCGACCTGGGCGGAGACTCACTGTCCTACGTCCAGATGTCCCTCGAGATCGAGCGGACGCTGGGGTACCTGCCCGACGACTGGCCCACCACGCCGATCGGCGAACTGGACCGGCTCGCCGCCCAGCACGACGGTCGGGCCGAACGCACGACCGTCACCAGAACCACGACGGTCGAGACCGGCATCGTGCTGCGGGCGGTTGCGATCATACTGATCGTCAGCAACCACATCGGCCTGTTCCACATTCTCGGCGGCGCTCATCTGCTGCTGATCGTCGCCGGGTGGGGCTTCGCCCGATTCCGTCTCGCGCCGAGGGACAGCGGCACCAGCCACGCCATCCTCCGCAGCGCCGCCCGGATCGCGATCCCGTCCATGCTGTGGCTGACCTGGCGGGCCGTGGAGAGCACCAGCGTGGGGTGGTCGAACGTTCTATTGATCAACAACTACGTCCGCCACGGTGCGTACGGCTACTGGTTCGTCGAGGTCCTGGTCCAGACGCTGCTGCTGTTCACGCTCGTGTTCGCGATCCCGGCCGCGCGTCGATGGGAGCGGCGGCACGGTTTCGGCTTCGCGCTGGCGACCTTGGGTGTCGCCCTGCTGGCGCATCAGTTCGCCCACGACACCAACACCTTCGCCGAACGGTGGATGGCCACACACGGCGTCGTCTGGTTCTTCGTCCTCGGCTGGCTCGGCTATCGGGCCACCCGCACCAGGCAGAAGGCGCTCGTCGTCGCGATCACGCTGCTGATGATCCCCGGATATTTCGCCAACCCGCTACGGGAGACCGTCATCACCGTGGGATTCGCGGCGCTGTTGTTCCTTCCGCGGCTCGCGCTGCCGAGGTTCGTCGTGCGAATGACCGGGTCGATCGCGAGCGCCTCGCTCTACATCTACCTCACCCACTACGCCGTCTACTCCGCGGCCCTGCCGCACCTGCCCGCCCTCGCGGTCCTGCTCCTCTGCCTCGGCACAGGCATGCTGACCTGGAGCGCAACACAAACTCTCCGGCGAGCCGTCCGGCTGTTGGCTCAGCGGGTCCGGACCTCGTCCCGTGACCACGACACCGTTGTCGGATCAGGGCGAGAGGCACAGGTGCAGGCCCTGAGCGGCGCCGACGGCACTGTCGCGTTGGCGAAGTCCGCCGTTGCCACTGCCGATCAGTCATGATCGAATGATGCGCCGACGTCGCGTCCGTCCCCGGTCCTGACGTCGGCGTTCGCGGGATTCCGCCTCCCACCGGAGGGGAAGCGTGCTGGCGGTGCGCTGGTACCCGTGCTACGCCCGGTCCTACCGGGGACGTCGAGGAACTCCTCGCCGAACGCGGCCTCGTCGTCGACCACGTCACGATCTACCGGTGGGTGCGCCGCTTCACCCCGCTGCTGATCGAGGCGGCCCGGCCGTGCCGGCACACACCTGGTCGGGTGGCCCGGGGGGGGATCGCACCCCCGGGCCACCCGACCAGGGTCGCGGAGGATCTCGTCTCGGCCGATCGCCGGTGCTAAGATCGCGGCGGAGGCGGGATGAGGCGAGCCCAGGCAGGCCATGGCTCATGTTGCGGTTGCGAGTCCGATTCTCGCGGCGTTGCTCGTGTTGGTTGTCGGTCTGAAGGCGTTGAGCGCAGTTCTGGCCGGTAGCAGTAGGAGGGAGGGCACGATGAAGAAGATTGTCCATATCATGGCACGGGCGGTCATCGGAACCGTGGCCGCCGTCGTCCTGCACATCGCAGCGTCCGGATTGACGTCCGCCTGGGCGTCCCCTGATCCCGTCTCCATCTAGGGAGAGCCTGTCTTGTATTTGGACGGTTGACTATCGAGTTGCTGCCGTGCCGCTTCAGTTCCTCGGCACCAGGGCGCCTTGGCGAGATCGACCGCACCAGCCATCGCCACTGTGGAAGACGGGTCTATTTCTTTCGCCAGAGCGCGATTACGTCCATCTTAGCTTCCCCGGCAGCCGCTCTTCTGGGCGTCGCACTCGGACCGCTACTGACTGCACGCACTGAAGAACGTAAGCGCCGCAGAGATCGACGAGTCGATGCTTGAGCTAATATTCTGATCACCGCCGACAGTCTTCGTGACGGCTACTATGCGGAGAGACCGTGGCTCATTTCGAGTGATCGTATGACTGCTGTGCTTCGACCTCTTCTCGAGGCTCACGTTGACCTTCTTCTCTTCGGAGCCCGGGATGCTGGCATAGCGGCCCGCCATTTAATCAACACTGTGATGCTTGTGGGAAAGTCGAACGATAGGTTTAAAATCGAAGAGGTGTCGCGGGCTGCTGATCAACTTCGCGATGTCCTCCGTAAAGAGATGGGCTTTCAGAAGATTGGCAACATCAGAAGCGTCGAGCCTGGYCGGATCCCCTGGTAATTCCGAGATATGACCAATGACTCGTTCCGTTCAAGGCTATCGCATACAGTAATAGTCGACGATGGTGATCGATCAGTCTTTTGATTCTGCGGGGTCTAATTATTTACGGATCTGCAGGCAGGATCGTGTCGGTGTCGGAAACTCGCCCGTCGGCCTGACCGGGGATTCTGTGCTACCCATCAGCGCAACGGACGATCTACTCGGCTTCTGTCGGACGGTGGCGGGACCGTGTATCTTTGTCGTCCGACAGTGGTCCGCTGGCCTTAGCTCCTGTCACCTGCGGCGAACGGTATCGACGATCACAGGTGTGATGGTTCGGYTGGTCTATCTCTATCTCGTCTTCCGTCACCTGGTCGGCTGGCTGGCCCTGGTGGCCCGCAGCTCAGCGGTGAAGGACGCCGAGGTCCTCGTGCTGCGCCACGAACTCGCGGTGCTGCGAGGGCAGGTGTCCCCACCACCAGGGCTCCGGCATGTTGGGGTTATGTCCGTTGTGTCAGGGGAAGCCGTGAAGATCAAGGGCTGCGGTCGGGGTGGTGTGGTCGCGGCGGCCGGCCGGGATGTAGCGGTAGCCGRCACGACGCAGGGTGTTGATGACCGCTGAGCGCAGGGTCGCGAGGTTGGCGGGGGCGTTGCCGGTGCGGGTGGTGCTGGCGTCTTCGCCGAAGGTGACGTCGCGGACGTGGTGGACCTTGTTCTCGATGTGCCAGTGCTRCCGGGCGAGGGCGGCGAGTTGGGCGGGGCTGGCCTGTGCGAAGGTGAGATCGGTGATGGCGTAGACGGTCTCGCGGCCAGGTCGCTGTCCGGTCTGTCGTCGCCACCGGTGGATCCTCACGGCCTGGCAGGCGTGCGGGAAGTCCAGGTGGGCGACGGTCGCGGCCTTCAGGGTGCGGGTCTCGTCCCGGCCGTGGGCGTGGCCGCGGGTGCTGTCGGCGGTGGGGACCTCGGTCCAGGGCAGTGCTGCCAGCTGGGCGCGCAGGGTGGGCTGGTTGGCCTTGACCACGGCCAGGTAGTGGGCGTTCTTGGCGGTGACCAGCCAGTCGAGGTTGGCGCGCACGGTGTGCATCGCATCGGCGGTGACGGTCACCCCGGTCAGGTCCAGCCCGGACAGCAGCGGCTGGAAAGCGGTGGTCTCGTTGCTTTTCTGGTCCACTTCGACCTGGGTGAGCAGCCGGCCGTCGCCGTGGGCGGCCACGCCGAGCAGGTGCACCCTGCTCCCGTCGGGGCGGCGGGCACCGCGACTGGTCTTCCCGTCGACGGCGAGGGCGGGCCCGGTCCGCCCTGGTGGGGACGGCACCGGCGGTGGGTCTGGCGTGTCGGGGCCGGTGGTGTCGGGTGCGGGGCCGAGCACGGCGGCTGCCAGGGCGTCACGGTCCAGGCGGACCAGCAGCCGGCGGAACGTGGACTCGTCCGGCCTGCGGTGTCGCCGGGTCCAGGGGTCCACCGGCATCCGCAGCCGGGCCAGCTCCGCGGGGCTTGCCCGGGCCACCCACTGCCCGGCCGCGCAGACCGCGTCGTGTCCGGCGGCGGTCAGCGCGCACAGCAGCGCCGCCAGCAGGCACGGCAGCGGGTAGACCCGGCCCCGCGGGGACCGCGGATCGGGGACCTTCTCCAACCGCTGCCAGATTTCTTCCCGCAACACGCCACCGGGCGCCCCCGCCCGGGCCGCGACGCGGGACAATGCCGCAACAGRCACGCCGCACCCCAGACCACGAAGACTTTAGACACCTCCGTGATCTACAAGCGGCGTGCCTGCTTTTCTCGCAGCGACACGTGGTCCCGGTCGCGTCCCGGCCACCCGCCCCACCAGCGGCTGTGATCAGAACGGGACAGGGAATCAACCGGTCAAATCCCCAACACGCCGGAGCCCTGCTCACAGRCCCAGGCCGACTTTTGGCACCCCACAGCCATAACCGACGGTGGATCGGGGTTCAACGGCGGAGACTGATCAGCTGTTCGGAGGAATGTTGAGCGGCCTCCACGGCCTTCTGGCGATTAAACGGCAAGATCAGTCCGAGTAGGTGCTGAGTGCCTGCACCGGGCACGCGTGCATGCCTTGCTCGGCCTGGTCCTCGTCACCGTCAGGGACCTCTCGCGCGATGCCAATGTTACTGTAGCCCTGACTGTCCAGGGAGAAGAGCGCCGGATCGATCAAATTGYATTGCCGCTTGGCTTCACAGACCGTGATGTCCACTCTGACCTTCACGGATATTATCCTTTCCTTTCGATGGTGCCCAAATCCCCAGCCGGGTCGTTGACTGTTACCTGTAGCGACATTGAGGGCCGGCTGCACGGCGGTCCTCTCGGCCGCAGTCTACTCGGGTAAGCCGTTCATGATCGAGAAGTTCGCGATCGTTCGCAGGGACAGTAGAAGCACTCCTGTCGCGGCCGCCACCGCGCCGAGCAGCCAGCCGCTGGCCAGCGCAATATCGGTGGCGCTGTGGAAGCTCGTGCTGAACGCAGAGTCGATCAGGACTTGCACGGAGCCCGCCGACGGTAAGCCCTCGGACCACGCCGGCAGCTGCGGGCCCAGCATGTAGTCCTGAGCGATACCGACATCGAGGAAAGGGAGCAGGAGCATGCACAACGTTCCCCCGACGCGGCCGAGGACCGGCGCGAAAGCGGCACCGATACATCCCCACGTCACCGAACCCAGCAGATACGCGACCACGAATAGTCCGTAGTTCTCCGGCCGGAAGCCGCAGAAACCTACGAGCAGTGCCGCCAGGCTGACGATACAGGACGCGGCCGCGACTGTCAGCAACCTCACGATGAGAATGCTACGTCGGCGGTAACCGCTGACAATCAGCCGCGAGTCGGCCTCCCTTGAACGTATCACGACAAACAGACCTGTCACGGCGGACAGGAACGACACGGTCATATATCCCATGTAGGCACCGTGCAGCTTGGGCATCGCCATGGTCAGCAGCACCGCCTGGTTGTCAATGACCGCGGGCACCTGGACCTGCACTCCGGTGAACATGAAGAAACTGACCCCGACAAAGGTGACGGGTGTGGCCAGCAGCACCAGCAACAGGAGCCGGTTTCGCGCGTATGTTCGTATCGTCGACCGGGTGAGCTCGGCCGCCGGGCGGCCGATCGGTCGTGAGTCCTGAGATCCGACCGGTACCGGGTGACGGCCGGGATCTCGCTGGCCGACGGGTTTGACCTCAAACTTCGCCCGGGTCCACGCCACCGCCGCGTGGGCCACCTGCCGGTCGAGCAGAACAAAGCTGGCGATCAATGACAGCGAGAGCCACACGATGCCGCCCAACAGGGCAGTCGGAAAGCCGTCGACACCGGACATGATGACCTCGCTCGACGGGCGGGAGGGCACCAGAGCCGCCAGCCGCAGCGAGCCGCCGCCCATCGCCGGCCCCAGGAAGACATCGAGCATCCACACCCCGACGAGAGCCAAACTGCCCGTCAGTTCATCATGGACAAGAGAGCCGACGATCGCCCCGAAGCAACCGTAGGTCCCAACCAGAAGGCCTGTTCCAACGGCAATCTGCAAGGTTACGTTGACATCAGTGCACACACGCAGCGCGGCCAGCGCGGACCCCCAGCAGCCAGCCCCCACCAGGGCGAAGAGCGCCAGACGCGCGATCGAGATATCCCAGCGGGCCGTCCTCAGATCGACCAGGTGGTCCGCGCCCCTGGTGCGGCTCGTCGAGAAGTAGGCGCCCAGACCAGCACTTATGGCACCAGCCCAGGCCGCCGAGAACGAGCCCATCATATTATGGCCGGTGTGACCTCCGAGCACGCGCGCGAAGTCGGTCAGTGCATCGGCGGACACGAGTACGAACACGATGGGGAAGCATACGAGCAGCAGGCAGTTCAGTCGATGCCTAAGAAAGTCGACTGCGAACAGGCGCGATAGCTGGAACGCATTCACTAGCTGACCCGTCCGAGTTTTCCATTGGAAAGATTGTAGACCTGGTCACACAGTTCCGTATCATCCGTACGATGGCTCACGATGACAATGCAGGTGCCATCCTGACGTCGCAGCTTCGCCAGCTCCCAAAACCGTAGGTAGGTATCCCAGTCGAAGCTGGCGTGGGGCTCGTCAAGCAGAACCAGTCTTGGCTCTCCCAGCAGTGCCAGCGCCAAGTTCAGCTTCGCCTTGGTACCAAGCGACAGCTCGTCGGTCACCGAGTCCGCGTACTGCGCGAAGGACAGCTGATCGAGCAGTTCCTCGGCCGCCTGGTTAATCTGTTCGACTGACAACCCAACCGCGCTCCCGAAGAGCCGGAAGTGCTCCCGAACGGTCAGCCGGGCGTACAGAGCCGCCTCCTGCGGGCAGTATCCGACCCGCTCGACGCGACGCAGCTCACCCAGATCTGGGGTTTCCAGACCCACCAGTATCCGCAGCAGGGTCGACTTGCCTGCCYCGTTCTCGCCAACCAGTGCCACGATCTGCCCGGGGAACAGTTCGAGATCAACTCCCCGGAGCACGCGGCTCTGCTGCCGCCACGCTAATCGCGGTCGGTAACTTTTCTCGATCCCCTTCGCGGTGAGGATGGCTCTGCCCGCAGGGGAGGTCCGTCCCGAGATCACCCCAGTCGGCTGCAGCTGTTCCGCATCCCCGCTGGCACCGGCGGCACCGGCGGCACCGGCGGCTCCGCCGCCGCCCTGATCCGCCATCCACCGGGCCAGCCCGGCCAGCCGGGTCACCTCGTCCCTGATGCGCTCCGGGGCACCCGTGCCGCCGGCGAACGGAATCCATAGATCCGTTCGGTCAGCGGGGGTCGTAACCTGAAGATTCATCCCGTGGCCATCGATCTCGGTGGCCACGGCGGAGATGGCATCGGCTGCCTTACCGAGCTCCCGGCCGATGATCAAGCAGTCGTCGGAATGAGCTGCGTTCAGATGTGCCAGCGCTCTGGCGCTGCGGACCGCGGCATCTTCCAGTTCCTCGGTTCTGTTGGCCTCGAGCATGGCGGCGTCGCTATGCAGTCGTCGTAGAGACTTCGAAGGACCAGACCTCACTTTCGATGGTGAGCGGACCGTCGCCGTGCGTAGGCGAGCTCCCGGAGTGTCCGTGTCCCGATAGCTGACCGCGGTGCATCTGGTCAAATACGGCCGAGTTCTTCCAGGCATCATACGAGGCCGCCGAATCCCACCGGCTGACAACCAGCCACCGGTTTCGCTCGTCCGTTGGACGCAGCAGCTGGAAATCCACGAAACCCTGCTGCCCGCTGAGTAACGCGCTTTGCGCTTCGAACCGTTTCGCCAGCTCGTCCTCAACCCCAGGCGGCACTGTTATCGCGTTGATCATAACCGTCGTCATCTCAACTCCACCTCGTCGGTATCAGCTCACTCGATTGACGGTCCGTACTGGCGGTCAACCCACGCCGTCACCTCAACTTGAGCCGGGCCGGTAGCCTCTGGAAGCCGGTGATGTTCATCGCGTGCACCGACTCGGCGGCGTCGAGGTCCAACTCAGCACTCTCGACGCGGTTGAAGAACTCGCCGAGCCCGGCGACCATCTGTAGGCGGGAGACGTGAATGCCTAGGCAGCTGTGTATACCTCGACTGAAGCCCATGGCCAGGCGAGAGTTCCGGCGATCGATATCAAACGTGTCCGGATCGGAAAATATTTCCGGGTCCCGATTGGCCGCGCCGAACAGCAGCAGCACGCGCGCACCCTCGGGGATCACCGTGTCGCGGATATCAACATCCCAGGCCGTTGTTCTTCTCATGTACTGTGTGGACGCATCCCGGCGAATGGTCTCATCAATGGCGTTCATTCGCGTGGGCTCATCATTTCGGACCAGCTCCACCACACTCGGCTGCGCCGAAACATTGGCCAGCACATATCCGGCTGTCCGAGCGACGTCCTCTGGTCCAGCCAGTGCCATGAGGAATAAGAACCCAAGAGCCTCCACCTCTGACATCCTGTCACCGTCGGCACTTCCATTGATCAGCCTGGACAGGAATGTTCCCTCCGTGGCGTAAAGCCGAGGCAGATGCTCTTCGGCCAGGAAGGTCATGATATGCCCGATGGCCTCTTCTCCGGCCGCGGTGAAACTGATGTTTCCGCGCTTGCGCTGGAAGCACGCATTGAGCCATTCTCGCCAGAGTGGACGAGACTCCGCCGGGATCTCGAGCAGCTCGAGGTCGTTCTCGATCGCCCACGGGAGGAGCAGATCCTGGCACACATCCAGCTCGGCTCCCGGCAGCCGGTCGAACTGTGCGACGAAGTTCCGACCGAAAGCTACCTTGAAACCGGCGACAGCTTTGGGCACGAAGGAGCCGCTTACCATGGTCCGCATCCGGGTGTGGTCCGGAGGATCGAGGAACGCCATCATCGGGACCGGGAGTTCTTCAAGCGTCTGGTCCTCGTACACCGTGCCTTTGCGTGCCGAGAACGAGAGCGGGTCATGGAGTGCYCCTGCGACGTCGTCGTACCGTGACAGCGCCCAGAAGTCGTCCTTCTCGTTGTAGTAGACCGGCTGCTCTTCTCGAAGAGCCTTGTAGTACGGGTAGGGATCGTCTGTCACCAGGCTGTCCAGCGGAGAATAATACGCCATTGCGTCTCCGTCCTTTCCGGGATCGGTACCTTCAAGCGTGCTCGCAGGCACCTCATCTTTCTGCGGTCTGCCGAGTCAGACTGGGTGTGAGCGGCGTCGCGAGGGTTCGCGTCAGCCCTACCTGTTCTACTGTTCCATGCCTCAGCGCAGCGTCGAAGGTGAACACTATTCTGTCGCCCAATCGACCGCCGAGCGGAAGTAGCGCGCTCGGCGAGCGTAGGTTAGGAGGCCCCGTACGGCGTTTACATAGACGTGTACAGGGCGCATCTGGCGGGTTCCGCGCTCGAGTCTGTTGAGAACTTCGCGCAGCTCAGCCTCGTCGGCGAATATCCGCTGATGAAAGCGGAGTATCGGCACGAAGACCCCGCAGTTGGACAGCACTAGCTCGGCGAGGGCCATTTCGAGCGCACACCCCAGCGCCGAGCGGCGGTGGAACGGGAACCAGCGGCGAGAGAGAGTGAGCCGTACCAGTCCGCCCTCACCCGAGACGGCCGCAAAGATCCTGGACTGTGCGAAGATGCGCCGAAGGCCTTCGGCGAACATCTCCTGCAGCCGCGTCGCCGTCACGATTCGCTCGGGATCTGCACATCCAGAGAGTGCGTTCAGGGCGATATGCGCGCTGAGCTCGCACCGGTAGTGCCGAGTGAGCTTCTCGACTAGTTTCGGGTTTCTCGCGGCCGCGCGACGGTAAACATCGTCGGTAACGAKAGCGACGCCGAGCGGCACCGTCATATCACTCAGGGGCTTGGCCATCGCCGATACGTCGACGTTCAGCGCGAGACGCCGATGTACCAGGAAATCTCCACCGATCCGCCACCCGCCGGTCAGCACCTCGTCGATCCCAACCAGGTAGCCTCCCGGCGCCTTGCAGCGGTGTACTAACTCGATAATCGAGTCGGGGATGGGCCGGCATTCAGCTCCCTGGATGAGTTCCAGCCAGACCAATGCCACGTCTGGCCGGTTCAGGACCGTCTCCAGCCGAGACTCGCAGCCGGGTTCATCGAGGTCGATGTACTCAAGATTGGCATAGTACGGTCGGAACGCTTCTCTGTCCGACTCGGTCAACAGCGTGCCATGCTTGCTGAGACTGAGCGAGATGGGAGTCTTCCCGGAATAGTTGCCACGAAAACTGACAATGGTTTTACGATCCGGCTGCGCGAGCATGGCGAAGCTGACAGCTAGATCAACGGCAGTGCCGCCGCTCACGGCGGGCACCGAGTGTGGATACCCCGTCAGTACCTGCAGCACAGACTCAAGCTGATCGTAGTAGCGCCCGTCCGGGCGGTGCGYGGTAAGGACGTTCTCCACCAGGTCTGGAGGGTTGTGGCCGCGTAAGTTGCTACCCGATCCACCACCGGAATCGATGATCTCCCGCCCGTCGGAGAGCACCAGCCGGCTACCTAGTGCGCTCTTGATGTCGAGAGCCATTCCCATGGCGTCGTTGAGACGGGCCATCGGGGGGTTCACGTAGTGATGGAATGCTCGTACCCGCGCCGTCATCGTACCTTCGATACGCTTGAGGACAATCTCGTCCTCGGCTTCGATCAGGTCAGCGGCATCTAGCGCCTCCAGTACCGCGCGAAGTGAGACGGCGGCCCCGCCGAAAGTGGTGGTATGCGCGGCGGCGTCTTTGATGTTGTTCCACACTGAATGAGCCCGCTGGCTCATGGTCAGACATCCGAAAGGAAGCTGTCGAGCCGAGAGGTCCTCTCCGAAGATATGGGCGTCGGCCTGTATCCCGCTCTGGCTGAAGTACGTGCCGCCCAAGTCGCGGCCGAGATTCGAGAGGACGAGTAAGGCGCCCGATTCGTGTCCAGCGTCGGCGAAAGCGTCGTGCAGGCGGGGCCGAGCTTCCCATTCTGAGCGTGCGACGATCACGCCCGACCAGGCCTTTTCCGCTAGTCGGTCAGCTGCCACGTCGAGAGACTCGACGAAGCACAGTCCCGGCGCGAGACTCTGTGAGGAACCCTGCTCTGTAGGATCAAAGAAGACGCGCAGATCCTGCTCTGGATCGACGATGAGGACCCTACCGTCATTAGCTCTCCTGTGCCGCACCGACGAGTGCCGGCACAGTTTTATGGCCGCCCCGACCGCTTCGACACCTGAGTTGGTGAAGAATGTTCGGTAGGGCCCACCCCGAGCCTGTGCACGCTRCAGCAGACGGTCGAGCAGAAAACCCAGCATCGCCCCCTCGGCACTGATCGTGTTGCTCCCGATGAGAAGGTTACAACGCTGACTGAGGTTGTATTCAGTCAAAAGATTGAGGGTCGACCGCGTAGCCGACGTCAGAGCCRCACGAGCCATAAACTTCGGATCCTTCCTGCCCGGCGCAGCCTCACTTTTCCGCCTACGACGTAGCAGGCCGCCAATGCCAACTTCACCGGCGAAGGAGACGGAAAGTAGAAACTCTGAAACCAGTTCTATAAGGCTACCGCGTACCCTGTCAAGACCCCTCTCGGGATTTCGGAAGCAGTCTCCATGCTGTTGGTGCTGTGCGGCCCGGCTCCAACGCTGTACGTGTACACGGGCGGCGCGAAATAGCCCGTGACCTGGGCAGACGCAGGGATTCCYCGGCCGCGACGTACTTTCTCGCCGCCAGCCGGCCATCTCGATCGCTGTTCAACCGCCGTCTCCGTGAGTTGGTGGCGCAAGAGGTCTCCACGCAGGTAGGTGTTGAGCGGGACCTGGATCGCCCCGGTCTTGGCGGCACCCTCGGAGCGGGCGATGTCGYCCGCGAGGAGTGCGAGGCAGCGACGGACGTCGCCGGGGYGGTAGATGTCAAGTCAAATGAGACAGTTGGTCGTTACTCGGTTGGCTTGGGACTGGCTGGTTGATCCACACGGTCTCGGGTAGACGGGGTGGCCGTGGCCGGCGCGCGAACCGCTCGGGGTGC
>NZ_MOME01000062.1:0-23804 GCF_001983005.1 Protofrankia sp. BMG5.30 | reverse complement strand
CCAGGACGCTCCTGGGACTCTGACTCCACGAACACGAGGATCTCCGATCACGCCCTCTGTAGCCAACCCGCACCCAGCGGATGTCTCACCCGAGACTGACACAGAGGGGAGCGCCAGTACCGGATAGCCGAACGGGGAATGGACGCCTCACCAAGGGAAGTCCAGTACGCCCTCGTCGAGGCACTCGGCCAGATCCTCATGCTGCGCGGACGCTAYGACGAGGCAGCCACCCGGTTCCAGCGAGCACGCGAGCTGGCCGGGGACAGCCTCGAGCTCGCCTGGATCGAAGGTCAACTGGGGCAACTGGTGTTCCGAAGGGACGATCTCGCGGGTGCGGCCGCCCACATAGAATCCGGTCTTCGAGCCCTGGGCGAATGGGTGCCCGAGGGCGGTCGGATACAGCTGCTCCTGCGGCTTTCCTGGGAGATCGTACGGCGTGTCACCCGACGTGTCCGGAGGTTCAGCTTTCACAGACAGTCCGACTCGGAGCTTCGAAGCAACCGGCTCAAAGCACACCTCTACACTCGCCTGCAGTATCCAAGATGGTTCCATTCGCGACGTCCCGAAACCCTGTGCCTCATACTGCGTCAGATCAATATAGCGGAGCGCTGCCGAAACACCACCGAACTCGCACACGCGAGTTCCGTTTATGGAGCCGCCCTCGCACTCACTTTTCCGTTTTTCTGTCGCCGTGYCATGCGCTACATAGATCACGCGGCGTGGATCTACCAGAGCCAGGGAGATCCGCACGGAGAAGGACACGTCGCGAGTATGCGAGCGTGTGTTCTGCACGCAGCCGGCCGATACCAGGAGGCCGCCGCCGCCGCCGGCGACGCGGTTCGAACCTTAGATCAACTCGGCGACCGGTGGGAACTGGGCTTCGCCACGCGTACGCGGGCAGTCTGCCTCTACCGTCTGGGCCATCTAGGCGAGGCACGGGAGGAAGCTCGCCGATTGTTCGATATTGGAGTTGAGATCGGCGACGCGCACGCACAAATCACCGCGCTAGAAGTTCTCGCGAAAGTAACCGAGGGCCGTGTCACGGCCATTCAGACACAGGCCGCCTTGGGGCGACGCGGCGATGACATTGAAGTGACGGTCGCAGCTCTGCTTGCTGAAGCCTTGCGMCTTCGCCACGCGGGCCAACTCGAGCAGGCGATTGAGAGTTTGTCAAGCGCGGCGCGCCTGGTGAGCCGTGCGCAACCTACAAGCACGCATCTGGTGCCGGTCTTCGCGTGGCTAGCGACCTTGCATCGAGAGGCGGCCGAGCGACCACTTCTACCGCACATCCGACGCGAACGGCTCCGGCGTGCACGAAAATCGGCCCGTCGAGCGGTGCGCTACGGGAAGCTCTATCCCAACGACCTGCCCCATGCGTTGCGTGAGCTGGGCGTGGTATGCGCGCTGTCCGGACATCGGCGTCGTGCCCGCCGATATCTCAAGCGCAGCGCGGCATGGGCGAGACGGCGTGAGGCGAGCGCGGAGCTGGCGGAAACTAACTTGCAATCTGCCCGCCTCGAGTTGACCGGTGAGGTACCCGGTGGCGAGGGCTACCCCGAATTGGGCTTGGGCGCTGCGCGATCGGCTCTGTCTACTTTGGGTCTGGCCGAGCGGTTCGCGGCGCTGCTCGAGGCCGGTGTCCTGCTCGCGTCAAGCGACTCGGCGGAGGCGACCGTGCGGGCGATCCGTGAGACCACCCAGACCCTGCTCCGCGCTGAACGCTGTCGTGTCGTCGGACTCACCACGGACTGGCGTCCAGGCCATTCAGCGGCGTCCGCCGAGGAGCAGGAGGCGGCGCGGCGCGCGGCGGAGCACCGTGGCCCGCTTGTTCTGAATCGCCCGCTGGCGACCGAGCTCGAGCCGGATGCCGAATTGGCTCTTCCGGACGCCCGGTCGGCGCTCTGCGCGCCGGTCTTTGTGCGGGACGAGATGGTTGGATACTTCCTGGCGTTGCACTCGCAGGTCGGCAAGCTGTTCGGTGAGGAGGAGCAACAGCTCGCCGAATTCGTTGCACGCCTAGCCGGTGCTGCGCTGGAGCGCCAGCAGCTACAGCGCGACATACGCGCTCGGGTAATCTCGGCGCAGGAAGCTGAGCGGTCGCGAGTAGCACGAGACCTCCATGACGAAGTCGGACAGGCGCTCACCTCGGTGCTGCTGGGCGTGCGGTTGGTGGAAAGCACTGTTTCCAACGACAGCTCTGGATCAGTCAAGCCAAGTGACGTGCTGCCACGGGTAGCAGAGCTTCGCCACCATGTCGCYGGTGCGCTCGGCTCAGTTCAGCGTCTCGCCTTCGACCTCAGGCCGACTGTGTTGGATGATCTAGGCCTCGTGGCCGCCCTCCGACGGCTGACCGCGAGCGCCGTGACGGGGGATGTCTGTGTCGAGCTCGAGACCGTCAACCTCGAGCCCGGGGACCGATTATCGGCTGAGATTGAGACAACGACCTATCGAGTGGTACAGGAGGCAGTCACGAACGTCGCTCGGCACTCCCGGGCCTCGAAGTGCAGCGTCGTCATAGGACGTACTCAGCGGTGCCTACGTGTCGTGATCGAAGACGACGGGATCGGCTTCCGTACGGATGCCCTCTCCGGTGGGGGCCTCGGCCTCCTCGGCATGAAAGAACGGGCGGCTCTGGTCGGTGGAACGCTGCGCGTGACCTCCGCCCCGGGGCARGGCACAGCGATCTCACTGGAGGTGCCTCTTGACGAATGACCGATTACGGGTTCTGCTCTGCGACGATCACAGGATCGTCCGTGGCGGCCTGCGGCGGATGCTCGCCGAGGACTCCGGGATCCTTGTCGTCGCGGACGTCGGCACGGCGGCCGAAGCCGTCGCGGCGGCCGGACGACTCCAACCCGATATCGTCGTCCTGGACATCGGCCTACCAGACAGCAGTGGGATCTCGGCGATCGGGAGAATTCTCGGGGCAAGCCCGGCAAGCAGAGTCCTGATGCTCACGATGCACGACGATGTCGCCTACCTGAGAGAAGCATTCGCGAGCGGGGCRCTCGGCTACGTGCTGAAAGCCGCGGCCGACATCGAGCTGATCCAGGCCATCCACGACGTCGCCAAGGGCGAACGGTATGTTCACCCGACGCTCGGGGCCGCCCTGTTGGGCAGGGACACGAGCGCCGAAGGCCGCTCTGTTTCCACGGTGGCTGGGCTCTCCGAACGTGAGGCTGAGATCCTGCGCCTGCTTGCCCTCGGTCACACGAATCCGGAGATGGCCGAGGTTCTCRACCTCTCCGTTCGCACCGTGGAAACCTATCGATATCGGCTTCAACAAAAGGTGGGTCTGCGCTCGCGGGCCGAACTTGTGCGCCTGGCCAGAGAGATGGGCCTGGTAAAATGAGGCGACGAGGTGGCGGGCGCCGGTGTTCATCGGAACAACCGTGTCCATCAGAGCAAAGGCGGTCGGTGTTCTCGGACTATCCTCTCCCCCACCGTGGGCCGGTATCGCGGAAATCGTACGGGGCTCGCGGCCGTGGAAACGAATCGATTCGTCCGTCGACACGGTGGGAGCGCTCCGGCTGTTCCCCGGGGGCGGTGAGTCCACGCGCCAGGCTCCGCCCGGGTGGCGGTGCCGTTACGAACGCAGCGGTGCCGATCAGCCCGTGGGCGTCCGCCCCGTTGTGCGGTCCAGGCGTATCCAGGCCGCTCGTGCCGCGGCCCCTGGCACCCACAGGAGATCGACGATGACCCTCGCAGAACCGGCTCCCGTCCACGTGACGATCGCCGGGCACGTCGCACACCTGGTCATTGATCATGGTTCGGGCAACGCCGTCGACATAGAGCTGGCCACCGCCCTTGTCCGCTCCGCGGAGCAGGTGCGGGAACTTGTCACCAAGGGGACGTCAACCGTCGTGGTCGTCCGATCACGGGGAGCGAACTTCTGCGTAGGCGGGGATCTGCGGGCGTTCGTCGCCGTCGGCGACGATGTCGGGACCTTTGTGGCCAGACTGGCGAACACTGTTCACGATGCGTTACGGATCCTGGCGGGGCTGCCGGCGCCGATCGTCGTGGCGGTACGCGGCGCCGTGGCGGGCGTCGGCATTGGCATCGCTCTGGCCGGTGACGTTCTGCTCGCCGGCCGGAGCGCGTCGTTCACTCTCGCCTACTCCGCGGTCGGGTTGTCCCCGGACGGCGGCGCGAGCTGGCTGCTCCCCCGCATCCTCGGTCCGCGCCGCGCGGCCGAGTTCGCTCTGACCAGACGGTCTCTTTCAGCGGCCGAGGCACTCGACTGGGGGCTCGTCACCCAGGTTGTGGAGGACGGCCGGCTCGACGATGCGGTCGCGGCGGTCGTGGAGCAGTTGGCGGCGGTCCCACCGGGCACGCTGGCCCGGACGAAGAAGCTGCTCGCGGAGGCGGAGCGGCGCTCCTTCGAGGAGCATCTCGACCTGGAGTCGGCGGCGATCGCGGAATCGGCAGCAGACCCACGGTCACGGGCGCTGGTCACCGCCTTCCTTGACACCCGCCGTTCCCGCGCCTGATAGATCGGGTGCCGGCCACCGATGACCTGGCCGCGGTGGACGCGTTCAGCGACGGGCGAGCCGAACCCGGCGTCGACCCCGCCCCGTAGTGATCACCCGTTCCAGAAAGACGATCACTCGTCCCGGAAGACGGGCCGGCGCTTCTCGGTGAAGGCCGCCATGCCCTCCTCCTGGTCCGCGGTGGCGAACGTGGCATGAAAGATCTGCCGTTCGAACAGCACACCCTCGCTCAGCGAAGTCTCGAAGGCACGGTTGACCGCCTCCTTGACCATCATGGCCACCGGAGTGGACATTCCCGCGACCTTCTCCGCCACGTCGAGCGCCTCGTCGACGAGACCCTCGGYAGGCACGATCCGCGAGACGAGGCCGGCCGACTCGGCCTCGATGGCGTCCATCGTCCGGCCGGTCAGACACAGTTCCATCGCCTTGGCCTTGCCCACAGCCCTGGTCAGCCGCTGGGAGCCACCCATCCCCGGCAGCACACCAAGAGTGATCTCGGGCTGGCCGAACTTCGCGGTGTCGGCGGCCAGCAGGATGTCGCACATCATCGCCAGTTCGCAGCCGCCGCCCAGCGCGTAGCCCGCGACCGCGGCGATCAGGGGGTGCGGACCCGGGCCAGCCCGTCCCAGCCTGCGAACCAGTCGCTGGCGTAGACCTCGCTGAACGACTGGGGCTGCATCTCCTTGATGTCGGCGCCCGCGGCGAACGCCCTCGACGAGCCGGTGATCACGACAGCGCCGATCGAACGGTCCTGGTCGAGGTCCGCAGCCGCCGCGGTCAGCTCCCGCATGACCTGAAGGCTCAGCGCGTTCAGCGCCTTCGGTCGGTTCAAAGTGATCATCCCGACTCCCGGTCGAGCGACCGGCGGGCCTTCCTGCTGAACCTCATCTGTTTCGCCGCCTGCATCGAGGGGCTGTTCTTCTACGGCKCCTTCGCCTACGTGTACTTCCTGAGATCCCGGGGCCTGCTCAGCGGGCTGGCGTCCGGGACGAACTGGGTGTTTCGTGACGAGTCGATGCACATGGAGTTCGCGTTCGACGTCGTACGCACGGTGCGCGCGGAGGAACTGGACCTCGTTGGCGACGAGTTCGAAGCCGGCGTCCGCGCGATGCTGGCCGAGGCGGTGGCCGCCGAGACGGCGTTCGCGCGGGACCTCCTCGCCGGTGGCGTCGCCGGGATGACCGTGCCGGACATGCGCTCGTATCTTGAGTACGTCGCGGACCGGCGGCTGGCCGAGCTCGGGTTCGCGCCGATGTTCGGATCAGCCAACCCGTTCTCCTTCCTGGAACTCCAAGACGTCCAGGAACTGTCGAACTTCTTCGAGCGGCGCGTCTCGTCCTACCAGATGGGCGTGACCGGGATCGTCGCCTTCGACGAGGACTTCTGACCGGTCCACCGATCGGCCCACCGGCAGGAGAAGTACCCGGCGGCGGTGGCCGGGCCATGGTCGGGCCGCGGTGTCGTCGTCAACGGGCTCCGTCGGAGGCTGTCCCGGGCGGCTCCCCGAGGAAGGCCGCCAGGATCCGGTCGGCGGCCAGCGTCTCCGTGGCGTTCGACGGTCCGCCAGACCTCCTCCAGGCCCGCGCCGGTCATGGCGCTGCAAGGTCAGCACCGGTGTGGTCCAGCCGCCGTCAGCGGTCTGCAGGAGCCGCAGGGCGCCAGCCAGCTCCTTCGCGGCGACGCGCGCATCCTGCTCGTAGGGGCCGTCGGCCTTGTTGACCGCGACGATGTCGGCGAGTTCGAGCACCCCCTTCTTGATGCCCTGTAACTGGTCGCCGGTACGCGCCAGGCACAGCAGCAGAAAGGTGTCGACCATCCCGGCGACGGTCACCTCCGACTGTCCGACGCCGACCGTCTCGACCAGGACGACGTCGTAACCGGCGGCCTCCATCACCACGATGGACTCCCGGGTCGCCCGGGCGACACCGCCGAGGGTCCCCGACGTCGGCGAGGGGCGCACGAACGCGGCCGGGTCGATTCCGAGCCGGGCCATCCGCGTCCGGTCCCCCAGGATGCTGCCGCCGGTGCAGGTCGAGGACGGCGGAGAGCGTCACAGCACGGGAATCCGTGGCCGCGTCCCCCGGCTCTCCCTCGAAGCCCTGGACCACCGCACGTCGCCGGACGCGCGGCGAGCTGGCAGGTCTTCGGACTTGTGGGCACGGACACCAAGGTGGCCTGTCTACTGGCCATTCTACTGGCCGTCGCTTCCCAGGTTCTGTCTGGAACCCAGTGCTGATGACGGCGGTCGTTCCCACTCACCGCTGCGGGGCAGTCCCGGACTCACACCGGGTTCCCTCTTACGACACCCGATCTGGCTGACCGGGCGGAACCAGCTCCGGAACCGACTATAGGACCGGCAGGCCGGCACACGCTCGCAACTCCCGGCCCACGGTGCGTGCCCGCCGGTAAGCCGCGGGCTGCGGGGTATCGCTTGAGACCGCGCGGTATCAGCCGACATTGTTGGACGTCCTACCGTGCGGGCCGCCGTGTCCCGCCGGGCACCGGAGGGAAGGCGATGGCCGACATACTGTTCACCGTCCAGGGCCGGCTGGGCCGGATCACGCTCAACCGGCCGAAGGCCATCAACGCGCTCAGCCACGACATGCTGCGCCGCATCGCCGACGCCCTGACCGTCTGGGAGCACGACGAGCGCATCCGGGCGGTGCTGATCGACGGTGCTGGCGAGCGGGGGCTGTGCGCCGGCGGTGACATCCGGTCCATCTACGACGACGTCAGCTCCGGCGGCACCGCCGCCCTGGATTTCTGGGTCGACGAGTACCGGCTCAACGCCCGCATCAGCCACTACCCGAAACCGTATGTCGCGCTGATGGACGGACTGGTCATGGGCGGGGGCGTCGGTGTCTCCTCGCACGGCAGCGTACGGGTGGTCACCGAACGTTCCCTGGTTGCCATGCCCGAGGTCGCCATCGGCCTCGTGCCCGACGTCGGCGGAACCTATCTGCTGTCCCGGATGCCCGGCCAGTCGGGCACCCACATCGCGCTCACCACCGCGCGGATATCCGGCGCCGACGCCATCCACCACGGGCTGGCCGATCACTACGTGCCCAGCGACCGGCTCGGCGCGCTGGTCGACGCGCTGGGCAACGGTGACGACAGCGATCCGGTCGATGTGGTCCGCTCCTTCGCCGAGCCGCCCCCGGCCAGCGCGCTGGCCACGCAGGCGGGCTGGATCGACCACTGCTACGCGGCGCGGACCGTCGAGGAGATCCTGGACCGGCTGAACGACCACGGCGGGCCGGCCGCGGCCGCGGCGAAGGAGATCGCAAAAAGATCGCCCACCGCGCTCAAGGTCACCCTGYGCGCGCTCCGGTCGGCCGCCGAACTGCCCAGCCTGGAGGCGGTGCTCGACCAGGAGTACCGGATCTCCAGCGCCTGCCTGCACTCGCACGACCTCGCCGAGGGCATCCGGGCCCAGGTCGTCGACAAGGACCGCAACCCCCGCTGGTCACCGGCGGCCCTGGCCGAGGTCAGCGACGACCTGGTCGCCAGCTTCTTCGCACCCCTGGGCGCCGGCGAACTCGGACTCGCCGCCGCTCCCGTCCATGGTGTGACGGCGTAGGACGACACTGCGTAGGACGGCACTGCTGCCGGCACGCACGGCGTCGGCGCGCACGGCGTCCCCACCGGCCGGTGCCCCGGCATGACGCCGGGGCACCGATTGCCACAGGGCAATGGCTCTCCGATTCAGGAAATCCGCTCCGACGCGAACGGCGGCCGGCGGGCACTGTTACCCTTGTTTCCATGAGCCATTCTCGACCGTATGCCCGGGCGTCATCGTCGCCGGATTCCCCCGGATCGGACGGGACGGCCGGCGCGGCGGCGGAACTCGTCGTTCTTCTCAGCCCGTCCGGGGAAGCGGTCGGAGTCACCCCGAAAGCCACCGTTCATGGCCCCCGAACACCGTTGCACCTGGCGTTCTCCTGCTATGTCTTCGATGCCGCCGACCGCATACTCGTCACCCGGCGCGCTCATGCGAAACGAACGTGGCCAGGGGTTCTGACCAACACCTGCTGCGGCCATCCGGCCCCTGGTGAGGATTTCCGGACGGCCGTCTCACGACGGCTGGCCGAAGAGCTGAACCTGCGCGTCCAGCGCATCGACCTGGCCCTACCGACGTTCCGCTACCGCTGCGTGATGACCGACGGCACCGTGGAGAACGAAATCTGCCCGGTGTTCTTCGCACAGGCGTCGGACGATTTCCGGATCAACCCGGAAGAGGTCGCCGAAGCATACTGGACGCCATGGTCGACATTCTCCGAGGACGTTCTGAACGGTTCTCTGGAGATATCACCGTGGTGCCGCCTGCAAATGGCACGACTGCGCCCGCTCGGGCCCTCGCCCCGGCACTGGCCGGTGGCACCGGACGAGGCGCTGCCTCCGGCCGCCCGACAGAATTCCAGAAACCACCGGGAATAAGCCGGGAAGGAATTCCGCGCCACCGCGGAAGCCGCTCCGCCCGTCCGCCCGCCACCTCCGTGCCAGGCTCCCCCACCGGCGGCACCGGGCGCCGGGCACTGGGCAGCCTCAGGGGGTGGCGGCCGACGGCCGACGGTGGCGGAGCAGACGCCGGGCGCAGCCGAGCATGTGGCCACGCAGCTCCTCGTCGCCGATGTCGGCGACCCGCGGGCCGAACCCGGCTTCGCCCAGCCCGGAGAGCAGAATGCTCGCGGCCACGATGGTGCCGGGGTCGGGATCAGGCCCCACGAGCAGCGCCATGATCCGGTTGCTCAGTTCGGGAAACGCCCCGTGTTCGCTCAGGACGTGCGCGACCGCAAGGTCGCCCTGTAGCACGGCGTAGAGGGACCGGTTACGGACGATCAGATCGATGATGCCGACCAGCACGGTCTCGACCTGGGCGGCGCGGGAACGCTTCCGCTCGGCCTCGCTCGCGATCACGGCGAGCTCCTCGATCGCCGGGTTGACCACCGCGAGGACGATGTCGTCCTTGGTCTTGTAGTGGTAGTAGACGGCAGCCTTGGTCACGCCGAGCGCATCCGCGATCATCTGTAGTGACGTCCCGCTGACGCCTCGCTCGGCAAAGAGGTCCAGGGYCGCCGCGAGCAGCTTCTTCCGCCCCGTCCCCTCTCGAGGGACCGCCGGTTCGAGCTGTGTCGCCACCGCCTTCGACCTCCTGTCCGTCTACCTGTCTACCCGTCTGGGCTGTGCCCTGGCGGCCCCGGTCGGCCCGGGCTGTCCGTCCGACTGCTCCCATCTGTACGAGCGATCTGGGTGCCGCCGCCAGCCATCATCCCGCGTGACAGGCCGGCATCGGCGCGTCCCGTGCTTTCGCTGATCTTAATGCTAGTCGAACGGCAGGTTGGTAACTAGCCGATCAGCTTGCCATTTCCTAGACGAACGGCTAGCTTCCTTTTTGACAATACCTGCCGATCGGCTAGCGACTCTGGCAAGCGGCACCCATCCGCAGTGCCCTACCGACCTGAGGAGAAGATCCGTTGGCCACCTACCTGTACCGGCTCGGACGCACGGCCTACCGCCGTCGACGGCTGGTCGTCGCCCTGTGGGTCGTCGTGCTGGCCCTCATCGGGGCCGGCGCGGCGACCCTGTCCGGCCCGACCTCCGAGACCTTCTCCATCCCGGGGACCGAATCCCAGAAGGCGGTCGACCTGCTGCGGGAACGCATGCCCGGCGCCGGCGCCGACGCGGCCACCGCGCGCGTGGTCTTCACCGCCACGGACGGTTCGCTCACCGAGGCGGCACGCAGACAGGCCGTCACCGCGGCCGTCCAGCGGATCACCAAGGCGCCACAGGTAGCCCAGGCCAGCGACCCGTTCATCCGGGGCGGCGTCTCCCAGGACGGGCGCACCGCCTATACGCAGGTCGCCTACAGCGTGCAGCCGGGCGAAGTCACCGACGAGGCCAGGGACGGCCTGTTCGCCGCCGCCGGGGCGGCCCGCGACGCCGGGATCGGTGTCGAGTTCGGCGGCACCGCGGTGGAGGGGGCACCCGAACAGAGCGCCACCGAGATCATCGGCCTGGTCGTGGCCGCCGTCGTGCTCGTCATCACCTTCGGCTCGCTGGTCGCGGCCGGCTTCCCCCTGCTCACCGCGCTACTGAGCGTGATGATCGGCATCGGCTGCATCCAGATCGCCACCGGGTTCATCAACGTCAGCTCCAGCACCCCGACGCTCGCCCTGATGCTCGGCCTGGCGGTCGGTGTCGACTACGCGCTGTTCATCACCTCCCGTTACCGGCACGAGCTCTCCCTGGGCTCCGACGGCGAGCAGGCGGCGGGCCGCGCGGTGGGCACCGCGGGCTCGGCGGTGGTGTTCGCCGGCCTGACCGTCGTCATCGCGCTGGCCGCGCTCTCGGTCGTGGGCATCCCGTTCCTGACGTCGATGGGGCTGGCCGCCGCCGGCACCGTCGCCGTCGCCGTCATCGTCGCGCTCACCCTGCTGCCCGCCCTGTTCGGCTTCGCCGGGCGGCGGCTGCTGGGCGGGCGCATCCCCGGGCTGCGTGCCCGCGACCCCGAGGGCGACGGCGGCGGCCCCACCGTGGGCCAGCGGTGGGCACGCCTGATCGTGCGGCGCCGCGCCATCGCCGTCGTCCTGTCCGTGCTGGCCCTGGGCCTGCTCGCCGTCCCCGCGGCCGATCTGCGCCTCGGCCTGCCCACCGACGCCACGGCCGCGCCGGACAGCACCCAGCGCAGGGCCTACGACCAGCTCACCACCGGGTTCGGGCCGGGTTTCAACGGCCCGCTGCTGCTCGTGGTGGACGGCTCGGCCAGCGCCGACCCGCGCGCGGCCGTCGGTGAGGTCTCCCGTACCGTCGCCGCGTTGCCCGGCGTGGCCGMGGTGACCACGCCGACGTTCAACCCCGCGGGCAACACCGCGACGCTGTCGGTGACCCCCACCTCCGGGCCGAGCGATGCCGCCACCGAGGACCTGGTGCACACCATCCGTGGCCAGGCGGCGGCGATCAGGGCCGCCACCGGCGCCAGCACCGCGATCACCGGTGAGACCGCGATCAACATCGATGTGTCCGAGAAGCTCTCCGACGCGCTCCTGCCCTACCTCGCGGTTGTCGTCGGGCTGGCGTTCGTGCTGCTCGTCCTGG
Organism: Protofrankia sp. BMG5.30; assembly: GCF_001983005.1. Classification (NCBI taxonomy): domain Bacteria; kingdom Bacillati; phylum Actinomycetota; class Actinomycetes; order Frankiales; family Frankiaceae; genus Protofrankia; species Protofrankia sp. BMG5.30. The sequence goes on along the minus strand of NZ_MOME01000062.1, from coordinate 12,219 downwards.
TCTTCCGCAGCATCCTCGTGCCGTTGAAGGCGACCGCGGGCTTCCTGCTCAGCGTCGTCGCCACGTTCGGCGCGGTGGTGGCCGTGTTMCAGTGGGGCTGGCTGATGGACGTCCTCGGGGTCGCGACGACCGGCCCCATCGTCAGCATCCTGCCGATCTTCCTCATCGGTGTCCTGTTCGGCCTGGCCATGGACTACGAGGTCTTCCTGGTCACCCGGATGCGCGAGGAGTTCGTCCACGGCCTTGAACCGGACGACGCGGTGGTCACCGGCTTCCGGCACGGCGCCCGGGTCGTCACCGCGGCCGCGATCATCATGATCAGCGTGTTCGCCGGGTTCATCCTGTCCGATCAGGCGATCATCCAGTCGATCGGCTTCGCGCTCTCCTTCGGCGTGCTCGTGGACGCGTTCGTGGTGCGGATGACCCTGGTACCGGCGGTGATGTCCCTGGCGGGGCGGCACGCCTGGTGGCTGCCGGCATGGCTGAACAGGCTGCTGCCCGACATCGACGTCGAGGGCAAGCAGCTGATCGGCCCACCGGCCCTGCCCGAGCAGCGGGCCCACGCCACCGCAGCCGCCGGGGACCCCACCGCACCCCACGACATTTCCGCGACCGGCCACCACCCCTGACCGCGGCGGTCCGCGGCTACTCGGAGCGGTGAACCCACACGGGGACGAAGCGCTGCCTTCGGATCTCGTAGACGGTCACCACCGACGTCAGCGGGTCGCCCCAGGCGTCGAAGCCGACGTCGCCGGTGACACCGGGGAAGCGGCCCTGCCCGACCGCGGTGACGATCGCCGCCCTGGCGGCCTCGTCCACCGTGTCCCGGCCGGGCAGGACACCGGCCGCGGCCCGCAGCAGCGCCTGTGCCGCGTCGTAGGCGTAGGCGGCGACCGAGGGGATCACGTCGACGTCCGGCGCCGGGGACACGGCCGGCGAGGCCGACACGACGGCGTGACCGTCACCGTCAGCCTGGCCGTCACCAGCCGGACCGGCCGCCGCCGGGCTACCACCGGTCGAACCGCCACCAGCCGGAGCGCCGGTAGCCGGAGCGTCACGGCCCGACTCACCGCCGTGCGGCTCACCACTTCGCGGGTCGCCTCCCCCGGCGCTGTCGCTGTCGCTCTCCGCCGGCCAGCGGTCCAGGTAGGCGGCCGCGAACCGCCCGGCCGCCGGCAACGCGGACAGGGGCGCGCCGAGATCGGCGACCAGGTCCCCCTCGGCGGTGTCCCGCGCCTGCTCGGGGTAGTGAGGGTCGAACAGCCCGTCGGAGCCCAGGATGGACACGGCCGGGCCGTGCTCGGCCAGCTCCTCGCGCAGCTTCCCGGCGAAGGCCTGGCCGGTCGCCACGTACACCAGGTCCGGGGCTTCGATGCGAAGGTAGCGGGCCACCTGTTCGACCTCGGTCGTGTCGTCGGCGCTGCCGTCGACCCGGTGTGTCCCGGTGACGGCCGCGCCGAGCCGCGTGGCCTCGGTGGCGAACCGTTGCGCGAGCGAGGTACCAAAGTCCGGGCCGCCGTCGACCACCGCGATCCGCTGGCGGCCGATGACCCGCACGGCGAACTCGGCGGCGTCCCGGGCCGCGAGCACATCCGTCCCACTCAGCCGGAAATAGGTCCGGTACGGCCGGCCACGGGCCGCTGGCGAGGCCAACAGAGYCGACGAGGTGATGCCGGTCAGCTCGGGCTGGCTGTTGGACGGTGAGACCACCGCGATCCCGGCGGCGTCCAGGGTGGGCAGGGCGACCATCGCGACCGTGGAGCTCAGCGGCCCGACCACGCCGATCAGGCTCTGGTCGGCGGCGAGCGTCCCCGCGGCGCGGGCGCCGCCGTCCGGCCTGGACAGGTCGTCCTGGACGCTCAGCCGGACCTTCCAGCCCGGGATCGTGCCCTGGGCGTTCGCCTCGTCGACCGCGAGGCGAACGGCGTTACGCACGGCCGCACCCACGGGTGTGCGGTCCGCGGACAGCGGTGCGATCAGGCCGAGCGTGGCCGTCCTGGCCCGCGCGGCGGACGGGCCGTGAGCCGGCGGACCGCCCGCGAGTGCCACCGCGAGAACGGCCACGAGCGCCACGGTCACAGCGACCACAGCGGCGAGCACCCGGTGTAGCCACCGCCGCGGCCCGGTGACGAACAGCCGTCCGAGCACGGCCGTCAGCCGTCCGACCATGTTCTTCGTTCTTCGTTCCTCCGGTTCCGCCCGAGCAGGTTGCGGGCGGTGGTCACGCTCCGGGCAGGGCCTCACCGGGCAGCAGGTCACCGGCCAGCACGGCCTCGGCTACCGCCCGCATCGTGCGCCGCTGGTTCATCGACGTGCGCTGGATCCAGCGGAACGCGTCCGGCTCGGTCATGGCGTGCTCGGTCTGCAGGACCCCCTTCGCCCGTTCGATGATCTTGCGGGCTTCCAGGCGGCCCTGCAGGTCCTCGACCTCGGCCTCCAGGCTGACGATCTCGGTGAACCGGCTCATCGCCATCTCGATCGTCGGCAGCAGGTCCTTCTTCTGGAACGGCTTGACGACGTAGGCCATCGCCCCGGCGTCCCGGGCCCGCTCCACCAGGTCCCGCTGGCTGAACGCGGTCAGGATCACCACCGGCGCGATCCGCTCCTTGGCGATGTGCGCGCCGGCGTCGATCCCGTCCATCCGGGGCATCTTGACGTCGAGGATGACCAGATCGGGGCGCAGCTTGGTGGCGAGACTGACCGCCACCTCGCCGTMCCCGGCCTCACCGACCACCTCGTAGCCCTCCTCCTGGAGCATCTCCCTCAGATCAAGACGGATCAACGCCTCGTCCTCGGCGATCAGCACCCGGCGGGGGGTCGAGGATGGCTGGCTCATCGAGTCGGACTCCTGGGCTCGCAGGGCTAGGATCACACTGTTGACCCGCCGTGATGTGAGGCGGTCGGTCGATCCGCACCTTACCCGGCTACAGTCATGGAGGAAGCTCTACCTGCATATTGACCGGTTCGCCAGCAACTTCAAGACCCAGCGTCCACGAACCGTGGCTGCCGGCCCCTGTACTCCAACGGCAGAGAGACGGTGCTCAAACCACCGACAGTGTGGGTTCGAATCCCACCGGGGGCACGACAAGGAAGGGAAAACGCGCTCCCGCCATCTAGGCGATCTTCGCTGGGAACGTCAGCACGGATGATCGTGGAGTCCAGTGCCTGCGCGGTCTCGACGTCCAGCGTGATCTGCGCGGTCGCCCGCTCCGCCACCCTGTCATAGCGGATCTTCAACCGGAGTGCATCCAGCAACCGCCGCGCGGTCGCCTGAGGGAGATCCGCGACGTCCAACCGGCCCAACGGCACCCGCCCCAACAGGCCAAGATCGGGTGTGGCGGCGGCTACCGCGGCATCCCGGGCGTCGAGCTCGTCCAACGCCTCCTGAGCGGCCCGCTGTTGCACGTCCAGCTCCGCGATCCGCTGCTGCACACGGGAGAACACCGCCCCGCTCGGGTCATCCTGGGTTTCCAGCGTGGTCAGCAGCCGCCGCTGCCGGGCGCCAATATCATCCAGGGTGTGTTGCAACGCGGCCCGGCGGGCGACCCGATCGTCCGCCGCTGTCACCGCCGCATGGTCGATCTCGGCGGTCAGCAGCGCGAGCCGATCCGGGCCAAGCAGCCGGGTGTTGAGGAAACCGTTGATCCCAGCGAGCAGGCGCCGTTCCGCCAGCAGAATCCCACCAGGATGCTCCGGGTAACGTTCGGCGAAGTCAGCGTGGTTCCGTGGGGCCTCGCAGACGTAGTACAGCAGCGCGTCCGGCCGGCCCCGCGCCGCCCGTGACTTCCCGACCATCCGCCGGCCGCACAACGCGCAGACCACCATCCCCCGCAGCAGATAGCTCCGCCTGGTCTGCGGATGCACGCTGTTGACGCCGTTACCCGACCGGCTGCCGAACCGCTCCACCCCCACCGCGGCCGCGGCCAGAAAGTCCGCCTGGCTGACCAGCGGGGGATGCACCGGCTCGGCCGACCACACCCACGCATCCGGAGGGTTGACCGCTCCCCCCTTCTTCGTCCCCCGCCGGTTCCACACCATGTAACCGGTGTACTTCGGGTTGACCAGAATCTCCCGCACCGACGACCGGCCCCACGCGTCCCGCCGCCGCCGCGGATCGATGTGCACCGGCGGCGGATACCGGTCGAGGTCGGCGTTGAGCCGGTCCGCGATCGCCGCGTACCCCAACCGCTCGGCGATCCGCCAGGCAAAGATCTGCTGGACCACCGGGCCACGGACCGGGTCGGGAACAAGCCGGTGCTTGGTCCGCCCCTCGGCCCGCCGCGCCGGCACCGGATGCGGGATCCTGTCCGGTAGATAGCCGTACGGCGGCCGTCCCACGTTCCAGCCCTGCGCGGTGTGCTCGCAGAACCCGTCCCAGGACTTCTCCAACGTCTCCAGCACATACCACTCGGCCACCCCCTGCTTGACCCGCCGCGTCAACACTGTGGTCGCCCGCAACCGCGACAACGTCATCGGCTCGTCCGCGGCCAGCAGCACCACCCCCGCCGGCTCCAGCTCGTGCTCCACCCGGGTGCCGTAGTAGGTACGCCGGGCCACCCGCTCGATCGACTCGCAGATCACCGCGTCGAACCGCCGCGACACCCCCTTCGCCTCCGCCAACAGATCCGCGATCCCACCATCCCGGGGAACGGGAATATCGAACAGCTCATGAGCCCGGCTGAACCCCCGAGCATCCAGATTCTTCCGGCCGGACTCCACATCATAAAAATGCGCGACGATCCGCGCCCCCGGCTGCAACGCCGCGGCAGCGTTGTGCAACTGGCGCGGCAGGGACAACGTCGGATCCTGCTGGTCCTTCGTGGACACCCGACCCAGGAACGCCACCCGCAGACCCGCCCAGCCCCGCACCGACGGCCTGGTCGACCGCGACCGCAACGACCCGAACGCCTCCGGCATCTGCGCCATCCCACGCTCCCCTCGCCGGAACCTGTCGAGGACAATTCTAGCCTTCGTCATCTTCCTCTCATCGCGCCCTGGAAAATGGATCCGATCCACCTGGCAGGGAATCAGATGTAACGGAAGATGATCGCAGAATTCCCGCCGTTACGGCTCCGGCCTGGGCGGTTGTCGGCTGCTTGCGGCGCTCCCGGAAGCGGCCGCCGCCGCCCAGGCCGCCAGGGCCTCGCGAAGCGCCGCTGCACGCTCCGCCCGCAACGCCTGACCGGCCGGTCCATCAACAACCTCGACGGACCATCGCCACGACATCGGCTCGCCTGCTCGCCCTGCTGGCGTCGCCGGCTCGGAAGCGGCCGGTTCTGCTGCTTTCTTCCGGCATTCCCCACCAGGGTCGTCGGCGGCTCGGGTGCGTAGGAGGCCATCCTGGCCAGCCCCGATCGTGGTCACCGGCACTCACCAAGCAACCGCAGGCCACAACCTCGACTGGGAGAAAAAGTCACCATTCCATGGGATAGCCAGAAGACAGTTCAAGGCAACTACGAATATTCGCAAAGAATAACCAACATCGATGCCGTTACACGCTTCCGCATGCCACTCCCCACCAGGAAATACATCCAACTATCGAGAAATCCAAACATACAATGCGGAACATGAAAAGAATCACAGACCAGCTCGACTTCAAATGATCTCCCGCATTTCAACCGCACGCGCCTCATCGGCCGACGGAACTCACGACTACCCTGCCGAGTCTCCAGATGCAACAGCACCTCACAGCCCGCCCTCGACACCTGGCCCGCCAGCAGCCTCACACCACCGCGGCTGACCAGCACCCTCGACGCGATGATCGCCACCCAGAACGTTCCCGCTGGCCAGAACCAGGCCACGGAGCGGGCACGTCTGACCATCGCAGACTGCACAACCAAACTCACCCGCTACCGAGCCGCCCTCGACGCCGGCGCCGAGCCCGTCATCGCCACAAGCCGGATCATCCAGACCCAGGCCGACCGGGCAGCCGCCGAACGTCAACTCCATAAAGCCACCACAGACAGCGACCGGAGGATGAGCCGGGACGAGATCGCCGCCCTGGTCGAGGCCCTTGGTGACATACTGACTGCCCTTGCCGAGGCCGACCCGGCAGACAAGGCTGAGGTGTACCGCCAGCTCGGCCTTCGCCTGACCTACCAGCCCGCTATCCAGACGGTACGGGCCGAAGTGAAGATCAACCCACGTTACCGTGGGGTAATGGTCGGTGTCCGAGGGGGGACCTGACCCTTACGCCTACCCCGACAGCTGGACGAGCTGCCGATATGAACGCAAAGTCTGTTCTGTTCGGTAGCCCTCTGCAACCGTCAATGTGAGGAACCCGCGGGGATTCAGGGGCGACCCCGCGGCTGAGATCCACATAGGCGGCGGTGAGGCATCACCGCCGCCGACATCACCGAGCAATCTTGAGTGCCCGCGGGTTGTCGCTGTCAATGGCGAGCCCGGATCGGCATCCATCGCGACCATGCGATACCCTCCCAAATCATGATCGAAGCGGGGGCGGAAACAGCAGAGACCGGATCGGACGGGCGGCGGTACTGGATCTGGGTTACCGGGCCCGACTACTACCTGGATGAGAACGGCACCGATCGTCCAGAGCTCGACCCGACCTGGGGCTCCACCCCGGACGACTGGTGGACATGCCACAAAGAGACCCGCGAAGGGGACCTCATCCTGCTCTACCGGTCTCAGATCAAGAAAGACATCGCCTATCTAATTGAGGCCAGGTCAGACGCCTACGCGCTCCGCAACGGCGACGTGGCCGCGGACCTGGGGTGGGACGTCGCCTGTGACTATGAGGTGATCGAAAAGTTCCGCAGGCCGCTACAGCTCGCCGACATGCGAAGCGATCCGGTCCTGGCCGACTGGGGTCCGCTGYGGGCGAACCTCCGTCGCCGGGCCTATGAAATCCCCCGACCTATCTGGGATCACCTCCTCGGTCGTCTCAGCCCCGACCACACGGCGACGGACCGCCTCCGGGAAAAGGCCACGCAACGTCACCTTCTGGAATACGACATCGAGAACTACCTTGCCGGACACATGGAGCTCTTCTCGCGCTACGATCTGCATGTGGACCTTCACGCCCGGCAGTACGTTTGTTACAACGGTGGCCGCGCCGATCTTATCTGCTTCGAGCGCAGCAAGAAGCGCTTTATCGCGATAGAACTGAAGAAGGGGATGGTGGACCGCAACGCGGTCGGCCAGGTGTTCAGCTATCGAGCGAGTTTGGAGGACGAATTCACCTCCTATCGGCAGCCGCTCGGAATCCTGATCGGAGACAGTATCAAGAAAGAGGCCGCGGCCATGGTGAATCGGGACAGTCGGCTGTCGTTCATCCCGTTGGACGAGCTGCTGTCGAGCTGAAAGACTTCCACCGAGAATKACCTCCTCGGTAGGGCTGTTAGGGTAATCAGCTGCCGTGCGATGCACAACGCCCATTGCCGTAGATGATCCACGATGGTCGTGGTCGATCCGGCCCAACGGCGTCACGTCGCAGTGGCCGCAATGACCATCCGTTCGTCGTGGTCCGTTCCGCCAAGCGGCTCGGCAGGGTCCTCCGCCAGGAGCCGATCGCGGGTCGGCCTTCCCCGCCTCACACGGCGAGGTCTGCGAGGCACTGTTGCATCCGTCAGGACCGGCCGATCTTAACGATAAATCTTCCGGTGGAGACATCCTCCACGGTCGTTCCGGGGTGTCTGAAGCCTCCGTGATTCGCTCACATGAGCCCCGTCGACGAGAAGATCTGCGGTCAAGATCGCCAGCAATAGGCGAATGCAACAGTGCCTCGGCGGGTTCGTGGCGATCCAGGCGGCACGGCTGTCTGATGGGCTCACGCGGGGGCCAGCGTTCCAGTCCCTTTCACCCCCACCGCCGGGTCACCGTCATCGGAGGTACGAGAGGAGGTACAGGCCCGATCCGCCCGCAGCGCAGAGCCGGGCACCATCCGGATGCCAGGCCACCCCCAGCAGGGGGCCCGCGACCCGGAGCGCCGCCAGACACTCACCGGTCGCGACCTCCCACAACCTGATCGACTGGTCGTTGCCGACCGTGGCCACAACTTTACCGTCGGGAGAGAACGCGGCATTCCACACCCATGTCGAGTGGCCTCTCAGTACCGAACGTTCCACTCCGTCGGAGGTCCGCCACAGTTTGGCAGTGGTGTCGTCGCTCGTCGTGATGAGAAGCCTGTCGTCGGGAGAGAAGACACAGCTGGTTATCCAGTCGGCGTGTCCGGGGAGTGCGGTGGACTCGTCCCGGCGCAGATCCCACAGCTGCGCGTCCCCACGGTCGTTGGCAGTCGCGAGTAGTCGGCCGTCCGAGGAGAAGGCGCAGCAGGACATCCTGCCGGTTGGACCTGTGATGACGACATCCTGAACGCCGTCGGATACCCGCCACAGCCGCGCCGTCCCGTCGTCTCCCACGGTCGCGAGCAGTCGCCCGTCGGGCGAGAAAGAACATCCGCCCACCCGGCCGTTGTGGCCCCTCAGTACTGCCTGCTCGACACCGTCCGGCAGCCGCCACAACCGTGCCGTCCCGTCGTCTCCCGCCGTCGCCAGCAAACGGCCGTCCGGAGAGAATGCGCAGTCACGCACCCAGTCGTCGTGCCCCTCCAACGTCGTCTTTGCCATTGCCCCGGACAGGTGCCAGAGTCGGACCACCTGGTCCTGCCCGGCAAAGGCCAGCAGATCGCCGTCGGGGGAGAATTCACAGCAGGTCATCCGGCTGGTCTGGCCGAYGAGAACCCGGATCTCGCCGCCGGACCGCACGTCCCACAGCCGGACGGTCTGGTCCTGGGCCGTCGTGGCAAGCAGCCTGCCGTCGGGTGAGAAGGCACAAGAGTAGACCAGGCCCTGGTGACCGACCGCGGTGGCGTACGTGTGGAGGCCGTCGCGAACGTGACAGAGAAGGACCGTGCCCCCTCGGCCGGCGGCAGCCAGCAGACTTCCGTCCGGGGAGAAACCGCAGCTTGAAACACCCGATCTGACAACGCTCCGCGCGTGYTCCGCCCAGGTGACGGTATCCCATAGAATAATTGTCTGGTCGTCACCGGCCGTGACGAGCAACGCGCCGTCGGGCGAGAAGGCGCAGGTCTGGACCTGGTCGATATGGCCGGTAAGTATCATCCGCTGGGCCCCGGTTGCGATGTCCCACAGCCGTACCGTCCGGTCGTCGCCGGCGGTAGCCAGCAGCGCACCGTCGGGCGAGAAGGCGCAGTCCTGAACATGGTCGGTGTGGCCGACGAGTGCCGTGCGCTGGATACCGGCAGCCGTCTCCCACAGCCGTACCGTCCCGTCGTCGGCCCCGGTGGCAAGAAGAGCACCGTCCGGCGAGAACGCACAGGTCCGGACCCAGTCAGGGTGGACCAGCACGGTCGTCTGGGTGAGGGTGGCGACATCCCACAGCCGCACCGTCCGGTCGTCGCCGGCGGTAGCCAACAGTGCACCGTCCGGCGAGAAGGCGCACGCCCAAATGCCGCCGGTGTGACCGGTGAGCCGTCCGTGCGGCGTGCAGCCGGGGAGCCGCCACAGCAGCACGGTGCGGTCGTCGCTGACCGTCGCGAGAAGAGTGCCGTCCGGGGAGAAGGCGCAGCCGTTGATCCCGCCGATGTGGCTGGTCGAAGGGGCCGGCCGGGCGGGATCTGGCCGGTCGGGCAGCGGCCACGCGGGTTCCAGGCGGGGCCGGGCCAACGTGGTTTGGTAGGCGTCAAGGACATCCTTCAGCGCCGGGACACCGTGGAGCCTGCTGGCCAGGGTCGCCCCGAGGGCCGCCGGCGGGTCGATCGGGCCCAGCAGCGACGCCGCCTGGGCAAGCAGGCTTCGCAGCAGGTTCGCGGTTGGTGTCTCGACCAGGTCTAGGTCCGCAACGGCCCCCACCACGGAGCCGAGCTGGCGGGTCTTGGCCTCCACCCAGCGGAGGTCACAGGCGAGGTCGGCCGCCGCGTCCCGCATTCCGGCTTCGCGAAGGTGATAAACGAGGAACCGCCACAGATAGCCGGCATCCGGGGACAGCCGCCACCAGGGTGTCGGCCCACCCGGATCGCTGGCGGGAAGGTGGCCGGCGGCAGCGGTCAAAAGGCGGCTGTGTACGGCGGCACGACCGTCGGCGTCCCGGCAGATCCGTAGGTAGGCGCGCATCACGTCATGCAGCACCAGCCGCGGCCCGGGCGGGTCAAACCGATACTCTGCGACCAGCCCCAGCTCGCTCAGTTCTTCGCACAACCCCTCCACCCGGCCGGTTGGCCACAGCAGCCGCAGCATCTCGACCGGGATGTCGATATCTTCAGGGAAGATCGCGAGGTCTAGATAAAGATCACGGTCCGGGGGGTCGAGCGAGGCCAGACTCGCCTCGACCGTGGCCGCGACTGCCCGACTGCGGTCCGCCGGGCGCGTTGGATCGAAGACCGTCGGCCCTTCCAGCGCAAGCCGGCGCGCGATCTCATGGGCGGCCACGTCAGGACGTTGTCCTCGCTCCGTCCTCCGCCGTAGGACTCCGTTGACGAGGTTCAGCAGCACGGGCCACCGACCGGCCACAGCGGCGAGTTGCCCGGCCGCCTCCGGATGCAGTCCCGGGATGCCGTCGGCGACGAGCGCGTCCGCCTGGTTCGGCGTCATGGCGTCAACGTAGATGCGCGGCCCATGCGACGGCAGAAGGCCGGGCACACGGGTGGTGACCAACCTGGTGCAGGCACGCCCGCCAAAGCGAAAAGGCCGCACCTGGCTCTGATCCCAGACATCGTCGACCACCAGCAACATCCGCCCTCGGTCATCGAGGAGTCGACCCAGCTCGGCGCCGGCGGCATCCGGGTCTGTCATCGCCGGCCGCTGGCCGCTCAGCGCGAAGGACAGGTCGTTGATCTTCTCCGCCAGGTCGGCGCCATGGATCTCCTGCCCGACTGTCACCCACAGGAGTCCGTCGGGATAGGTGCGACGGATCTCGGGCTGATGACACGCCCACGCGGCCAGCGTCGTCTTACCGAACCCGCCCGCGCCCGCCAGGCCGGTCGTCAGGCCCACCTCCCCGGCATTCGTTGTGGTAAGCGCCCCAATAAGCTGGTCGCCGAGCTCGGGCCTTTCCACCATCCGGTCCAACGGAGGGGCCATCCACGGCCCGTGCCGCGCGACTTCCGCCGCCCGGCTGGTGCGGATCAGGCTGGACAGTCCCTCCCCCACCCGCGCGGCCAGGTCGTCCGGGTTGCTCACCACCACGGTCACCCGCTCGTCCTGCAACCGCCGCCGGAACCGCTCCACCCGGCGACGGTCCACGTCCACCTGGGCGACCGGCACGGTGGCGGTCACATCATCCAGCAGGAACACCAGCCGCGGCATCCCCGCCTGCGCGGCGACATCGAACTCGAACTCGGTGTACGAGACGCCGTGGTTCGGCACCAGCGTGCCGTACCGGAAACCGACGATCACCAGGTAGACGTCGCACCCCCGCACCTCTGCCCGGCATACCTCGGCCGACATCTCGTCCCGGGCACCGAAGTCCGCCATGTCCACGGCGATGCCACCGGCTCGGCGGACTGCCGTGCAGGCCGCATCGACAAATGTYCGGCCCGGTGGGAAGGCGGCCAACTCGGATGTGTGACTCACGAATACTCGAACCGGAACCCCCGTCATGGCACGAAACTAGCGCCATCGAGTCCGGCATGTCCGACGCTCATGGCGGTGTCTCGCCTCCTGCTCGGTCGGGACTGTTGCGTTGGTTAGATCCGCCGTCCTGGCATCTGGCCAGGCATGATCGAACGATGCGTCGACGGCTCGTCCATCCGCCAGTTCCCGTCTCGGAGTTCACCGGGTTCCGGTTCCCACCCGAGGGGAAGCGTGTTAGGGCGTGTATCGAAAGCGCCGGTCACAGCCACCCGTTGCTCTGAGGCAGGGGTAAACCGCTACTTCAGCGGTGGATGTGGCGAGTACGGTGTGGCTGTGGCCGGTGATCGCGTGCAGCGGCGGTCACGGAGACAGACGCGCGGACGCGAAGGAGCGAATGGTGCCAGGCGCTGTACTGCGAGGGGTGACTCTGGACTGTGCCGACCCGCAGACGCTGGCGGGCTTCTACGGTGCACTGACCGGGATGCGCGAACTCTTCAGTACGGACGAGTTCGTCGCTCTGACGGACGACTCCGGCTGTGATCTGGGATTCCAGAGGGTTGACGGATACCGGGCTCCGCAGTGGCCGGGTCAGGACGTGCCACAACAGTTCCACCTGGATTTCCGCGCTGACGACCTCGATGCGATGGAAGAGCTGGCCCTGGAACTC
>NZ_MOME01000061.1:0-24030 GCF_001983005.1 Protofrankia sp. BMG5.30 | reverse complement strand
CGAACGCAACCATGCACCTGGCGTGCTCAGCTTCGCGAGCGGGACCGCGACCCGCTCGAATAGCATTTTGAGTGGCTCCTCTCCCAGACGTTCACGTGCCTGGCTGAGTGCGCTCGTCGACGGCACTGTCCATTCGTCCCGCCACACGCGCATGAGCCGCAGGCCGCCCACAAGGCGGCGCATGACCTCCTCGTAGCCGTCCCGGAACACCGCGAGGGACACCACGAAATAGACGACGACGTGTGCGGGAAGCCGCCGGACTCGCTGCTCTTTTTTACCGGTCTCGACGAGAACCTCGTCCACGACCTCTCGTGAAATCACCCGTGCGAGCACGCCCACAGAAATATGGTCGGTCAGGCGGCCTGCYGCCGAAGACTCGTCTGCCGAATTCACAATCCATTCTATCGTGGTGGTCCGCGCATGGAAGTATGACGCACCGCCCGAGTGCATACGCCAAAAACCGCACTGAAAYGATCAAGCAGATATTGATCTTGTCGGCGCCCGTTCTTATCTTAGCGGCATTGACGGCAGTACACCCGGCTCACTCCCGCGGATGCGCGGCACGGAAAGGGCTGGTCGATTCCGATATAGAGGTAAAGGGAATGAATTCTTGCGGAATGCGTCCATTGACACTCCTCGGTCTCGCCAGTGGCTATGACAGACAAGATCCATGTTGCTTAAAGTGATTGAACTTTCTACTGTTAGTAATAACTAGCTTGTCCGCTGTCGGATGAGGTGCAGGTCGGGAAGATCCGTTTCTCCGGCCGTGTATCGGGCAGAGCTCGCACCATTCCCGACCTCCGACGACCGGGAGGAAACGCACGGTGGTAGTCGGGAGGTTCCCGCGCGAGGTCGTGATCTTGCTGGCAGCACTATGTAGGAGAGAGACGACACTCTGTAGGAGAGATGCGTATGGAAGGCACGACCCAGCTCACCGCTGTGGATGTCGAGGAGTTCGGTCGTGCGCTCGACCGGCTCCGCGAGGAGATCCTGGCCGGTCTGGGGGAGGGCGACGCCCGCTACATCCGCCGGGTGATCGCCGTTCAGCGGAGCCTGGAGGCGGGTGGACGGGCGGTCATGTTCGCCTCCCTRCTGCCCCCGGCGTGGCTGGCGGGCACCGCGATGCTGGCCACTGCCAAGATCCTGGAGAACATGGAGATCGGGCACAACGTTCTGCACGGGCAGTGGGACTGGATGCGCGACCCCGAGATCCACTCCACTGCCTGGGAGTGGGACTCCGCGTCTCCCGCCGAGCAGTGGAAACATTCCCACAACTATGTGCACCACACCTACACGAACGTTCTCGGCAAGGACCGGGACATTGGCTACAGTGCGCTGCGGGTCCACCCGGAGCAGCCCTGGCATCCCGTCTACCTCGCCCAGCCGCTGTACAACCTGATGCTTGCAATGGTCTTCGAGTGGGGAATAGCGATCTACGACTCCGAACTCGAACGTGCCTGGCGGGGCGAGAAGAGCTGGGCCGAGACCCTGGCTCAGCTGTCGACAGCGCTGCGGAAGGGAGGACGTCAGGTTTTCAAGGACTATGTGGCCTTCCCGCTGCTCGCCGGTCCGRCTTTCCTGCCCGTTCTGTTCGGTAACCTCACCGCCAACACCATCCGTAACGTCTGGGCTCATATGATTATCTTCTGTGGTCACTTCCCGGAAGGGGTCGAGGTTTTCACCGAGGAGCAGATCGAGGGGGAGACCCGCGGTGAGTGGTACCTGCGGCAGATGTTGGGCTCGGTCAACATCGAGGGCTCCGCGTTGTTCCATGTCCTGAGCGGGAACCTGAGTTTTCAGATCGAACACCACCTTTTTCCCGATCTACCCAGCAACCGGTACGCCCAGATCGCGCCGGAGGTACGCGCCCTGTGCGCACGTTTCGGCCTTCCCTACAACACCGGCCCGTTGCTGCGGCAGACGTCCAGCGTGTGGAAGCGCATTCTGCGACTGGCGCTTCCAGGCCCCGCTCGACGGCCTGTCGAAACCGACAAAAACGAAGAAGCCGGTGCGGTGGAATCGCGGGGGGCGTCCTCCGCGGCCTGATCGGATCTCCATCCCGGCCACTGCCGCACGGGCCGCGACAGCCGGGGCCGCGTGAGCTGTAACCGCGGTCATGACAGGCCKGCGCGGACCTCTTCGTCCATCACAGCGCCCGTCCCGAAAGCCGACCGGAACGTATAGCCGACAACCCGCCACGGTGCCGTCGGCCCGTCCCGTCGAGAGCATGGTTGAGATCCGCGCCCGGGAGCGCTCGAGATCCTCGAAGCTGAGCCTCCTCGAAGTGGGCATCGCGGACCCGGCCGGCGGGCACGTGGCGCGGATCGGTGGGTGCGGTCGCGCACGGCGGTCCGGGCCGGGCGCCGAGTCGGTAGATTCACGGGCGTGACGAGCCTGGAACGTCTTCTCGACGAGCGGTTGGGCGCGGCCTTCACGGCCGTTGCCGGCGAACAGGTCGATCCTGCCATCCGGCGGTCGCAGCGAGCGGACTACCAGGCGGACGCGGCCCTCTCACTGGCCCGCCGCCTTCGTCGCAACCCGCGTGACATCGCCGCCGAAGTGGTCGGGGCCGCCGAGCTCGACGACCTGTGCGAGACGGTCGAGGTGGCCGGGCCGGGGTTCATCAACCTGCACCTGGCCGCGTCCGCGCTGGAGCGCCTGCTCGGGGAGGTGCTCGGCGACGAGCGGCTCGGCGTCGCGCCGGTGCCCGAGCCCGAGGTGGTCGTCGTCGACTATTCCGGGCCGAACGCCGCCAAGGAGATGCACGTCGGCCATCTCCGGTCGACGATCATCGGGGACGCGGCGGTGCGGCTGCTGAGCTGGCTGGGCCATCAGGTCGTCCGGCAGAATCACATCGGGGACTGGGGCACGCCGTTCGGCATGCTGGTCGAGCATCTGCTCGACATCGGCGAGTCCGAGGCCGCCCACGAGCTTTCCGTCGGCGATCTCAACGCCTTCTACAGGGCCGCCCGGGTGAAGTTCGACGCGGACGAGACGTTCAAGGAGCGTTCCCGGCTGCGGGTCGTCCAGCTCCAGGCCGGCGACCCGACGACACGCCGGCTCTGGCACGTCCTGGTCGGCGAGTCCAAGAAGTACTTCCTGACCGTTTACTCCCAGCTCGGTGTGCTGCTCACCGAGGCGGACTTCCGCGGAGAGAGCTCCTACAACGACCAGTTGGGCCCGGTCGTCGACGAGCTGACCGAGCTGGGGCTGCTGCGGCTGAGCGACGGCGCCCTGTGTGCCTYCCCGGAAGGGTTCAAGAACCGGGACGGTGAGCCCCTGCCGCTCATCGTGCGCAAACGGGACGGCGGTTACGGGTATGCGACCACAGATCTGGCGACGATTCGTCACCGGATCCGTGACCTGCACGCGACCCGGCTGCTCTACGTGGTGGGCCTGCCGCAGTACCARCATTTCGAGATGATCTATGAGGTGGCTCGGGAGGCCGGTTGGCTTCGCGCGCCCGTGCGGGCCKAGCACATCGGGCACGGGTCGATCCTGGGCGCCGACGGCAAGATGCTGCGGACGAGGGCCGGCGACTCCGTGAAGCTCGTCGCCCTGTTGGAGCAGGCGGTTTCCCGGGCGGCCGACGTCATCGCCGTGAAGAATCCCGGGTTGGACGCTCAGACCCGCGCGCAGGTCGCCCAGGCGATCGGGATCGGTGCCGTGAAGTACGCGGACCTCTCGACCGACCGGTCAAAGGACTACGTCTTCGACCTGGACCGCATGCTGGCTTTCGACGGGAACACCGCGCCCTATCTGCAGTACGCCCACGCGAGGATCTGCTCGGTGTTCCGCCGGGCCGGGCTCACGTATCCGGTCACCGCCGCCGACATCCGGATCGGCGAGCCCGAGGAACGTCACCTCGCCGTTCAGCTGCTCAGCTTCGGCGACGTGGTCGAGGGCATTGTCGACTCGCTCGAGTTCCACCGGCTGGCGGGTTATCTTTTCAGCCTGGCGGCCGCTTTCACGAATTTCTACGAAAAATGCCCTATTCTCCGTGCCGAGGAGCCGGTCCGCACCAGCCGGATCGCCCTGTGCGACCTGACCCGGCGCGCCCTCGCGACCGGCCTGGGCCTGCTCGGTATCATCGCGCCCGAGCGGATGTGACCGGATTTCCCGGCCACAGGCCATGATTCCTGGCTGGTGGCCGCGGTCGCTGGGGCCGACCGTGGCCGTGGACCCGGCTCGTCACGGCTGGCCGGCGGCGGCTGTCTGCCGGGCGGGCAGACGCGGTTCGGGGCGGGCGAAGTAGTCGCCCTGCACAAGGTCGCAGCTCAGATCGGTGAGTGCGGCAAGCTGTTCGGGGGTCTCCACCCCCTTCGCGATGGCGGTCATGCCGAGGGCGTGGGCCAACTGGATGCCGGCGGCGGCGATGGCGTAGGAGGCGGGATCGTCGATCAGCCCGCCGATGAACCGGCGGTCGATTTTCAGACCGTCGAGCGGCAGGCCGCGCAGCCGGGTGAGGGACAGATGGCCGGTGCCGAAGTTGTCAACGTGGATGGCGACGCCGAGGGCGTGCACGGCCTGTAGGGTGCTGGTGACGGTCTCGTCGTCGTCCCTGAGGGCGCTCTCGGTGATTTCGAGGCAGAGTTGGTAGCGGTGGTCGGCGTTGGTGGTCCGCAGAAGTGTCTCGAGCTCGGGCAGGAAACCGGGGTCGGTGAACTGGCGGATAGAGGCGTTGACGCTGATGCGCGGCGGGCATGCCGGTGGCGGACCCGCCGCCCGGGTAGCCGCCCAGGTGGCCGCGGTGTGGCAGGCGGTACGCAGGGCCCACCGGTCCAGCGGGACGACTATCCCGGTCTCCTCGGCGAGGGGGAGGAACGCCTCGGGATACAGCAGGCCGCGTTCGGGATGCTGCCAGCGCAGGAGAGCCTCGGCTCCGACGATCTCACCGCCGAGGCTGACAACGGGCTGGTAGTGCAACCGGAGATCGCCCGTGCCAGGGGCGTTGCGCAGGTCGTTCTCGGTGGTGAGCCTGTCCAGGGAGGTGCTGCGCATGCTCTCCTCGAAGAGCAGGTAGCGGCCGCGGCCCTGGTGCTTGGCGCCGTACATGGCGATGTCGGCGGCCTGTAGCAGGCCGGCGGGGTCGGGGATGGCCGGCCCGGACAGAGCGACGCCGACACTGGCGCTGACGCTCACCTGGCACCCGTCGAGGATCATGGGTTCGGAGAGGGCGGTCACGACCCGCTCGGCGATGGTGGACAGGGTGGCTTCCGCCTGGATCTCCTCGCACAGGACGGCGAACTCGTCGCCGGAGAGGCGGGCGACGGTGTCCCCGGGCCGGACGGCGCCCCGCAGGCGGGTGGCCACCTCGCACAGCAGCCGGTCGCCGATGTGATGCCCCAGCGAGTCGTTGACACCCTTGAAGCCGTCGAGGTCGACGAACAGGAGCCCGGTCCGGCGCTGCCGGCACTGTTTCTGCCCGTCCTGCTTCTGCCTGCCCCGGGCTGGCTGGTCCTGGTCCGGGCGGCCGGGCTTCAGGACCTGGCCGAGTCGCTCGAACAGTGCGGTGCGGTTGGCCAGCCCGGTGAGCTCGTCGTGCAGAGCACGGTGGTTGGCGTCGCGTTCGACCTGGTACCGGATGGCCGCCGCGCTCAGCACGGTTGCGACCGTCCGCACGAACCCGACCTCGCGATCGGTGAACGAGCCGGAGCTGGAGTCGGAGCCRGACGTGCCAGTGGCGTCTGCCGCGGGCACGATCGGCCCTTCCGGACGGTCCGGAAAGGTGCTGGCCGGGCCGGGAGGGCCGGACGCGGCCGGCGGCGTGCCGCGGTAGATCGTGAGGATCGCGGTCGGGTCGTCGGGCCGGCCGATCGGGATCGCCAGACCGGAGCATCCACCGGAGGGCGCCCCCTGGCCGTCGTCCCGCCGCTGCGGTGGGCCCTGCCCGTTGCGCGTGCCCTGCTGGTCCTGAAAATCCTGCTGGTCCCGGAAAAAACCTGGCTGGTTGTGCGGGCCTGCCTGCCGCGGCGAGTCCTGCCGGTCGGAGGCGGGGATGCGGTCGGCGTGGACGGGGCCGCGGGTCGCGAGCGCCGACGTGACCAGGATGCCGGGTTCGGGCGGCGTCCCAACGGCCGTGGCCAGGCACGGCCCGGCGTGCCCGGGGGGCAGTTCGTGCACGGTGACGGCGTCCGCACGCAGATGGTCGGCGATCATCTGCGCGGCGGCGCGCCACAGCGGCTGCGGATCGGGGTTGTGCAGGGAGCGCTCTCCCAGCTCCGCCACGATCGCCTGTTCGGCCGAGCGGACCCGCAGTTCCGCCAGCGCCTGCTCGCGCTCGGTGACGTCGGTGGTGACCATCGCCACCGACGTCACGGTGCCGTCCGCAGCGGACAGGGGCACCGCGTGGATGTCGTAACGGCGTCCAGCCGCCTCGATGACACCTGACAGGCGCTTGCCGGAGCGCGCAGCCCGGCGGGCCATGCGCCGGATCGTCACGTCATCGAAGGCCGTCCCCCCGGAGGTCATCTCCTTGGAGGTGTCGGGACCCCTGGGCGTGTCGAAGGAGCCGAGGGCTTCAAGGGCCTCGAGGGCCTCGGACGCCGACGGCCGCGAGGCGCCCGCATGGTCGACGTCCCGCCCGCCTCCGGCGTGCTCGACGCGCCCGATCCGGTCCAGGAGGAACAGCGTCACCGGCGCGTTCTCCAGCAGCAGCCGCAGGTGGTGGCGGGCGGTCACCTCCCGGGTGATGTCCTGGAACTGAACGAGACGGTGGGGCCGTGGGTCGGAGCCGTCCCGCAGGAGGGTGGTGATGGCCAGGGCGTGGACCACCGAGCCGTCCGGGCGGACGAACCGGATCACGTCCTGCTGACCATCGCGACAGCCGGCCGCGTGGAGTGACGCGTCGTCCGGTCGTTTCGCCCGCTCGCCCGGGTGGATCAGCACGTCCCAGGCCGTGCGAAGGAGCTCCGCCTCGCCACGGCCGAGGATCTGGCAGGCGGCCGCGTTCACCCGCCACACCAGATTATCGACTACACCGACGAGCGCCATTCCGATCTGTAGCCGGTCGAACAGATCGAGGCGATCCCCCTCCAGTCCCACCGGTTCCTCACCTACTCACCCGTGTCTGCCTCACCCGTGTCTGCCTCACCCGTGTCTGCCTCACCCGTGTCGGTTCTCGACGGCCTCCGCCTGATCGAACGTATTCGGGGAAGAAACCGGGAGTCCCTCCGGTAACAGAAAAGTTAACTGTACTCGCTTGGTGGCCTGATGTGACGAGTGTGACGTGGATGCGATCGTCCAGGTCGTTACAGTGATCATCTATCTCGTGTGTGATCGCTTACCAGGCGCGACAGCCCCACCGGCCGGCAGGGTCGGCTGGTCGGCCGTCAGCGGGCCTGCGTCGCGCCGAGCACGGGCTGGTCCGGGCAGCCGCTCAGGATTCTGATCATTGCTTCCCGCTCGGCCGCGTCCACCCACAGGCCGTAGCGGGCCTTCACTCCGATCTGCCGGGCCACGTATCGGCAGCGGTATCCCCGGTTCGGAGGCAGCCACTGCGCGGCATCGTCGTCGCTCTTGTCCTGGTTCGTCGGACCGTTGACGGCAAGCAGGTTCTCCGGATCGTTGGCGAACGCCAGCCGCTTGTCCGGCGACCAGAAGGCGGYCCCGGTCCGCCAGGCGTCCGCCAGCGCCACCACATGGTCGATCTGGACGGCGCTCGCGGACCGTGAACGGTCGAAGCGGACGATCCGGTTGGTGTACGGATCCCTCAGCTCACCGGTCAGCACTGTGCACGAGTTCCGCCGCACGGTCACCAGCGTCAGGTCGCGGTGCAGGATGTCGTTGCGCGTGTCGCAGCCGTTGCCGTCGACGTCCGACCAGGCGGCGCCGAACTCGTCCCGCCGGTACGGCGGCGATGTCGTGGCCGGGTGCACCGGGATCGACTGGAGGGTGGCGACGGCGGTTCCGATGGTGACGACCTGGCCGCGTCCGCCGGCCGTCCCGCCGGAGCCCGCGGGCGATCCCGCGCCGTCGAGCGTCCCGCATCCGGTCAGGGCGAGAAACACGCTGAGGCAGAGCGCAACAGCCGCTGACAGGATTCGTGCCCGGCCGTCGGCCGGGACACCTCGCGCCACGATGCCGCGGACCGCGGCGCCGCGTACCACGATGYTGCGGACCACGGTGTTCCGGATCGGGCCCCCGTCGGCCGTGGCGTCGTGGGCCGCGCTCCCATGTGCAGTGACGCCGGCAGCCGCGGTGCCACCCCGCCCGCGGCGCCGGCCTCGGTCGCCTGGCTCCGCATGGTCCTGGTCTCCACGGCTTTGATCCGTGCAACCTTGATTATGATCTGCCGGCGGTCGGGGACGCGGCACTGACGCGGCGGGGGTCATAACGCCAGTTTCCCGCCGTCCAGCGCCCGTGCCGGTGAGATGGCGCCGGTTGTGGACAGGAGTGTTGTGGACGCACCCGCCGCCGGCCTGGCCACGGGGAGCCGGCCGGATACCGTCAGATCACGGCCGGGGGATGCGGTGCGTTGTTCGCCATCGGACGGCCCGAGGCGTCCCAGGCGATCATTCCACCGTCCAGGTTGCGGGCCTGCCAGCCGCCGCGGTGCAGGTAGGCCGTGACCGCGGCCGAACGCTGCCCGGAGCGGCAGATCACCACCACGTCCCGGTCGCGAGGCACCTCTTCGATGCGCTCGAGGAGCTCACCCATCGGGATGTGGACCGCTCCGGCGATATGCCCCGCGTCCCACTCCTCCGCCTCCCGGACGTCGAGGAGCAGCGGCCCGACGTCCGGCGTGACCGTCGTCGGAAGTTGATCTACTGCGACCGAAGGTATCTGATCCGAACCCACGCGGCCATCCTGCCATCCGCCCGGCATCCCGTGGCGTTGGCTACCGGACAGGCGGCTACCGGACAGGCGGCTACCGGACAGGCAGCTATCACGCGGTGGCCGCTGGACAGGTGGCCGCTGGACAGGTGGCCGCTGGACATTGCGCGGGACATGATCCCGGGGATTTGGGCCTGCCGGCGGCGCGAGAGAGAGACATGGTCGCTCCGTCTTTGGTCCCTCGGCCGGCCGGCTGTGGTCACGAGGGCGCTTTTTCGTCCGCGGCGACAAGGCCCGTGGTGGGACCGTGATTACCGTGGAATCGCTCGATGTCGAATCATCAGGATGCGGAGCGGACGGGCCGTGGCTCACCTGCCCGTGGTGCGGCGGGATCGTACCGTTGGCACATCTCGTCCCAGGGGACGACGAACCATACGCACGGGTTGCCGTCTGTGACTCGTGCGGACGCCGGGTCATGTTCCTCTCCCCAGCCGACCCGACGGCCTGACTCACCCACCCGCCCCGGCTGCTCACGCCCCGCCGGGCCCGCCGGGCAGGCGGAGGGGTGCGCGAACGGGGCGGTGGGGTGGTCCCGTGGGGTGGATGTGTTGGTTCGGGACGTTGCGCTTCGGCGTGACGCATGCGCTTTTCGTCACGGAGTGATGGTTGCCGTTGCCACGATCAGTGTGCGGTCGCCCTCGCGGGCCTTCCGGACACGTCTCAGGTGGCGGGTTCGGCTCTGACCGCGTTGGCCCCGGTGGGGCTGGYCTGCGCCGGTTGCGGCGGCTCCACCCGCACGACGTAGTCCTCGATCACCGGGTTGGCGAGCAGGGAGGCGGCGAGCTGGTCGATCCGGGCGAGGACGTCGGCGTCGGCGTCGCCGTCCACCTCCAGCTCGAAACGCTTGCCCTGGCGTACCCCGGCGATGCCGGACACGCCCAGGCGTGGCAGCGCGGCGAGTATCGCCTGCCCCTGCGGGTCGAGGATCTCCGGTTTCAGCATCACGTCCACAACGACCCTGGCCACGCCTGAAGACTGTATCGGTGCATCGCAGGGCCGGGGCTGATGGATGTTGGTCGGCTTGGTGTCGCCCGCGCTCGAAGATCCATCGGACGTGGTTCCGCCGGTGCCGTCCGGGCCTGGAGCGGGTGTGCTGCCCACGCCTGCGCGGCCAGCCTCGAGCTGTGGGCGTACCCATCGGTCCCCCGGGCGGGTGCGCCGTTCGGGGGGCCGATGGGTACCCGCCCGGCCGCATGCGCCGACACGGCCGGTGCGCCAGGAACACCACCCTGCACCGCGAACCCCACCGGGCACCGTACGCCTTTTTCGATCAAGAAAGTGAATGTGATCAGGAAAACGAGTGTGGAAATGGCTGCTGTGCGGCCGCTTGTTCCCTCGTTCTCATGATTCGGCGGTAATCGATCGCGAATCTTTGATCGATTGACGGTGTTCGGGGGCGGTGCTCGGGGGCTCTGTGGCTGTGGGCGCCCGTGGCGAGGCGGCGGTAACTACCCTCGGGTGTGTGTCGACATCCGTGCCAGAACAGCCCGTGTCCGTGCCGAGGCAACCTGCCTCGGGGGCAGCCGGTCCGCCGAGAGCGGCCGGGCCGGTCGTCGGATTCGACCTGGACATGACGTTGCTGGACCCTCGGCGCGGCGTCGTCGCCGCCTACGCCGCGCTGGCCGCCGAGACGGGGGTGGCGATCGACGGCGAAGCGGCCGCCGCCCGCCTCGGGCCGCCGCTGGAGGAGGAGATCGCCCGCTGGTTCCCGCCCGAGCGGGTAGCGGAGACGGCGGCCCGCTACCGCGAGCTGTACGCCGTCCACGCGCTGCCGGTGTCGCTGCCGATGCCGGGCGCCGCCGACGCGGTCGCCCAGGTGCGTCGCCACGGGGGGCAGGCGGTCGTCGTCACCGCCAAGAGCGAGCCGCTCGCGCGGGCGAGCCTCACCCACATCGGCATCGAGGTGGACGCGGTCGAGGGCTGGCGGTTCGCCGAGACGAAGGCCGAGGCCATGATCGAGCACGATGTCACGATCTACGCGGGTGACCATGTCGGTGACATCGTCGGAGCGCACGCGGCCGGTGCCCTGGCCGTCGCGGTGGCCACCGGCCCGTGCTCGGCGGACGAACTGGCCGCCGCCGGAGCCGACGTCGTCCTGCCCGACCTGGCCGCGTTCGGCGGCTGGCTGTCGTCCCATCTGCTGCCCGGCCGGCTCGACGACCTGGCCACACGGCTGGCCGGGCTCGGCTCGGTACTGGTGGCCTTCTCCGGTGGGGCGGACTCGGCGTTCCTGCTGACGGCGGCGGTCCGGACGCTCGGCGCCGACCGGGTGGTGGCGGCCACGGCGAGCTCGGCGTCCCTGCCGGCCGCCGAGCTCGCCGCCGCCACCGATTTCGCCGCGCGGCTCGGCGTGCGCCATCTCACCCCGGCCACGAACGAGATGGGACGCGAGGGCTACCGGGCCAACGGGCCGGACCGGTGCTACTTCTGCAAGGCGGAGCTCACCGAGACGCTGCGGCCGCTCGCGGACTCCCTCGGCCTCACCCATGTGGTGACCGGGACGAACGCCGACGACGCCGTCGCCGGGTTCCGGCCGGGTATCCGGGCGGCGGCCCAGCGGGGGGCGCGTACCCCGCTGCTGGACGCCGGCCTGACCAAGGCGCAGGTCCGCGAGGCGTCCCGGCGGTGGGGTCTGTCGACCTGGGACAAGCCGGCCGCGGCCTGCCTGGCCAGCCGGATCGCCTACGGCATCGAGGTGTCGCCGGCCCGGCTGGCCCGGGTCGAACGCGCGGAGGCCGGGCTGCGGGTGGCCCTGGCCGCCGCGGGGCTCGTCGTCCGGAACCTGCGGGTGCGCGACCTCGACGACGTGGCAATGGTCGAGGTGGACGCCGACCAGGTGGCGGCGCTGGCCGCGCGTCCGGACCTGCTGGCCGCCGTCGAGGGCTTCGACCGGGTGGAGGTCGACCCCCGCGGGTTCCGGTCGGGCTCCATGAACGAACTGCTGCCGGCCGTGGCGCGAGCGTCCGGGGAAGGCGGCGCCGGACGGTGAGAACGGCCGGGGGCGGYCCGGTCAGATCGGGTTTCCCTCGGCGTCGACCGGTTCGGCCTCGTCCACCGGGGCGGGGGAGAGCACAGCCAGGAGTATCCCGATCAGGGCGAGGGCGAAGCCGACGGTCAGCCCGCCGGCCGCGACCGCGTTGAGCCAGGTGGGACGTTCGGTGACCCCGAAGAAGAACGGGATAATGATGACCGCGGTGGCGACGAGGCCGATCGCGAACGACACGACCGCGGCCCGGACGAAGAGGTCCGTCCGCCTCCGGCGCCCCGAGGGCTCAGCAGGCTCTGGTTCCCGCGCCGCTGGATCGTCCACGCCTACCAGCCTACGGATCCCGCGGCCCCCCTGGCCAAAGGCGGTGCGATCGTTGTATCGCATCGCCGGCGGCCAACCTGGGTTGTGGGGCCAAAGGCGGTGCGATCGTTGTATCGCATCGCCGGCGGCCAACCTGGGTTGTGGGGCCAAAGGCGGTTCGATCATTGCGTCGCATCGCCGGCGGCTGGTTGGGGGCTGCGAGCCAAAGGATGAGCGATCATGTTTGTCGCGTTCGGGAGCCCGTTGGACCGGGGAAGCCGACCAGTAGGCCTGGCTGCTCCAGGCTTGCCGGTGAGCTGGGCGACCATCGCTCGGGTGCTACTGCTCGGTGATGAAAAAGTACGGACGGCCACTCGTCGGCGCGTCCCCGGATAGCCTTGAGACCCCGGTATCTCACCGGACAGTCCCCCTTCGCTACTCATAACGAGGTCTTCCGTGCCCACCGGCAGAGTCAAGTGGTTCGACGTCGACAAGGGCTTTGGCTTTCTCAGCCGTGACGACGGCGGTGATGTTTTCGTCCACAAGGCCGCGCTCCCGCCTGGCGTGGACAGACTCAAGCCCGGTGACCGGGTCGAGTTCGGGATCGCCACGAGCCGCCGTGGCGACCAGGCGTTGTCGGTGCGGCTGCTCGCGGCTCCGCCGTCGGTGACGAAGGCTGCCGCGCAGGCGGCGCGGCGTAGCCCGGACGAGCTCCACAGCATGGTCGAAGACATGATCAAACTGTTGGACGAGGTGCAGGGTTCGTTGCGCCGCGGGCGCTATCCCGACCGGCGCACGGCCCAGAAGGTGGCGAAGGTCGTTCACGCGGTCGCCGACGAGCTGGAGGTCTGATCGCCCGGCGGCCGCTCCCCGCGTGGGCCGGGCGCGGATCAGCGTAGGGGGACGGGCAGGGGTGGGACGAGGCCCGCGGCGGCCGCACGGCCCAGCAGGGCCTCGACCGCCTCGTAACCCTCGTCGCCGAGTTGCAGGGTGTAGTCGTTGACGTACAGGCCAATGTGGGCGTCCACCACGTCCGGGTCCATCTCCTGCGCGTGGTCGAGGACGTGGGAGCGTGACGCCGCCGGGTCGGCGAACGCGGCGGCCACGCTCGCCCGCACCGCCGCGGACAGCGCGGCGCCGTCGAGGTGGCGGCGGCCCAGGACGGCCCCGAGCGGGATCGGCAGGCCGGTTTCGGACTCCCACCAGTCGCCGAGGTCGGCGATGGCGGTCAGGCCGAAGGACGGGTAGGTGAACCGGGATTCGTGGATCACCAGGCCAGCGTCGTACCGTCCGTCCCGCACCGCCGGCATGATCTTCTCGAAGGACAGGACGTCGATCTCGCTCACCCCGCGCTCCTGCGCCCACAGGCGGAACAGCAGGTAGGCGGTGGTGCGCATGCCGGGGATCGCGACGCGGGCGCCACGCAGGTCGGCCCGGCCGGCGGTCAGCACGAGCGGTCCGCAGCCGCGTCCCAGCGCGCTGCCGGCCGACAGCAGCTGGTAGGAGCCCAGCAGCCAGGGCAGGGCCGCGTAGGAGACCTTGACGACGTCGTCGAGGGCGTCGGCGGCGCGGCTGTTGAGCACGTCGATGTCGGCGAAGGTCACCGTGACGGGGGTGCCGTCCCCGACCAGCCCGTGCGTGAGCGCGTGGAAGGCGAACGTGTCGTTCGGGCACGGAGAGATCGCCAACGACAGCGGTGTCGGCAGGGACGGCGGTGCCGTCGGGATCGTCGACGTCGACGTCGACGTGCTCTCGCCGACGTCGGTCCCGGTCACGATGTGCCGCCTGTCGCTGGTCCCGTCGCTTCCGCGGGTCCGGCTGGCCTGACCGGGCCGCCGGAGCTGGTCGCGCGCAGGGCCGCGGTGAGGGTGTCGATGCCGGCGGTGAGGGCGGCTGCCGCGGCGCTCAGCCCGGCCAGCGCGCCCGACACGTCCCAGCTGGCCCGGTCGCGGCGCCCGACCGTGTTACTGATCGCGCGGATCTCGGCGAAGGGCGTGCCGTACACCGCCGTCGCGACCGCGACCGCGTACCCTTCCATCGCCTCGGCGGCCGGGCCGAAACGCAGTGCCAGGGCCGCGGCCCGGCGCTCGGTCCCGGTGATCGTCGAGACGGTCAGCACCGGCCCGGTCCGCACCGGGCGTCCGGTACCGGCGAGGATGCCGGTGAGGGCTTGGACGGCTTCCTCGCGAGGTGACAGCGTGGAGGATCCGAGCCCGAGCTGTTCCAGGGTGAGGAAGTCGCTGGAAGCCGTCGGCGCGGGTGGTTGTCCCGGTTCACCGGGCGGGGCGTCGACGCCGGATTCCGCGCCGAGATCCGCGGCGATCAGCGCGTCCGCGATGACGAGGTCGCCGATGTCCGCGCGGCCGGCGAAACCGCCCGCGATCCCGAAGGAGACGACCAGGTCGAACGGCTCTCCCGCGGCCTGGGCGGTGGCGAGCGCGGTGGCGGTGCCGGCAGCCGCGGCGGGGCCGGCGGCCCCGGCGGCGAGGACGGTCACCGCGCCGGAGCGGCGGCCCAGGTAGGGGCCGATCCGCACGGCGGTCAGGAGCTGGCGGTCCCACGACGGCGGCGAGCCACGCGACAGCGTGCCCGTACCGGCGGCGGCAGCGGCGGTACTGCCCGTGCCGGTGACGGGTCGGGGCCGCCACGGCCCCATCATTCCGGCGCAGACCGCGTCCGCCTCGGCTGTCATCGCGGTGACGAGCAGGATGCGGCTCACGCGTCCGCCAGCGGGACAGTCGACGGGCGGGTGCGGCCCGGGCACGCCGCGGCCGGGCCTGTGCCGCCGGGGCGCGCCGTGCCGCCGCTCGGGCCTGTGCGGGCGGGGCTGACAGGACTGGGGTTCATCGGGCTACGGCTGGACGACGAGCCGGAACGGCCAGCTCCCGGAAGCCTGCTCGGAGCCGGCGTGCGGGGCCTGGAAGACGGTCAGGTTCACCTCGCCGCGCCCGTCCGGCACGGACAGCCGGTAGTGCGGCTCGGTGATGATGTCGGTGATCCGGGTGTCGTTGGACGCCAGGAAGTATCCCTTGTCGGCGATCGACTGCGCGACGTCGATGTTGACGACTGACCCGGGGGCGGCGTGCAGGACCGGCGCCTGGTATCCGCCTTTTTTGATCACTGTGCCGTCGCGGTCGTACTGGGCGGCGTGCGCCTGCACGAAGTTGCCGCCGGACTGCAACGTCACCAGCGGGGTCGGCTTGTCGCAGCCGGTGATCACCAGGATCAGCGCGCCGAGGAGGCCGAGCACGACGGGGCGTCGCCGCCGAGTGYGGAAAAGTAGCCGAGATGCGGACACGATCGGAGGTTACCGTTCCCGACGGTCGGGCGCCGGCCTGCTCGCGATCCCGYGGGTGGGTTGTCGGTCTCAACCCGCCTGCTCAGCGGCTCGACCACGGGCGGCCTGGCCGTGGCCAGGAGCCCCTGCCGGCGGCCGGGGTGCTGGCCGCGGTGGGAGCCGGTGGCCGTCGACCGCTGGTACCGTCTGATCGCTTTTTTGATTATTTCGGTCGGCTGGAACCGCGCACCCACCAGCGCCGGACGGGCGGTCGCGGCACGGTTGGGGCGTCGGGCGCGGCGGGCGGCTGCGGCAGGGGCGGGGCCTGCGGCAGGGTCTGCGGCAATGTCGGGTACTGCGGCAGGGTCTGCGGCAGGGTCGGGTGCTGCGGCAGGGTCTGCGGCAGGGGCGGGGCCTGCGGCTGGGTGGGCGCACCCGGGTCGAAGTGAGCCATGGACGGGGTCGCTGGGGCGTGCGGAGCAGCCGGGGCGTGCGGGGCGCGCGGGGCGTTGTGCAGTTCCCGGGCCGCGGCCCGGGAACGGTGCAGGGCCCGGGTCTCCACGAACATCGTGCCCAGGACCACCGCGGACGCGGCGGCGAAGCCGAGCGTGCCGGGCATCTCGATCAGGCCGATCGCGCCGCCGGCGACCCAGACGAGCTGCATCGCGGTTTCCGAGCGGGCAAACGCCGAGTTGCGGGTGTCCTCGGCGACGTCCCGCTGGATGATGGCGTCCAGCCCGAGCTTGCCGGTCGAGCTGGCCATGGTGACCAGCAGGGCCGCGAGCAGCGAGGTCAGCTTCGTGTAGTTGACGGCGGCGCCCAGGCAGCCGCCGGCGGCCATCAGCAGCGACAGCATCAGCAGCGCTTCCGGCCGTTTGCGGCCGAGGCGCCCGCCGACGAACACACCCAGGCCGCTGCCCACCCCGGCGCAGATCGCCAGCCCGGCGAGCCACAGGTTGTTGCCGCCGCTGGTCCGCAGCAGGAACGCCAGGTAGAAGGTGAGGAACCCGACCAGGCCGCGCAGCACCAGCGACGCGCGCAGCGCCACCGGCAGCCCGCCGAGCGCGCGGCGCAGCCGGCCGGTGATGTCCCGGCGGAAGCGGCCCGTCCCGAGGAAGGCACGTTTCTCACCCGCGGCGGAGTCGACGTGTTTCGGCAGGTTGAAGGCGAGCAGCACGCCGATCATGTAGACGATGGCGCAGATCCGCAGCACCCACGGATAGCCGACGTAGGGGATGTTGGCGATACCGAGCGCGGCGGGGGCCACCACCGCCCCGGCCACGATGTTGACCAGGGAGATCCGGGAGTTGACCTTCACCAGGGTCAGCTCCCGGGGGGTCACCCGCGGGATGACCGCGCTGCGGGCCACCCCGAACGACCGCGACAGCATCAGCAGCCCGAGCGCCAGCGGGTAGACCGCCACTCCGTCGAGGGAGCTCGCGAGCTGCCAGGCGAGCATGCCGCGGGCCAGGCAGATCGCGGCCAGGGCGGTTCGGCGACCATAGGCGAACCTGTCCAGCACCGGACCGATCACCGGTGCCAGCAGGACGAACGGCACCATCGTGATCAACAGGTACAGAGCGACCTTCGACCGGGCCTCACCGGTGGGCACCGCGAAGAAAAGCGAGCCGGCGAGTGCTACCGTGACCAGCGCGTCCCCAGCCGCGTTGACGAACGAAAGCTCCATCAGGGAGGCGAGCCCGGACTGTTCGGCGCCGCCCCGGCGGGCGGAGGCCCGCAGCTTCCGCACCCCCCTGGCGACACCGGCACCCACGTTCACCATGCTGAGTGTCCTCCCCCCCAGGAGAGCCATCACGACCACGCAGCGCAGTTCCGGAACGTGTAGGCGACAATACGTGCGTGGAGGCTCAGGATGTACAGCGCGGCCCGGCAGCACCCCCGGCACCGGTGAGCGGGGACGTGACGGTGCCCGTCGATCCTGACCGGCCCGTCGACCTGGACCAGCCCGTCGATCCGGACCGGGCCGACTGGCCGGCGCGGGCCGTTCGGGTGAGCCGCCCGTCCGCCTCGCCCAGGACCCCGCGCGCCCCCCGGGCACCGCGCCCACCCGCGCTGGACGCCGTGTGCGCCGCGGCCGTTGAGCAGGCCCGGGCCGCCGCCCTCGCCGAGGCTGGCGATCCCAGCCTGGTCGGTGAGCATCTCGGTGTCGAGGCCGACGGCGAACGGCTTGTCCTGCACCGTTTCGCCTGCCGGTCCCGCGCCTACCCCAACTGGGTCTGGACGGTGGTGGTGACGCGCGCCTCGCGCATGCGCAAGGCCACCGTGGACGATGTGGTGCTGATGCCCGGCGAGGGGGCGCTGACCGCCCCGCAGTGGGTGCCGTGGTCCCAGCGGCTGCGTCCCGGTGACGTCGGCGTCGGCGACCTGCTGCCGACCGCCGTGGACGACCCGCGCCTGACGCTGCGTCTCGGCGACGTCGAGGAGTTCGTCGACACCGACGCGTGGCACGAGATCGGCCTCGGCCGTCCTCGCCTGCTGTCGGTGATGGGCCGCGACGACGCGGTGGCCCGCTGGTATGYCGGCGAGTCCGGCCCGGAGGCGTCCATTGCCCGGGTTGCCCCCGCGGCCTGCCGGACCTGCGGTTTCCATGTGCGTCTCGCCGGCGCCCTGGGGCAGGTGTTCGGGGTGTGCGCGAACGAGATGGCGCCGGACGACGGCCGGGTGACCGCGCTCGACCACGGCTGTGGTGCCCACTCGGAGGCACTGGTGGCGCCGTCCGCGCACCCGGAGTCGGTGGTGTACGACGACGATCCGGGTGACGCGGAGTCCGTCGACCTGGAACTGGTCGGTGTTGCCGCGCATCCGCCCGGCTCGGTCCCGGACGATCCCGCCCAGGCCCCGGCCGGGGACGCCGCCGGCCCGGAGCCCTACGGCCACTCCTGACGCGGCTCCCAGCCTCTCTCAGCAGCCGATACGGGGCGGCGATCCGCAGCCGGGCGACTCTTCGTCCCGGCCGACGATGCACTTGGCATGGACGCGGAGTTCGACGTCGCCGGCGAGCCGTCCCCGGTGCCGGTTGCCGCCTGGACTCGGCCGTTGGAGGACTTCGCCCTCGTGTTCACGGCCACGGGCCTGGCAATCACCGGTATCCGGGAGCCGCATTTCTCCGAACGGCGGCTACGCGACGGACCCGTGGTGAGCCGAGCACTTCATCTGCTCTCTGTTCATGCTGATCACGGCAGGCTGGACTACCTGAACCGGACCACTTGAAGACGCATTCCGTTGGGTGCGTCCAGCGTATCGTGGCGGTATGAGCGAGCCTGGCGTCGTCCCGTGGTGGGACGAGGAGGACTATCCGGCGGCCGAGCATGACGCCGACTGTCAGGCGATCGACGCGGCCTGGGCGGAGCCCGGGGAGAACATTCCGCTCGAGGCGGTGCTGGCCGAGTTCGGTGACACCGACCTGCTCGCCTCCTGAAGCTCTGGCTCTGCGGCACCCTGCAAGATCGAGTTTCGTCCGGCTGCCTGGCGGGAGCTCCGGAAGATTCCGCAGCCGGCCCGGCGGCGTATCGAGGCTGCGATCGTCGGGTTGACCGATGACCCGCGTCCGGCCGGCTGCAAGGCCGTGGTCGGCCGTCCCGGGCACCTGCGCCTGCGGGTCGGAGACTACCGGGTCCAATCTACCTACCCCGTGATGCCGATCTCGTCATCGTCGTAGTCAGCACCGCTCACCGCCGTGAGGTCTACCACCGCTATTGATCCCACGATCGCACTTTTACAAAGAAATAGGTGTTTCCTTACCCGTCAGCTCCGCGCGGCCGGTACGACGATCCCGTTCCGCCGGCTACTCCCATCTCGCAACTTCAGTCAGTCTACATGCAAACTACATGCAAATTTTGAAGTCAATCTTGGGTGATGGAATTGTGTGATGAGGAGCTGGCAACAGACCTGCGAAGCGGGTCGCACAGGGAGGCTGAAGCGCGGGCCGCGCTGACCCGGGGGATTCCCGCCGGATCCGGATCCGTTCGGAGGCGGTGCCTGAGGCGCCAACCGGTTGGACGCAGTGGTGATCATATTGGGTGATCATATGGATGTGGGTGCAGCCGGGATGTGGCTTTTCGGGCCAGGCCCGGCGCTTCTGGGAAGCCTCCGGAAGGGGGTGCCCACCCCTTGGTCGGGGTTCACCGGCCGGGGCATCTCTGACCGGGTCTGAGCAGGTTTGTCCCGTCGGGATTCCCGGGCCTGGCCGGGCTCACGGGCGCTGGCCGGCTTCGCCGCGAGACGTCCGGGAAGATGGGTGGCGTGACCGGTACACCGACCGCACCCACCGTCCCGTCCACGCTACTTTCCGACGCTGTTGCGCCTGGCGCGACCGTGCAGCCCTACCGTGAGCTCGGGCTTACTGACGACGAGTATGCCCGTATCGTCAGCACGCTCGGGCGCACGCCGTCCGACGCCGAGCTCGCCATGTACTCGGTGATGTGGAGCGAGCACTGCTCGTACAAGTCGTCCAAGGTGCACCTGCGTCAGTTCCGCGACACGCCCGCGGGTGACCGGCTGCTCGTCGGCATGGGCGAGAACGCCGGGGTGGTCGCGGTCGGCGAGGGGCTCGCCGTCACCTTCAAGATCGAGTCGCACAACCATCCGAGCTTCGTCGAGCCGTACCAGGGCGCGGCGACCGGCGTCGGCGGCATCGTCCGCGACATTCTCACGATGGGTGCCCGGCCGATCGCCGTCCTTGATCCGCTGCGCTTCGGGGACGCCGACGCCCCCGACACCGCCCGGGTGCTGCCCGGGGTGGTCGCGGGCATCGGCGGCTACGGCAACTGTCTCGGCCTGCCCACGATCGGCGGAGAGGTCGTCTTCGACCCGTCCTATCAGGGCAATCCGCTGGTCAACGCGCTGTGCGTAGGGGTGCTGCCGGTCGGCCGGGTGCAGACGTCGGCGGCGACCGGGGTCGGCAACGCGGTCGTCCTGCTCGGCGCCAAGACCGGCCGGGACGGCATCGGCGGCGTGTCCGTGCTGGCGTCGGCGACCTTCGACGAGGGCGGCGGGCCGGCGCGCCGGCCGTCCGTCCAGGTCGGCGACCCGTTCACCGAGAAGATCCTCATCGAGTTCTGCCTGGAGCTGTTCGACCGCGGCTTTGTCGTCGGCATCCAGGACCTCGGCGGGGCCGGGCTGACCTGCGCGCTGACCGAGACGACCGCGGCCGGGCTCGCCGCCGGCGGCCCCGGCGGGATGACGGTCGACCTCGATCGTGTCCCGCTGCGGGAGGCGTCGATGGCGCCGCACGAGATCCTCGCGAGCGAGTCCCAGGAGCGGATGCTCGCGATCGTCACCCCGGACGCGCTGCCCGCGGTGCTCGCGCTCGCCGAACGCTGGGGCGTGCTGGCCACCAGGATCGGTACGGTCACCGACAGCGGGCGTCTGATCGTCCGCTGGCATGGTGAGGTCGTCGTCGACGTCCCACCCGGCTCGCTCGCCGACGACGGGCCCGTCTACGACCGCCCGGTGCGCCGGCCGGCGGACCTCGACGCCCTGCGGCTGGACGACCCGGCGGCGCTGCCGCGCCCGAGCACCGGGGACGAGCTGCGCGCGACCCTGCTGACGATGGTCGCCTCGCCGAACCTGTGCTCGAAGGAGTGGGTGACCGACCAGTACGACCGGTACGTGCAGGCGAACACCGTGCTCGCGCAGCCCGAGGACGCCGGGGTGATCAGGCTCTCGGAGGAGACGGGCCTCGGCATCGCGCTGGCCACGGACGGCAACGGCCGCTACAGCCGGCTCGACCCGTTCGCGGGCGCGCAGCTCGCCCTGGCCGAGGCGTGCCGCAACGTGGCCGCGGCCGGGGCCACACCGATCGCGGTGACCAACTGCCTGAACTTCGGCTCCCCCGAGGACCCGGAGGTCATGTGGCAGTTCGCCGAGGCCTGCCGGGGTCTCGCGGACGCCTGCCGCCGGCTCGGCCTGCCGGTCACCGGTGGGAACGTGTCGTTCTACAACCAGACCGGCGCCACGCCGATCAACCCGACGCCGGTCGTCGGCGTCCTCGGCCTGTTCGACGACGTGGCCCGGCGGGTCCCGATCGGCTTCGCGGACGAGGGTGACTCGCTGCTGCTGCTCGGGCAGACCCGGGAGGAGTTCGGCGGCTCCGAGTGGGCCTGGGTGACTCACCGTAACCTTGGCGGACGCCCGCCCGCCGTCGACCTCGCCGCCGAGAAGCTGCTCGCCGAGATCCTGGTCGCCGGCTCCCGGGACGGGATGCTCACCGCGGCGCACGACATCTCCGACGGCGGGCTGGCGCAGGCGCTGGTCGAGTCCTGCCTGCAGGGCGGGCACGGCGCCCGAATCGTCTTCCCGCGGGACGCGGACCTGTTCACCGAGCTGTTCAGCGAGTCGGCGGGCCGCGCGGTGGTGGCCGTGGCCCGCTCCGAGGAGCTGCGCTTCACCGACATGTGCGCCGCCCGCGGCCTGCCGTGTCGGCGCGTCGGTGTGGTCGACGGCGACACCCTCGAGGTCCAGGACGCCTTCACCGTCACCCTGGCCGACCTGCGAACCGCCCACACCTCCACCCTGCCCTCCCTGTTCGCCGCCCCCACCCCGACCACGTGACCCGCAGCGACCTGTATAGCCCTCGGGCTCTGCCTGGCCCTTGAGGGCAGGCTGCCCGTCTCCGCGTGTAAGGTCGGCGGGCTGATCCTCGTGGACGAGCCGGCCAGGCCAGCCGTGGCGGGGACAACGGCGGTGTACGCCCGGGTATCGTCAGCCGGTCAGAAGAGCGACCTTGACCGGCAAGTTGCTCGGGTCACCGCCTTGCCGACGGGCAGGACCTGCCCGTCGGCAAGGTCGTGACCGAGGTCGGTTCGGCCCTCAACGGTCATCGCCGTAAGTTCCTCGCGCTGCTACGTGACCCCGGGGTGACCACGATCGTCGTTGAACACCGCGGCAGGTTTGCCCGGTTCGGCGCCGAGTACGTCGAGGCGGCGCTCGCCGCGCAGGGCCGGCGGCTGCTCGTCGTCGACCCGGCCGGGGTGGACGACGACCTGGTCCGTGACATCACCGAGATCCTCACATCGATGTGTGCCCGGCTGTATGGCCGCGGTGGCGCCGCGAACCGCGCTGCCCGTGCCGTCGCCGCTCCCACCGAGGCGGACTCGTGAAGGTTCTCCAGGCGTACCGTTTCGCGCTCGACCCGAACCAGGCCCATCGTGCCGGCCTGCGACGCGCTGACCCCGGCGCCGTGGACCCTGCCGGCGTTGCGGCTGCGGTGGAACCAGGTCAAGAACGAGATCGCGCCGTGGTGGCCGGAGTGCTCGAAGGAGGCGTTCTCCGCCGGCCTGGATCAGTTGGCGCGGGCGTTGAAGAACTTCTCGGACTCGCGCAACGGTAAGCGGAAGGGCCGCCGGGTCGGCTTTCCCAGGTTCAAGAAGCGCGGGAAGGCACGCGACTCGTTTCGCTACACGACAGGCGCGTACGGCCCGGCTGATGACCTGCGCGTGAAACTGCCCCGGATCGGCCGGGTGAAGGTCCACGAATCGATGAGCGCGCTCACGGGTCGACTTGCCGGAGGGAAGGGCTGACTGCTCGGCGCGACCGTTTCCCGGACCGCCGGCCGCTGGTTCGTCTCGTTCACTGTTGAGGTTGATCGCGACATACCTGAAGGGCCGTCGCGGCGGCAGCAGAAAGCCGGCCCGGTCGGTGTCGACCTGGGCGTGAAGCACCTTGCCGTGCTATCCACCGGGGAGACGATCCCGAACCCGAAGCATCTCGCCGGTTCGCTGCGTCGGCTGCGTCCCGCGCCTACGCCCGGTCGAAGCCGGGCAGCGTGGGCCGTCGGGGACACGCCGCCCGGCTTGCCCGTATCCATGCCCGCGTCGCGAACCAGCGCCGCGACGGCCTGCACACGCTGACCACCCGGCTGGCGAAGTCCCACGACACGATCGTGGTGGAAGATCTGCATGTGGCCGGGATGGTGCGTAACCAGCGCCTCGCCCGCGCCGTGTCGGACACCGGCATGGCCGAGGTCCGCCGCCAGCTTGCCTACAAGACCGGCTGGTACGGCTCCCGGCTGGTCGTCGCGGACCGCTGGTACCCAAGCTCGAAGACCTGTTCCGGCTGTGGCTGGCGACACCCAGGCCTGACCCTGTCGGACCGCACGTTCACCTGCCGGTCCTGCGGACTAGGGCCTGTGTCGAAAGTGGATCCTGGGCGTGAGATGATCTTGATTCGTGGCGCGTGGAGATCTGACGGACGAGCAATGGGCCGTGCTGGAGCTGCTGTTGCCGACGGGCAAGAAGCCCGGCCGGCCACCGATATGGACCCGGCGGCAGCTGATCGACGGCATACGGTTCCGGGTTCGTACCGGCATCCCGTGGCGGGACATGCCCGCCGAGTACGGGCCGTGGGGCCGGGCGTACGACCTGTTCCGCCGCTGGCAGCGCAACGGCACCTGGCAGCGCATCTTCACCGAACTTCAGGCCCGGGCCGATGCCAAGGACCTGATCACCTGGGACCTCAACGTCGACTCCACCGTCTGCCGGGCCCACCAGCACGCCGCCGGAGCGAGGAAAAGGGGGACCTGCAGAAGGAGCCGCCCGGCGGTGTCGCAGTCGAGCCCGACGACCACGGCCTCGGACGCTCGCGCGGCGGCCTGACCACCAAGCTGCAC
>NZ_MOME01000007.1:0-80247 GCF_001983005.1 Protofrankia sp. BMG5.30 | reverse complement strand
CGCCGCTGTCTACCAGCAGCGCTGGGAATACGAGCTGTCCCTCAAAGAAATCGAAACGCAGCTTCTCGCGCCCGGTGCGGGACTGCGCTCAAAATCCCCGAAGATGGTCCGTCAGGAGTTCTGGGGACTCCTCCTCGCCCACTACGCAATCCGCGCGCTCATGGTCGAGGCCGCTGACACCGACGGGATCGACCCCGACCGGCTCTCGTTCCAACGAACCCTGAACATCGTCCGCCGCCAGATCACCGATCAGGCGGCCTTTTCCCCCCTCGACACTCGCGCGGGCGATCACCAGAGCCATCGCCGAGATCCTTGAACGAATCACACGGGAGCGCAGACCCCGACGCTACCCTCGCGTCAGCAAGAAAGGAAACCGACACAACTTCCCGACCAAGAAGTCATCCGACGGAGGCGTGCGTTTCGCTCCAACGATAATGATCACCGGGCGGATCTTATCTTAGCGGCATTGTGGTAAGGACAACTTCTCGGTCGACCGGGAAGCCGCCGAAAAAATCAAGGAAGCCGTAGGCATCGAGATCACCTCTGATGCGGCGTGGGAGAATCGGTTCTTCCTTCGTCGCGTCGTACGGTGGCTGGCCGAGGCGGGCATCGACCAGTTCATCGACATCGGCGCCGGCCTGCCCACCCAGGGCAACGTGCACGAGATCGCCCAACAGGTCAACCCCGACGCCCGTGTCGTCTACGTCGACAACGACCCGATCGTCCTGGCACACGGCCGAGCCCTGCTGGCCAGCAACACCACCACAACTTTCATCACCGCTGATCTACGCAATCCCGACACAATCCTCGGCCGCCCCGACCTACGCGCTCTCATCGACTTTTCCCGGCCGGTTGCCGTCCTGTTCATCGCCGTTTTCCACTTCGTCACCGACGAGGAGAACCCGGCCGGCATCATCGCCACGTTCCGGAACCTGCTGGCACCCGGCTCCTACATCGCTCTGACACATGCGACCGCGGAGGGCTCGCCACCCGACCAGGTGGCCCGGGTCGAGCAGGTGTACAAAAACGCCACCTCGCCCTTTGTCTTCCGTCCGCACCAGCGGATCGAAGCCCTGTTCACCGGCTTCGACCTGGTCGAGCCCGGTCTCGTCCGGCCCTGGCAGTGGCGTCCGAGCGAGGACGACACACGCACCACCTGGCAGTTTGCCGGCGTGGCCAGAAAGAGCGACCAGGAGTAACCGCTGGCGGACCATTCCAGCGGTCCGCCGGCCCAGCCATACCGTGGGTCTCCTGATGTCGCGTGCGTGTCACGGGCCCGCTACGTCACGTTGCGCTATCACCTTTGTCGGGGTCAGCCGGACCAGCAGTTCCCCGGGCACACCGTTGCGCCGGCCGAACTCCTCGGCCCGGTCCGCGCCCATGTAGCGTCCACCGATCGCGGTCRCCCAGCGCAGCAGCTCGGCGGGATCCTCGGAGACGCTCGCCCTCCCCTCGACCAGCACGAAGGAGTACGGCGGGTTCTCGTCGTCCACGCACAGGCTGGCCCGCCCCTCCCGGCGCAGCGCCCGGCCCTTCACACTGTCCGCGCCGGTGGTGAAGACCACGTCCTCACCGTCCAGGACGAACCAGATCGGCGCCACGTGGGGCCGGCCGTCCCGGCGGACCGTCGCGAGCTTCCCGGTATGCGTACCGGCCGAGAGGAAGACACGCCATTCCCGTTGGGTCATCGACGCCATGCGCCCTACGTTCACACGGGTTTCCCCAGCCCGCATCCGCACCGCCGGCGCCCTGCCCGCCGCCCGCGAGCCCGCCGACAGCGGCCCGCCGACGGCGGGCTCGCGGGCGGCGGGTACGCGGGTACGGTCCCTGTCAGGCGACGGCGGCTCGTAGCTGTTCGACTCGGTCGGTGCGCTCCCAGGTGAAGTCGGGGAGTTCCCGGCCGAAGTGGCCGTAGCTCGCGGTCTGCGCGTAGATGGGCCGCAGCAGGTCCAGATCCCGGATGATCGCGGCTGGGCGGAGGTCGAACACCGCCGAGATCGCCTGTTCGATCGTGGGTACCGGCACCTGCTCGGTGCCGAAGGTCTCCACGAACAGGCCAACCGGCTCGGCCTTGCCGATGGCGTAGGCGACCTGGAGTTCGACCCGGCGGGCGAGCCCGCTCGCCACGACGTTCTTGGCCACCCAGCGCAGGGCGTACGCGGCCGAGCGGTCGACCTTGGAGGGGTCCTTGCCGGAGAAGGCACCGCCGCCGTGCCGGGCGTACCCGCCGTAGGTGTCAATAATGATCTTCCGGCCGGTCAGGCCCGCGTCGCCCTGCGGGCCGCCGATCTCGAAGCGCCCGGTCGGGTTGACCAGCAGCCGGTAGCCGTCCACCTCGATACCAAGGTTCTGCTCGGCCACCCGCTTGAGCTCCGGCTCGATCACCAGCGCCCGGATGTCCGGGGTGAGCTGCTGCTCCAGGTCGATGTCGGCGGCGTGGTGAGCGGAGACGACGACGGTGTCCAGCCGGACCGGCCGGTCGCCGTCGTACTCGATGGTCACCTGGGTCTTGCCGTCCGGGCGCAGATAGGGCACGGAGCCRTCACGGCGGACCCGGGCGAGCCGTTGGGCCAGCCGGTGCGCGAGTGTGATCGGCAGCGGCAGCCGTTCCGGGGTCTCGTCCGTGGCGTACCCGAACATCAGGCCCTGGTCACCGGCGCCCTGCCGGCCGAGCTCGTCCTGCTCGCCCTCCACCCGGGCCTCATAGGCGTTCTCGACGCCCTGGGCGATGTCGGGCGACTGGGAGCCGATCGAAACGGTCACCCCGCACGTCGACCCGTCGAACCCCTTGGTGGACGAGTCGTAGCCGATCTCGATGAGCTTGTTGCGGACGACGCTCGGAATATCGACGTAGATCTCGGAGGTGACCTCGCCGGCAACATGCACCAGGCCGGTCGTCAGCAGAGTCTCGACGGCGACGTGGGACCGCGGGTCACCAGCGAGAAAAGCGTCGAGAACGGCGTCGCTGATCTGGTCGGCGAGCTTGTCGGGATGTCCTTCGGTAACGGATTCCGACGTGAAGAGTCGACGGGACACGGTTGCACCTCATCTCATGGGCGTGARTACACCTGTCGGGCGGATCCACCGACCATATTGTCCATACATATCGGATGATCGGTACGAACCGTACCGGGGGTCCGGGCCGGAGACAGGGGCGGGACAGGCTCAGGAAGCCGTACAGATGGCCGAACTCACCCCGGCGAAATCAATATGGGCCCGCCCTACGAGCACCACCGGGATATACACGGTATCGACTTTCACACGCCGGTCACGAGATCGTCAACATCACCTATACTGTGACTTAAATCACGTAACTTTTCTTGATATTCATCAATAAGGGTGATAAATGCTCATMCGTCGGCGAGTGCCCACTCCARCAGCCACTGGACGGCCTCGGTGTGCCGCCTCGCCGCGCCGAGATCGTCCCCCCAGGCATACAGGCCGTGTCGGGCGATCAGTATGGCAGGGGTTCGCGGATCCCGCAGCGCCACGATCCGGTCACCGAGGTCGGTCATGTCCTGGCTGTTGTCCACCACCGGGATGCGGACACGGTCGCCGTCGGCGCCACGTCCCAGCGCCTTGAGCATCTCCAGGCCCTCGAGCTCGACACCGCCCGGCCAGCGCTCGGCGGCCCGCACCGACGCGATCGTGTGGACGTGCACCACCGCCTGCGCGCCGGCGGCCTCGGCGAGCCGCGCGTGCAGCGCAGCCTCCGCCGACGGCCGCCGGGCCGGCCCGACCGGCCGGGCGGCACCCGCGGCGTCGACCACGGCCACGTCCCCGGCACGCAGCTCGGACTTGTCCAGCCCGCTCACGGTGACCGCGAGCCGCAGCGGGGCCCGGCACAGCACGATCGACAGGTTCCCCGAGGTCGCCCGCATCCAGCCGAGGGACGCGTAGCGCGCCGCCTCCCGGGCCAGCGCCTCGCCCGCGACGCGCAGGCCGGCCGGCCACCCGTCGGCGTCCACCAGATCGCCGTCACCCGTCAGATCGTCACCCACCAGATCACCACCTACCGAAACGACTCTCGCCCACCAGATCATCAATTCCCGCCGGTGTCGTCGCCACCGGCATCCGCCCCGCTCCCCGGACGCCCGTATGCCCCGCGTCCGCCGGACAGCCGGACAGCCGGTCGACGTCCGTTACGGACCTGCGATCTCACCACCGGACATACCCGGGCTGCCCCGGCCGGCGGCATATCGTGCTGTGGATGACTCCCGTCGGCCGGCCTGTCTCCTGGACGGGCAACGGCATCCGCCTGCTCGACCAGACCGCGCTGCCCGCCCGGCTCGTCCACCTCGAGGTCACCGACGTGGACGCACTCGTCGCCGCGGTGCGGCGGCTGGCCGTCCGCGGCGCTCCCGCCCTTGGTGCCGCCGGTGCCTTCGGGGTCGCCCTGGCCGCGGCCCAGGCCGAGCGGGAGAACTGGGACGCGGCCACGCTCGCGCGGGCCATCGGCGCCATCCGTGACGCCCGTCCCACCGCCCTCGCGCTCGCGCTCGGGGTGGACGCGGCCCGCCAGCGGCTCGCCCACGGAATCGCCGCGGTCCTCGCGTACGCCGACGACCTCCTGGAACAGGACGAGCGGACGAACCGGGCGATCGGCGCGCACGGCGCGGACTGGCTGCTGCGGGACGCGGCCCGGCCCACCGGTACCACCGGTACCACCCACAGCGGCGATACCGACAGCGGCACCGGCCGACGGCCGCTGCGCATCCTCACCCACTGCAACACCGGGGCGCTCGCGACCGCCGGCTGGGGGACGGCGCTGGGCATCATCCGCGAACTGCACGCCCGCGGCGCGCTGGAAATCGTCTATGTGGACGAGACCCGGCCGCTGCTGCAGGGCAGCCGCCTGACCGCCTGGGAGCTCGATGTCGAGAACATCCCCCACCTGGTACAGGTCGACGCCGCCGCCGCGGGGACGATCGTGCGCGGGCTCGTCGACGCGGCCGTCGTGGGTGCCGACCGGATAGCCGCCAACGGCGACGTCGCCAACAAGATCGGCACCCTCGGGGTGGCGCTGGCCTGCGCGTACGCGCGGATCCCGTTCGTCGTGGCCGCCTCCGCGTCGACCGTGGACTCCGCGACGGCGTCCGGCGACATGATCCCGATCGAGCTGCGGGGCTGCGAGGAGGTGCTCAGCCACGCCGGATCGCGAGTCGCGCCGGCCCGCTCCCGGGCGCACAACCCCGCCTTCGACGTGACACCGGCGCATCTGGTGGACGCGCTCGTCACCGAACACGGGATCGTCGAGGTCGCGCGCGGCCAGCGCCCACAGCCACCTGCCCCGTCCCGGTAGACCGTCGGCATCCCGGTGGGCCAGTTCCGGTGGACCATCGGCCGCTGCTGGCGGTGTCGTGATCAGGGCGGCGGCAGGATTCTGATCTGGGCGAGGTCACCCACCGCCGGATGGTCACCAACACCGCGGTCGTGGTTCGGCTCGCCCGGCCGGCGGACGCCGACCGTCAACCAGCCAGCGGCACGGGCGGCGTCCAACTCGTCGACAAGGTCCGAAAGAAAGACCGTCCGGCCCGCTGGCACACCGGTCGCCGCGGTGATCGCGGCGTAGGACGACGGCTGCCGTTTCGGGCCCGCCGTCTCGGTGTCGAAATACCCGCTGAACAGGCCGCGCAGGTCACCGGCCGGGCTGTGGGCGAACCAGGCGCGCTGCGCGGCGACCGACCCGGACGAGAAGACGTACAGCCGGTGCCCCCCGGCCTGCCAGGACCGCAGGGCACCGGCCACCTCCGGATACAGGTGGGAGGTCAGCTCACCCGCGGTGAAACCGGCGTCCCAGATCAGCCCCTGCAGGGTCTTGAGCGGGGTGACCTTCTCGTCCGCGTCCAACCAGGCACCCAGCGCGGTGACGATCCGGGCGGTGTCCGCCGCCGGCTCACCGATCAGCTCACGGACCTGCGCGAGCGCCCGGCGGGTGTCCGGATGCCGCTGATGGCTGTCGATCCACGCGCGCAGCCGCGCCCGCGAGTACGGGTAGAGGGTGTCCACGACAAAGGATGTCGCGCTGGTCGTCCCCTCGATGTCGACGACAACCGCCTCGGCGGTGACCGTGACGGCAGCGGTCACCGGGCAGCGGCGGYCACGGCGTACAGCGCGTCGAAGTCGGGGAAACGGGACGCGATGTCGCTGCCGGTGAAGTCACCGACCCAGCCGTCGG
The DNA here is from genome assembly GCF_001983005.1 of Protofrankia sp. BMG5.30. NCBI lineage: Bacteria > Bacillati > Actinomycetota > Actinomycetes > Frankiales > Frankiaceae > Protofrankia > Protofrankia sp. BMG5.30. The sequence continues at coordinate 74,069 of NZ_MOME01000007.1, read as the reverse complement.
CATCGTGGAAGAAACGGACCGCGGTGAACGACGGGCTGGTACCCATGTCGAACCAGTGCGTGGTACCGGCCGGCACCGACAGCAGGTCGCCGGCCTCGCAGAGCACCGCGTGGACCTCGTCACCGATGTGCAGGTAGAAGACACCGGCGCCGGCGGCGAAGAAGCGCACCTCGGCGTCCGCGTGGGTGTGCTCGGCGAGGAACTTCGCCCGCGCGGCGGTGGCCGTGGCCGGCCAGTCGGGCGCCTCGGTCGGATGCAGCGCCACCACGTCCACGAGGATGAAGCCCTCATCGGCGATGACCTTGTCCACCTGTTCCCGGTAGGCGGTGAGCACCGCGTCCTGGCCGGCGTCGGACGGGAGATCCACGATCGTCCACTGGTCGAACCGGACACCGATCGGCGCGAGGGCGGCGGCGATCTCGTCCGGTCGATCGGTGTCGCGCAGCACGCGGCCCGGGTCGTCGGCGGGCCAGGTTGTCAGGTGCGTCATGACGGCCTCCTCCGGTCGTGTCCGCGGCGGGCCTTGGCCCGGCAGTCCCGCCTCGGCCCGACAGTCCCAGTGTGACGCCGGACATGCGCCTGCGCTGGCAGTCCGCGAACCAGCGCAACGGAAATGGCACACAGCGGAGACCGCGCGGACACCGTGGCCGTTGGCCGTCGCGGGGGTCGTCATCGCAGCGGGACGGTCACACCTCCGCTGAACGGGCCGTCGTGGAGCTCCAGGTGATCGGGTGTGGCATCGATGGGAATGTCGAAGACGAGGGTGCCGCGGACCCTCTCCCCCTCGGAGATGTTCCCCCAGAGCTCGTTGGAGAAGGCCGCCCGGGACAGCAGCTGATCGGAGCCGTGCCTGGCACCGGTGGTGTCGTACAGGCTCTGCGAGGCCAACGCCAGCGTCCGGTCCGAGCCGCCGACGTTACTGACGGTCACCTCGGCCAGGCAGTACTGGCCGTCCGGATGCCTGGGGAAGAACCCGGCCTTCAGCTCGTCGACGCCGCACTGGATGTTCGTCACGGTGAACTGGAGCTGCCCGTCCCGGACCGGGACACCGATGGCCGCCGCGGGTGTCGCCGATGGTGACGGCGTGGCCGCCGAGCCGGTGGGGCTGCCAGCACCCGGGCTGCCCGCGTCGTTCCCGCTCTCGCCGAGGCTGTCCAGGACGACCCAGCCGACCAGCAACAACAGGGCCAGCAGGGGGACGAGCAGCCACCACCGGCGGGACCGCCGGCGTGGCGGCGGCGTGGGCGGATACCAGCGCGGCGGCGCGCCGGCGGGCTGGCCGAACTGGTCGGGCGGGCCATGCTGGCCGAACTGGTTGGGCTGGCCGAAGCGCGCCGGGCCGCCGAGCTGCGCCGGCTGGTTGAACTCTGCCGGCTGGTTGAATCCGGCCGGCTGACCGAACCCGGCCGGCTGGTCGGCCGGGTAACCGGTGGGGAAGGCCGGCGGGCCGACCCGGGTCGGCGGCGGGACCGCCGCCATCTGCTGCGTCCAGCCGAGCACCTGGTCGATCGGTGTGGACGCGTTCACGTCGGCGTTGCCGTCGACCAGGCGGAGCAGCAGGTCACGGGCGGCCGGGCGGGAACGCGGATCCTTGGTCAGCGCGGTCTCGACGACCCGGCGCAGCGGCTCGGCGAGCCCGGCGAGGTCCGGCGGCTCATCGACGATCCGCGCGCCCAGGTCGGCGTCGGCCTGCGGCCCGAACCGCCCCGGCTCGACGAACGGATGCCGGCCGGTACCGGCATAGGCGACCAGCAGGCCCCAGGTGAAGACGTCCGCGGGCGGGCCGACCGGGTGGTCGAGGATCTGCTCCGGCGCCATCCAGCCGGACGTCCCGAAGATCAGCCCGCGGTCCAGGTCGTGCCGCACCACCCCCGCGGGCTTGGCGATACCGAAGTCGATCACTCGCGGCCCGGACAGGGACATGATGACGTTGGCCGGTTTGAGGTCGCGATGGACGATCCCCGCGCGGTGGATGGCCGTGAGCGCGGTGGCCACCCCGATCGCGGTCCCGGTCAGGGTCGACGGGGGCAGCGGGCCGTCCTCCATGACCACGCGGTCCAGCCGCCGTCCCTCGATGTACTCGGTGACCAGGTACGGCGGGGTCGCGTCCGGGTCGGCGTCGAGCACCGAGGCGGTACAGAACGGCGAGACCCGCCGCGCCGCCGCCACCTCGTGCCGGAAGCGCTCCCGGAAGTCCGGCTCGGCGGCGAGATCCGAACGGATCACCTTGACCGCGACCGGGCGACCAAGGGTGTCCCGTCCGAGATAGACGGTGCCCATACCGCCGCTGCCCAGGCGAAAGTCCAGCACGTATCTGCCGAYGGACGCCGGATCGCCCACGTCCAACGGCTCCAGTGACTGTGCCGTCGCCCCACCCCCGGCACGACCTGGCAGCATCACGTCTGTCGCCGCCGCGCCGATACACGCCTGCTCATAGCCCCATCGTCACTCATCCGGGGCCGGATGGGCAGGTCGACAGCGCACCAACGGCCACCCCGGCAGGCTGTCGAACAGCGGACTGTCATACGGCCGACCGGCACGCGGCAGGCCGTCGACCAGCGACCCGCCGTGCGGCATCCGGACAAACACCGGAGGCAGCACATCCCAGCCTCGGGCGCATCCCAGGCTTCGGGTACGTCCCAGGCTTCGGGCGCATCCCAGGCCTCGGGCGCATGAAGCCTCGGGCGCGGTGGCATCCCCGTCTCAGGCACACCGGCATCTTCACCTCGGGCGCATCGGCGTTTCGCTCCGGGGTGTGCCGGCTGTCGTCTCGGGCGTGCCGGCGTCGCTGCCCGTCCATCGGCACGCCGTACCGGCGGCACCTGGTGGATCGAGCGGATCCGCGTGGATCCGCATCGATCCGGGTCCGACCGACGCCGTCCGCCTCCCGGGAGCGGACGGCGCCGGACTCCTGCCACGGTCAGGACGTCGGCCGTGTCAGGTCGTAGACGGTCTGCCCGCCCACGGTCAGCGCGGTGAAACTGCTTTCCACCCAGGACGTGATCTCACCGGATCCGCGACCGCCGAACCCGCCCGGACCGCCGAATCCGCCCGCTTCACCCGGACCGCCGAAAACACCCGGTTCGCTGGAGCCGCCGGGTTCGCCGGAAGCAGCCGGGTCGTCGCCCGCGGCGGGTGCGGCGCCGGCGGACGCGGCCGGCGCGGCCGGCGCGGCCGACCGGCCGGCACCGCCGCCCGCGATGTAGTAGTGGATGTCACCGGCCGCGACATATTGTTTGAACTGGTCCAGGGTGGGCGTCGGGTCGCCGCCGCTGAACCCGCCCATTGCCATGACGGCCGTACCGCTGGCCAGCTCGAGCGGGCCGGCGCTCTGGGAGCCGGACGTCGCGGCGGCCCAGCGGTGGCCGGCCTGGCCGTTCCTGAGCAGTTGGACGATTTCGGAGTCGGCGGCCACACCGCCGCCAAAACCACCACCGGGTCCACCAGCAGAACCGCCGGCACCACCACCGAAACCACGGTCATCACGTGGTCGGCCACTCGCCGCGCCGTTTGTCGCGCCGCCGGCCGGCCCGAAGAACTGGCGGGTCATCCTGCCGGGAAAGCCGCCGCCGGCCGTCGCGGGGCCAGCGCTGGGAATCGACCCGGAATGGGGAGCCGACGCGGTTTCGACGGCATAGGCGGCCGACGGCGCTCCCAGGGCGAGCGCGACCGCCGCCGCACCCACTACAGCGCCGGCAACGCTGCGGGTTGGCAGCCTGCGGCCGACCAGCAGGGCGAGGACGCCGACGCCAGCGGCTGCGACAACGAYGAACCGCAGCGCCGGATACCAGTCGGGGGTACGGTTCAAAAGCACGAACGACCAGCCGCCGGTGACCCCGACCGCCGACGCCATCAGCACCCGGGAAACCCAGGAGTCCCTGGCCCGCCAMAAAGCCGTCCCGCCGAAAGCAAGAAGGCCGCCGATTCCCGGCGCGACCGCAATCGTGTAGTAGGGATGGATAATGCCGCTCATATAGCTGAACACGCCGCCGGTGACGAGCGTCCAGCCGCCCCACAACAGCAGACCGGCGCGGACCCGATCCGTGCGCGCCGCCCGGCGGGTCACCCACAGACCACCTACCAGCGCTATCAACGCGGCCGGCAACAGCCAGGAGATCTGGGTGCCCATCTCACCACTGAACAGCCGGTTCCAACCGGTGGCACCGCCGAACATGCCACCGCCGGGACCACCGCCAGTGCCCGGGCCGCCGACCCCGCCGGGAGGCGCCATCTGGTTCAGATACGCGGCAGCCCCGGCTGGGAGATCCCCCTGGGGCGGGCCGGTGAACATTCCCCGACCGGCGCCCCCGCCGGGATTCCCGTCACCGCCGAAAACACGGCCAAGGCCGTTGTAACCGAAGGTGAGCTCGAGAATGCTGTTGTTGGTCGACCCGCCGATATAGGGCCGGGAGTCCTTCGGCCACAGCTCGACCGCCGCCACGTACCAGCCGGCGGAGACGACGATCGCCCCCGCGCCGGCCAACAGGCCGAGCAGCCGCCGGCCGACGGATGTGGGCGCGGCAACCAGATACACCAGCGCGAACGCCGGGACGGGCAGGAATGCCTGCATCATCTTCGTCAGAAAGGCGAACCCGACCGCCACCCCCGCCAGCGCGATCCAGCGAAAACCGCCGTCCTCGGTCGCGCGCACCACAGAATAGGCCGCGACGACGAGCAGCAGCACCAGCAGCGCGTCCGGATTGTTGAATTTGAACATCAGCACCGCGACGGGCGTCAGGGCGAAAACGGCGGCGGCGAGCAGTCCGGCCCGCGGCCCGATCCAGCGCCGGACCACCAGATACAGGATACCGACGGCCGCCACACCCTCGAGCGCGTTCGGGACGAGCATGCTCCAGCTGTTGAAACCGAAGATCCGTCCGGAGAGCCCCATCACCCACAATGACGCCGGTGGCTTGTCGACGGTGATGAAGTTCGACGCGTCGAACGAGCCGAAGAACCATGCCTTCCAGCTCTGTGTGCCGGCCTGGACCGCCGCCGCGTAGAAGCTGTTGGCGTACTGGGAGGCGCCCAGCCCCCACAGATAACCGACAGCTGTCGCGGCCAGCAGGACGAGCAGCGCCGGGCGTATCCACCACGGGTCGGCCGCATGCCCCCGCAGCGGCCGGGGCAGCCGTACCGGTGACCGGTACGCTGCCCGTCCCGGCATCTGCCGCGGCGGGGCGGTCGGCCCGGGGTTGGTGTCGACCGTGCTCCAGTCGAGCCCTCCGACGCCCGCGCTCATCGTGTGATCAGGCTGGTGGAAGTGGTGCTGCCGGTTCCGGTGGCTCCACCGGAACCGGCGGGGCCGTTAGGGCCGCCGTAGCCGTCAGGTCCACCCGGCCTGCCAGGCCCGCCGAATCCGTCTGGCGCACCCTGTCCAGCTGGCCCGCCAGACCCGCCGCCGGGCAGACCGGAAGCGCCGCGCAGCCGCGTGAAGCACTCCCGGAAAGCCTCACGGGCCTTGGAGTCCGTCGGGTCCGGGCGCACGGGGGTGCCGTCGTCGACGGTGACGCCCTTGCTCCGCAGGCATTCCTGAAAATCTTCCTGGTCGATCGCCGCTCTGGGGCCGCCCTGCGCCCGTCCGCCGCCCTCCGGGAACCCGCCGTAGCGACGATATCCCTCACCGTATCCACCACCAGGGAACCGTCCGTAGCCCGTACCGTCGCCGGGGATGCCGCCCGCGGCCAAGGAGCGGGCCGCGTTCTGGCCACCGCCCGTCCCCGTACCGGCGGCCAGCACGGCAGCACCGGTGCCCAGGACCACGACAAGCACCGCGGCGGCCGCGATCAGTCCGTTGCGTCGCCGGTGGGAACCGCCGGCCTCACCCGGCGGCCGGCCCTCCGTTCCGGCGGCAGCACCGGCGACGGCAGCGGGACCGCCGGGGCCCGCTGGGTCTCCCGGAGCGCCGGGACCACCGGCGGCGGGCACGCCCGGCTGGCCCGACCCGACCCACCACTGCCCGGCCGCCGCGGCGGAGGCGGGCACCTCCGACGGCGTGGCGTTGACCAGCGCGACCACGTCCGCCACCGAGGTCGCGGGACCGATCACGTCGGCTCGCACCTGCGCCCCGAAGTCCGCTGGGACGTCGACACCGGGTGGCGTGACCACCACCACGGCGGTGTCACCCGACCTGGTCGCGAGGATCGGCAGCAGCTCCCGGTCATACATCGTCACGACCAGAATCGTCCGGACCGTCACGTTCGGTGGCTGCGGTCGGGGCGGCCCGTCACCAGCCACGATGGTCGGCCCGTCCGCGGCAGGCGGCGACTCGAACGGCGGCTCGCTCGATGGGGGGAGAACGTCATAGTCGGGTCCGAGCGCTTCCGCGATCAGGCCCGGGTCCGCGGGAAGCCCCAGACTCAACCACACACGTGTCATATGCACACCGTCGCGGTCACGCCTGAGAGAAAGCTTTCAGGAACCTGGGGACTTCCTTGTAGATCTGCCCATCGGCCCCGCCGCGGGCGTCTCTCCCCCGAACGTCTCCCCCGACGCCATGGGGATCCCGCCTCATGGCGACACGAAGAGAACAGGTTGCCGCGCTGTGACAGCCGCGTTGTGACAGCCGCGCTGCCGGCCTTCCGAGTGGTCACTCGTCTTCCGAGCGGCTGTCAGCCTTCCGAGCGGTCATGCCGTCCGCGTGCTGTCCGCCCCGGCGCGGCCGTGGCCCATCCCTTCCTCATCATGATCCAAATCATGGTGATCAATAGCCGGACAATGGATATTCCGTTGCTCTTTTTGTGAGTTTCTTGTGTGATGAGCGAACGGAAAATCCCTGAGGCAACACTCCAACAATGATCCGCGGAAATCGGCCTGTAGAGGTAGTGCCCCACAGGGGTTCGGTCGCGTCGGGGGGCGTCATGAGCATCGGTACCGGCAACGCGAGCACGTCCATGGCCGCGACCACCAGGACAGCGATCAGCGTGGTGGACGGCGCGGCCGCGCCACGGTGGATCGTCGTGCTGACCGGCCTGGTCGCGCTCGCGGCCGTCGTACCCCGACGGACCTGGCGCAACAGCGGCCATCTCGACACCATCGCGCACGAGGGCGGCCATGCGCTCGTCGCCTACCTGCTCGGGTACTGGGTCGTCGGCGTGTGGCTGTTCCCGGACACCTCCGGGCTCACCGGCTCGTACGGGCGGCCGAGCCGGGTGACCGGCTTCCTCGTGTCGGCGGCCGGTTACACCGCGCCGTCGGTGCTCGGGCTGGGCGCGGCGGCCCTGCTGGGCGCCGGCCACGTCACGGCGACGCTGCTGCTCGCCGTCGTGGCGCTGGCCGCGCTCTTCCTCGTCGTCCGCAACGCGTTCGGGATCGTCCTCGTCGTCGCGACCGCCGGGATGGTCGTGTTGGCGCTGCGTTCGGCCGACGCGGGCACGCAGAGCGCCCTCGCCTGCTTCCTCACCTGGTTCCTGCTGTTGTCCGGCCCCCGGTCCGTCCTCGACCTGCACCRACAGCGCAGACGGGGCCCGTCCTCCTCGGACGCGGACGCCATGGCCGAACTCACCGGCCTCCCCGGTGGCATCTGGGTCGCAGCCTTCGCCCTGGCCAACACCCTGTGCCTGCTCCGCGGAACAACCCTGCTCCTGAACTGACCGTCCCGGCCCCTCGTCGGTCACACGGAGGATACTGCCAACGACCGGCGCGCTTCTCCTGGAATAACTGCCATCGTCATCAGGCGGGTTTCTCCGGATGGGATCTGGCGTCGCCGTCCGGAGCTGGTCACCTTCGGCGCCGGGTGACCGGTCGGCGGTCGTGGTCGACGGGTCGGTAGTGGGCGGGTGGGTGGTTCGCGGCTGTCGGCGGGATGACGCCGGCGGGATGGTGTGGGCCGCGACGGCTGGGTGGAGGCTGTTTCCCAGGGTGTCGGCGCTGCCCGGGGCCTCTTTTCGATCGGTCGACAGAGGGGTGTCGGATGTGTTACATGCATCGGATGCGTCAAGTCGGGTAGAGGTGTTCCATGGTTCGACACCGGAGGGGTCCGGCAACACAGCGCTCTCGGAGCGTCACCTACGCCGCGCTGGACACACGTCCCGCCGCTCACGCGGCGCGTGCCGTGCGTCCGAGCGTCCCTCAGCTTCTGTTCGCCGCGACCACGGTGGCGGCTGTCATCGCCATGCCCTCCGACGTGTTGGCCGGTTCGACGTCGACGCTGTCCGACGCGCCAGCTGCGGCTGGCCCCGCCGCCACGAGCCCGGTGGCCGGGAGCCCGACAGCCGTCGGTCCGGGGGCCACGGAGCAGACGGCCACGGAGGCCACCGGTCCAGTGGCTGCCGCCGGGCCGGCGCGGCAACCAGCCGTGATCACAGCAGTTCAGCGGGACGGCTCGTCCGTGGACGAGCAGATCGCGCAGGCGGTGCGCAGCAGCCCGCTGCTGGGCGAGGTCCCGCCGGGAAACGTCGAGGTGACCGACGTCCACGTGTCCACGGTCGACCCGGCCGTCGCGACCGCCCGTGTCATACCGACCGGCGGTGAGACCGACCCCGCCACCGCCCTGCTGCGCCACAGCGCTCCCCCGGGCTCCCGCTGGGCCCTGACCGAACTGGGGACGGCCGGCGTCGGCTGCGACGCCCTGGCCCCAGCGGTACGCGACGACCTCAACCTCCCCTGCGAGACCCTCCCGCCCGGCTGACCGAGCGCCCCCGGAAGCCCCGGATCATGACGACGAGGGAACACGTGGCTGCTGTGACAGCCACGTGTTCCCTCCGTTGCGGTGGCCGGAGCGCCATCAGGATGAGGACGCGCGGCCGCCTCTGGTCAGCGGGCGCGCGCCCGGCCCGTGAGCGGGTGTCCGGTCAGTGGGCGAACGTCCAGGCTGACAGGAAGGCGACGGCGAGGATGATCGCCCCGCGGATCGGGGCCTGCCAGCGCTCGACCGCGGCGCGCCGCTCGCTGACCGACGACAGCGGGCCGGCCAGGGTCACGAGCAGGATCCCGGCCCACGCCAGCGCTTCCACCGGGCGGTCCGCCCGGGTGTCGAACGCGTAGAAGACAACCGAGAACACGAGCACGGCCGCGAGCAGGACCTGCGGCAGCATGAGCAGCGACACCTTCGGCTGGAAAGCCTTCTCGGTCGTACCGGACGAGCGAGGCCGGTATCCGGACGCGACACGCGCGAGCGCGAGCAGGTAGATCGGGGAGTTGAACAGCACGCTCGACACCGTGCGGGGCGCCGCCCGCGTCCCCGCGTACGCGGCGATGAAGAACAGGGTGCTGGCGAAGTAGGGCAGCCCGAACAGCAGATACGCCCGCTGGGAGCCGGTGGAGGCGAGCTGGGAACGGAAGACGATGGACAGCACCGGCCCCAGCGCGAAGACCACCTGAACGGACGCCAGCAGCGGGCTGAGGGTGCTGTGCAGGTAGTGCGCCCGCTGCCAGCGGGTCAGGCCCGGCTTGGCCAGCGGGTTGTCGAACAGCAGCAGCCGGGTGCTGTCCATCGCCCAGCGCAGCCGCTGCTTGGCGTAGACGGCCGCSGTCGCCGGCGCCGTCCCGATCGATATCGGGACGGGATGATAGACGCTGGACCAGCCATGAGCATGCAGTTCGTATGACGTCTGGACATCTTCTACTATATTCCATTCGCTGAATCCGCCGACTGATTCAAGCGCGGACCGTCGGTAGAGCGTCCCGTTCCCGCAGGAGACCGCCGCGTTGTCCCGCTCCTTCGCCGGCTGCAGGGAGCGGTAGAAAATGCTATCGGCGTTGTTCAGGACGTCGAGACGGCCGGTGTCGAAACGCTGGGCGGTGCAGACGAAACCGACGTCTGGATCGCGCAGATAACCGACCACCTGCTCCCCGAGATCCGGGACCACCAGATGGTCCGCGTCGAGGGCGAGAACCGCGTCACCGCGGGTGCGGGCCAGCGCGTGGTTGAGGTTGCCGGCTTTCCCCGGCGTACCGTCGACCCGGGTGAAGCAGGGCACCCCGAGCCGGGACGCGAGCGCGTCGATCTCCCGCCAGTCCTTCCGGCCGGCGATACGGCCGTCGTTGAGGACGTATGTCTGGTGCGGATAGTCGATGGCGAGGGCGAAACGCAGGGTCCGCTCGACCATGGCCGCGGGCTCGCCGCACACCGTCACGAACACGTCCAGAGTGCCCACCGGCGGCGGGGCCTGCCGGGCAGCGCCTGGCCGCAGCCGGCCCATCATCACCGCCGTCCACCCGACGGCCAGGTAGGCGACCAGCTCAGCGGCATAGAACAGGTAGCCGATCGCGCTGGTGCCGCCGAGTGTCGCCGTCCGCCAGGCCAGGTAGATCGCGCCGAGCGCGATGACGAGCAGGCCTGCCACCCGCCCCGTCCGGCCGCTGACCGCCGCTGCCCCAGTCCCGCCCGCCGCGGTGGCCGGGCGTGCGCGCGGGGGTACTTCCGCTGGCTGCCGGGGCCTGGGCACCAGCGGCACGAGATCGCCGTCAACCGGCGCGGCAGCACCGGACGGTGCTGTGTCGCGAGCCATGTCTACCACCTTTCGAAAAAATCAACCTGTTCGGCGACCGTCCACACGAATGCGTCTGGGACGTGTCCGGGAAAGCTTTCAATCAATGCGCTTCTCCCGGCTGGTGACAGCCGACCGACATGAGGGCCTCGCAAGCGTTCGACCTCGATGATTACAGCAGCGCACGTCCACCATGACACAGGGTGAAAATCAGCGCTTCTTTCCTGAACGGCGGCCCCGAGCCGTATCAGGCCCGTCCGTCACCAGCCACCGGTAATGTCACCGGTAATACGATGGTTCGCCCGCCGAAAACAGTGTGAAACGCCCGTTCGGTACGCCGCGCCGGCCGCTTCGGTAGCGTTCCTCCCAGGACACGACGCGCCACTGTCGCCACTCCGGATGAATTCCGGTGGCACACACGGACGCCGGTGGAAGTGTCCACCGCGGTATCAAACCGGGCGCCGCGGGAGCCACGGACGAAAATGTCCAGAAACTGACTGCCGAACCAGCACCCGCGGCGCGACGGGCACCCCCTGGGCCGATTCCGGCGGACGCCACGGCCCATCGGGCAGGCTCTACACCAGCGACAGGTCTGTGACAGGCCTGTCGCTGGCCTGTCACAGACCTCTGTCGACGACACGCTGGAAGGCCCGGCCCACGCCGCCATCGGRCCCGCGTGAGCACAGCAACGATCATGACGTGGTCGGGCCATGCGTGCGGGTGCTCGGCCCACGCCGCCGTCGGGCTGTCGCCGGGGCGCCGGCGATCCGGGCACCGGGCCCACCGAAGCTCTGGGATCGGCATCGCCGCTCCGGTCGGAAACCGGAACCAGAACCGGACGCGAAAACGCGGTCCTCCGACCGCCCACTCACCCGGACAGCCGATAAATGATCATTACGTGATGGCGGTCATACGTCCAGGTTCTGGCAAGGGCGAGCCGTCGACACCATGGGATCATGGCGATGGAGCCGCGGTGGCGCGATCGCCTTTCTCCCGCGCTCGGGGCTGCTCACCGCGGGCCCGAAACCGACCGGAAAGCCGAACTCGGCCTGGCCCGATCAGCGGCCAGGCCACAGGTCAGGCCAGATCAGGCCAGATCAGATCAGGCCAGGTCGGGTCGGGTCGGATCGCGGCAGGCCCCGTCCCCGGACCACCCGGGGGAACGATCATGTAACCCCGCCCGGGGTTACCCGAGAGGAGGACCGATGCCGTCCGTGCTGTGGCTGCACGGAGGGGCGTGCGGCGGGAACACCATGTCCTTCCTGAACGCCGACGAGCCGAACGTCGTCGACCTCGTCACCAGCTTCGGGCTCGAGCTGCTCTGGCATCCTTCCCTCGCCCTGGAGTCGGGAACGGACGCGCGGAAGCTGCTGCGGGCCTGTGCCAGYGGCGAGACGCCGGTGGACGTCCTGGTGTTCGAGGGCTCCGTGATCGAGGGGCCCGAGGGCACCGGCCGCTACGACATGTTCGCCGACCGGCCCATGAAGGACTGGGTGATCGACCTGGCGGGAACGGCCCAGACCGTGGTCGCGGTCGGGGACTGCGCCTGCTGGGGCGGGATCGCGGCGACGGCGCCCAACCCGACATCCTCGACCGGCCTGCAGTTCCACAAGCGCGAGCGCGGCGGCTTCCTCGGCGCGGAGTTCCGCTCGCGCGGCGGGCTGCCGGTAGTCAACATCCCGGGCTGCCCGGCCCATCCAGACTGGATCTCCCAGATCCTCGTCGCGTTGGCGACCGGCCGGGCCGCCGACATCGACCTGGACGAGCTCCAGCGGCCGCGGACGTTCTTCACCAGCTTCACGCACACCGGATGCACCCGTACGGAGTTCTTMGAGTACAAGCAGTCCACCACCACGTTCGGGGAGGGCACCCGCACGGGCTGCCTGTTCTACGAGCTCGGCTGCCGCGGCCCGATGACCCACTCGCCGTGCAACCGCATCCTGTGGAACGGCCAGTCGTCCAAGACCCGCGCGGGCGTGCCGTGCATCGGATGCACCGAGCCGGAGTTCCCGTTCTTCGACCTTGAGCCGGGGACGGTCTTCCAGACCCGCAAGGCCGTCGGCGTCATCCCCCGGGAGATCCCGGAGGGCACCCGTCACCTCACCTACCTGGCCCAGTCCGCGATCGCGAAGATCGCCGCCCCGGACTGGTCGAAGAAGGACACGTTCGTCGTCTGACGACCTGCCCCGCTCCGCCTGCCCCCGTTGCCTGCCCTGGCTCCCCGCCACAGGCGGGAGCCACGCCGGCTGGAACGTCCACCGCCGGGCCGAACCATGCCGGCCGAAGTGGACGCGACGCCGGCTGGACGCCGCCGAACGCAAGCGCGCCGACTGGAAGAAGGACACCGATGACCACCGTCGATCTCAACGTCAGCCCGATGGGCCGGGTCGAGGGGGATCTGGACGTTCGGGTGACGGTCAGCGACGGCATGGTGACCTCCGCCTGGACCCAGGCGGCGATGTTCCGGGGCTTCGAGATCATCCTTCAGGGCAAGGACCCCCGGGCCGGCCTGATCGTGACCCCACGCATCTGCGGCATCTGCGGTGGCAGCCACCTGTACAAGTCCGCGTACGCCCTGGACGTGGCATGGGGCACCCGAATACCGCCCAACGCCACGCTGGTCCGCAACATCGCGCAGGCGTGCGAGACGTTGCAGAGCATCCCGCGCTACTTCTACGCGCTGTTCGCGATCGACCTGACGAACAGGAAGTACGCGCGCTCGCCGCTCTACGACGAGGCCGTCCGGCGGTTCGCCCYGTACACCGGCACCAGCTACGCCCCGGGGGTCGTCCTGTCCGGCAAGCCGACCGAGGTGTACGCGATCCTCGGCGGGCAGTGGCCGCACTCCAGCTTCATGGTGCCCGGGGGTGTCATGGGCGCACCCACCCTCTCCGACGTCACCCGGTCGATCGCCATCCTGGAACACTGGAAGAACAACTGGCTGGAGAAGTACTGGCTCGGCTGCTCGGTCGAGCGCTGGCTGGCCAACCGCACCTGGGACGATGTGCTCGCCTGGGTCGAGGAGAACGACTCCCAGCACGACAGCGACTGCGGCTTCTTCATCCGCTACAGCCGTGACATCGGCCTGGACACCTACGGCGGCGGGGTCGGCAACTACCTGGCCACCGGCACCTACTTCCACCCCGATCTCTACGCGGAGCCGACCATCGAGGGGCGCAACGCCGCCCTGATCGCCCGCTCGGGGATCTGTTCCAACGGCGAGTTCTTCACCTTCGACCAGAGGTGGATCCGCGAGGACGTCACCCACTCCTTCTACGAGGGGACGCAGGCCCGCCACCCGTTCGACGGCGAGACCCGGCCGCTCGACCCGCAGCGAGGGCGTGAACAGGGCAAGTACAGCTGGGCGAAAGCGCCGCGCTACCACCTGTCGGGGCAGGGATACGTCCCGATGGAGGCCGGCCCACTGGCCCGCCGGATAGTCGCCGGCGCCCCCGGCGCCGCCGCCCACCAGGACGACGACCCGCTGTTCACCGACATCATCGCCCGGATCGGGCCGTCGGTGCTGGTCCGCCAGCTCGCCCGGATGCACGAGGCCGCAAAGTACTACCAGTGGACGCGGCAGTGGCTCGACCAGCTCGACCTGCGGGAGAGCTTCTACACCAAACCGGCCGAGCCCGCCGAGGGCCGTGGTTTCGGGGCCACCGAGGCCGCCCGCGGATCGCTGGCCGACTGGATCGTCATCGAAGACGGAAAGATCGCGAACTACCAGGTGGTCACGCCGACCGCGTGGAACATCGGCCCGCGGGACGGCTCGCAGACGCCCGGCCCGATCGAGCAGGCCCTGGTCGGCACACCGGTCGCCGACGCCGAGGACCCGGTGGAACTCGGGCACGTGGCCCGCAGCTTCGACTCCTGCCTGGTGTGCACCGTGCACGCCTACGACGGGCGGACCGGCCGGGAACTCAGCAAGTTCGTGATCAACGGTGCGGTCTGACCCGGGGGAGACACAGGGGGAGACGGACAAGGAGCCCAGCGATGAGTGACGCCCGGCCGACCGGGCCGACGTGGAACGAACCCGGCCCCGGCCTCGAGGCGCTGTCAGAGGCCCTCGACGAGGCGGCGACCGGCGTCCGGGAGCTGGAGCCGGCGGCCCGGCGGCGGGCCGAGCAACTGCGGCACRCCGTCGAGGCTCTGCACGGCAGCGGGATCAACGCGATCGTCCGCCGGCTGCGCGAGGATCCCCGCGGCCGGGAGCTGCTGTTCGAGCTCGCGGACGATCCCGTGGTGCGCCTGCTCTTCTCCGTGCACGGGATCCTCCAGCCCACGCCGGTGACCGAGTCGCTGCGCGCGCTGGAGAAGGTCCGCCCGTACCTGCGGGCGCACGGCGGGAACGCGGAGCTGGTCCGGGTGGACGGGGACACCGCGTTCCTGCGGGTCAGTGGCACCTGCAACAGCCGTGCGCTAGCTGGGGTCACACTGCGTGAAGTCGTCAAGGAGGCTCTGATCGGCGGTGTCGGGTCGATCGCGCGCGTGGTGATGCTGGCGGGTGACCCGCCCCCGACGCTGATCCCGCTGGGTCCGGTGCGTAACCGCGACGGCGGGTGGGTGGCGGTCGGGACTGCGGTAGGCCTCGGCGAGCAGCCGATCACGGCGCTGCATCTCGAGCGGGCCGACGGCGTCAAGGCCAACATCGTGGTCATCAGCCTCGACGGCCAGCTCATCGCCTATCGCGACACCTGCGCCCACCAGGGCCTGCCGATCAACGTGGCGCAGCTCGATCCGGCCACGGACACCCTCACCTGTCCGCGGCACGGATTCTGTTACGACGCGCGCTCCGGCGCCTGTCTGAACTCCCCGGGCGCGCAGCTGACGCAGCTGCCCCTGCGGGTGGACAACGGCCAGGTGTGGATACGGCTCGACGCATGACGGCCGGCCACGCGGCACGATCACGCGGGGRCTGTCCGGGCTGTCCGGGCCGCCGGTCCCGGCCATCGCTCCCCGGCCCTCGACGGTCAGCCGGCCTGGCGGATCCCGGAGTGATGCGGCGCCCTCAGGATCTTTCCTGGGGCGCGCTCGCCAGCGGCCACCCAGTATCCGCCGTCAAGGCGTAGGCCCACCTGCGCGGGCGGAACGCACCGGCCGTCGACGCGGTGGGCGTCGAACCCGGTGCCCACTCCCGCGAAGGTCTCGTGGCAGCCCGGGCAGTGGGCGGCGGTCAACGCCGTCCACTGCACGTCGCATCGCCCACAGCCCAGCAGAATCGGGCGATCGTAGTCGACGTCCCGGCCAGCCAATGGCTCGCTCCTCACGCATGTCCGAGCTCTCGCCCTCCGCAACCATGGTTCTTCCGTCCATGTGTCGCGGCGAACGCCGCTCCCCTGCGCTCACCGTCACAGTGCCGCAGACACGCAGACTATCGGTGTATCCACCGCGTTTCGTCCTGTCCCCTCCTCGAAGCTCGTCCAACAGGTCAACGGCAGCGCGAAAACCATGATCTATTGATCTTTGGTTGTTACTGATGGATTCTGGCTGCCGGCCACCCGAAAAACCATGACCGTACGGTCCCCGATCGGCTGCAGAGACGCAGATAGGCGCACAGTACCGGAGGTAGCACCACCCGCGACCGATACGCCGACCAGAAGATCCGGACCAGGACCCGTGCACCGCCGCTGACCGGTTTGTCGGCGCCTACCGAGGGCCGTGACGTCGTCGTGTCGCGCCACCTGGCCAGTGGGCAGCCGTTGGCCTGGTGGTACCAGAATAGTCCCGGGTTGCGCCGGCGGGCCCGGGGACGACGCGGCCGTCCTTCGCCGGCGTATCTTCGACGTTCGAGACCGCTGTCGCGCTCGGACGTCAGAAAGCCGGAAAATCCAGAAAATCCAGGAGGACCGGGAGAGCCGGGAGAGCCGGGAGAGCCGGGAGAGCCGGGAGTCAATATGGGAGACCCGGATCGGAGGATCCGGGTTCCCGGACGCTGTCCGGAGCGGGTCGAACGATCCTCGTGTTCCGGCCGGCGGGCGGTCCGGCGTCACCGCGGGAGCCGGCCGGGACACAACCGTGCGAAACGGAAACAGCGGAACGGAAACAGCGGAACAGAAATACCGGTGGGTCAGGCCGCCTCGGCCGGCGCGTAGGTCTGGCAGCGCGGACCGCACACCCGGATACAGGCATTGCAGCCAATGCACTGGCCGGCGGCATCGATGATCATGATCTTGCGCTCGATGTCCTCGTCGTCGTCGAAGGGATCGACCAGTTCACCCTCGTCGTTCACACCCATCAGCCGGAGCACACCCTGGGCGCAGACCTTGTAGCAGCGACCACAGCCGATACATTTCTTCCCGTCCAACGCCACGATGTACTGAGGTACCCAGGGAGTACCGTCGCGGGTGGCGAACTTCACATGACTCATTCCCAATCTCCTCGGTCCAGAACGATCAGATGGCGCGCTTCACGCCTCTTGTCGGGTCCGTACGGCCGAGCCGCCGGCAGCACGGAAAACATGACCACGCCACCTTCGGCCCGCTACGCAGCGGCGTCCGATGCGCCATATACACGACCTGTCCGAGGAACCGCCCGTGGACGGGAAGCACGGAAGTCGCCCAGGGGCACCTACGACGCCTACAGATCCATCTTGGCGTGAGCCCCGCGGGCGGACACCGTACAAGTACGGAGGTACCTCACCAAACGGCATCTCGGCCTCGGCCATGTGGGCGGACGGCCACTTGACCAGGAGGCGGCGGAACTCTTCACGACCGAGGCCCCGGGCTGTCCGGACGCGCCCGGACGCGCCCACCGGTGGCGGTGAGGCGGCGGGACCCGGGCGGGGGACGACATCGGCACCGACAAAATGTGACGCGCCCACATCCATATCCACCCGGCCGGCGTGTCCACCCCGCCGGCCATCGCGGACGACCCGCCGGCCGAACCACAATCCCTCGACTGTCTTCCAGGAGCGATACAAAGTAAACGGGCTGTTCCAGCCGGCGTGCGCAGGCCTCTCCGGCCGAGGCCCGCGGAGCTGAACGCAGTGCGCCGGGACGGGAGGTGGCGGAACGACGCGGCCCGGCACACCACCGCCTTGTCGGACGGCGCGTGGCGGAATCGTTCCCGGGCCGACCGGGGCACCGGGCAGGACGCCGACCAGAACATACTGCCAACAGCATATGAAAACATAACGACACCAAAATACCAACCGAATATGAACTGGCGCACGAAAGCGGCGGAGGGCCCGAAGAAACACCACCGGCGAGGACTGCCGGGCAACGGCGGCCAAATCATGACCAACCATGCCCGACAGATCTCCCGCGACCGCCGCCCGCGGGCGCGCCCGGACCGTGCCACAACATCCAGATCGGTACCTTGCACCAATCGACCATCGGGGGGATCGCTCGTGACGGACGTTGCGATAGTCGGGCTTTCGGCTCGTTTTCCGGGCGCGGCCAGCCTAGGCGAGTTCTGGCGCCTGATCCAGGAAGCGGGGCCACAATTTCACGAGGTGCCGGACAGCCGATGGATTCATCGGACCTTCTACGACCCGCTGAATCCACGAAGCCCGCATCGGGCCTATACCGACCGGGTCGCCTTCGTCGACGACGTCGACCGGTTCGCGGCGGCGCACTATCGGATCCCACCGCGGCGCGCCCGGGCGATGGACCCGCAGCAGCGGCTGCTGGTCGACCTCGCCCGTGAGGCGCTCCAGGACGCGGGCCTGGAACGCCGCCCGTTCGACCGGGCGCGTACCGGCGTCTACGTGGGCATCAGCCAGTCCGACTATCGGGAGCTGGCCGGCGCCCGGGTGCGAGCGAGCCTGCTCGCGGACGGTTCGCTGCACGGCGGCGAAGCCGATCCGGACCTGCTCGCCGCGGTCGAGCGGGCCGCGGACGCGGGCATCGCCCCACTGCAGGCGTACACCCTGACGGGCTGCCTGCTCAACATGGCGGCCGGGACGATCAGCAGCGTGTTCGATCTCGGCGGTCCCGCGTTCGCCATCGACTCCGCCTGCTCGTCCGTGCTGGTGGCGCTGCATGAAGCGGTCCTCGCGCTGCGCACCGGAGTGTGCCGGGTCGCCCTGGTCGGCGGGGTCTTCCTCAACCTGGCCCCGGACGCGCTGATCTCCTTCTCCCGGGTGGGGGCGCTCTCGCCGAGCGGGGTGTGCCGCCCCTTCGACGAGCGCGCCGACGGGTTCGTCCTCGGCGAGGGCGGCGGGGTCGCCGTCCTGCGCCCCCTCGCGGACGCGCTGGCCGACGGCGACCGGGTGTACGCGGTGATCCGTGGCATCGGCATCACCAACGACGGCCGCGCCGCCGGCCCGATGACGCCGAGCGTCCACGGGCAGCTCGCCGCGCTGCGGGCCGCCTACGCCGACGCCGGGGTGGCCCCGGGCACCGTGACCGTGATCGAGGCCCACGGCACGGGGACCACCGTCGGCGACCGGACCGAGATCGCCGCGCTGCGGGACCTGCGTACGGGCGACCCCACGGCCGAGCCGTGCGACCTGCTCTCGGCCAAGGCCCTCATCGGCCACACCCTGGCGGCGGCCGGGGCGGCGAGCCTGGTGAAGATGGCGCTCGCGCTGTATCACGGGGTCGTCCCGCCGCAACCGGAGACCCGGCCCGACCCGGCCCTGCCGCTGGCCGAGGCCGGGCTGCGCGTCCCGACCCGGCCCCGGGCGTGGACGGACACCGAGGAGCGGCCCCGCCGGGGCGCGATCAGTTCGTTCGGCTTCGGCGGCACCAACGTGCACGTGATCCTGGACCGGGCGCGGCGCCGGGCGGACGGTCCGGCACGATCGGACACCCCGCCACGGAGGCCATGGCTGCTGTTGCTGTCCGCGAGCTCGGTGGAGTTGCTCGCCAGCCACGCCGAGGCCGTCCGGGACACGCTGGAGGCCGATCCGACGATCACACCGGCCGCGCTCTCCCACACCCTCGCCACCCGTGAGCTGCTCCCGGCCCGGCTGAGCCTGGTCGCGGCCTCCCGCGCCCAGCTGTGCCGACAGCTCACCGATGCCGCGGCCCGGCTGCGGGCCGGCCGCCTCGGCGAACTGCCGGACGGCGGGTACGCCACGTCCGCTCCGCTGCCCGAGGCGGACCGCCGCAGCGCCCTGATGTTCCCCGGGCAGGGGGCCCAGCGGCCGGGCATGCTCGCCGACCTGTACGGACGGTTCGCCGGCTTCGCCACGCGGGCCGACGCGTCGGACGGCGTCCTGCGCCCGTTGCTCGGCCGTTCGCTGGCCGATCTCGTGTGGGACCCGCGCCCGGACGCCGACCAGCGGGCAGCCGAGGCAGCTGAGACGGCCGAGACGGCTCTGACCGCGACCGAGATCTGCCAGCCCGTGCTCGGGGCGCTGGGAATCGCGGTCGGCGAACTGCTGGCGCGCTGTGGGCTGCGGCCGGACGTCTGCGTCGGCCACAGCGTCGGGGAGCTGCCGGCGGCGGTGACCGCCGGTGCCGTGGACCCGGCCGACGCCCTGCGCTTCCTGGCCGAACGGGGCGCGGCCGTCGCCGGCGCGCAGCCCGCGTGGCGCGGCGGCATGCTCGCGGTCCACACCGGTGAGACGACGTTCCACCGGCTCGCCGCCGGCATCGACGGGGTGTGGCTCGGCTGCGTCAACCATCCGTCGCAGCTTGTCGCCAGCGGCCGGTTGGACGCGCTGGAGCGGCTTCGCGAACGCGCCGCCGCCGAGGGCATCACGACCAGACAGCTGCGGGTCTCGCACGCCTTCCACTCCCCACTGGTGGCCGAGGCGGACGCCCGGATGGCGAGCACGCTGGCGGCCCTGCCCATCCAGGCCCCGAAAACGATCATTGCCTCCTCGGTCAGCGGGCACCGATGCGACGACCCGCGGGAGCTGCGGGCGCTGTGGGCACGGCACTGCTCGGCTCCGGTGCGCTTCATGGACGCGGTCCGTGACGCGGCCGCGGCGGGCGCACGGATCTTCGTCCAGGCGTTCGGGGGCGACTCGCTGCTGTCCATGGCGCACCGGTCGCTGGCCGGATCGGTCCAGGCCAGGTACGTGGCCCTGACCGCGAGCCAGCCCGACGACGGCCGCACGCTGCTCGCCGGCCTCGGCCAGCTGGCCTGCCTGGGCGTCCCGCTCGACATCCTGCCGCTGTTCGGCCCCGGCGAGCGGGAGCTGGTGACCCTGCCTCCCTCACCGTTGGCCACCAGCGCCTATTCGATACGTATCAACGCCGCCAGCTCGCCGGCCCGGCCCGGCTCGCCGGCCGAGCCCGCCAGGCCGTACAGCGAGCCGGCCACCGCCCCGGCCAGGCGCGGCACCGGGTCGGTCGCCATACCCGGGCAACGCGGCACCGGACCGGACGCGCCCACAGCGGACGACCAGGCCGTAGGCGACGCAACCGCGGGCACCGGCTCCGCAGGTGCCGGGTCCACCGGCAACGAGCCCGTCCGGATGGCACCGGCCGCCACCCAGAGGCGTGTCGGCGGCGCCGGGAACCTCGTCGCGGCCTACCGGCCCGCCCCCGACGGGGAGCGGGCTGCCGCGCGGCCCCGGCGGGGCGAGGTCCCGCTTTCCGCCTCCCGCGACGCTAACACGATCACTTACTCTCCGGAGTCACATATGGACAACGTCATCAGGCTCCTCGACAAGCAGCTCGACCTGCTGCGGGCCCTGTCCGGTCCGGCGGCCGGAGCACCGCGGACGAGCGCCGGCCTGTCCGAGGCAGCCATACCGCGGCAGCCGGCACCTGACGCGCCAGCGGCAGCGGGCGCACCAGCGGCAGCGGGCGACACCGGACCGCTCCCGCAGTCGCTCGTCCCGCCGGGCGGACACGTCCCGGCCGCGGGCCTGGCGCCCACCACGGTGGTGGTCGCACCGGCCCGCGGCCGGGACATACTGCGGGCGCAGGTGATCGAAGCCATCTCCGGGCTGAGCGCCTATCCGGAGAGCCACATCCATGAGGACCACGCCTTCGTGGGGAATCTGGGCTTCGACTCGATCATGATGACCGACCTGGTGAACGCGCTGGGACGCCGCTGGCCGGGCCTGACCGTGCGCACCGAGGACATCGCCGAGATCACCACGGTCGGTGATCTGGTAACCGTGCTGGCCCGACGCGCCGGATCCGCGGGCCTTCTCCCGGAGACGGCTGGCCCGCCGGCCCGGGACTCGTCCGAAACGGCCGGCTCCGGTCAGGCCGGAGCCGGGACCGGCATCGAGGCCGGTATCGACGCCGGCATCGGGGCTGGTATCGACGCGCGGCCGTGGAACTCCCACGGCCCCGCAGCCCACCCGCACCCGTGGGGCACGGGAAACGGGCTGCTCGACACCGTCGGTAACGGCACCGGCAACGGGGCCGGCCACCACCGGACGGACGGCTCTCGAGCGCGCCCGGGCCCCGACAGCACCGCCACCGACGTCACGTCCTTCCCCGAAGTGGTGGCGCTGCGCGAACGCCATGAGCTCGGCGGCCGGCTCGGCCTGCGCAGCCCGTACTTCCTGCTGCACGAGGGGAACGTCCGTGACCGCACGGTCGTGGCCGGCCGGGAGCTGGTGAGCTTCTCGACCTACAACTACCTGGGCCTGTCCGGACACCCGGAGGTCAACGCGGCGGTCAGCGAGTCGGTGGACCGTTACGGCTCCTCCGTCTCGGCCGCCCGCATCCTCTCCGGCGACCGGCCGCCGCACCGCGAACTGGAGGCGGAGCTCGCCACCCTGATCGGCGTGGAGGACTGCGTCGTCCTGGTCAGCGGGCACGCCACCAACGTCACGACGATCGGCCACCTCGTCGGGCCCGACGACCTGATCGTCCATGACGCGCTGGCCCACGACAGCATCCTGCAGGGGGCCCGGCTGTCCGGAGCGACCCGCCGGCCGTTCCCGCACAACGACGTCGCGGCCCTCGACGGACTGCTCGCGCAGGTGCGCCACCGCTTCCGCCGGGTGCTGATCGTCGTCGAGGGCGTCTACAGCATGGACGGTGACATCGCGGACCTGCCCGAACTGATCCAGGTGCGCAACCGCCACGGCGCGCTGCTGATGGTCGACGAGGCACACAGCATCGGCGTGATCGGCGCGGCCGGCGGTGGGGCGGGCGAGCACTTCGACGTGGACCGCGGCGGTGTCGACGTGTGGATGGGCACCCTGTCGAAGTCGCTGGCCAGCTGCGGCGGGTATGTCGCCGGCCGCCGGGCCCTGGTGGACTACCTGCGGTACACGCTGCCGGGCTTCGTCTACAGCGCCGGCCTGACGCCCCCGAACACGGCCGCGGCGCTGGCCGCGCTGCGGGTCATGCGGGGGGAGCCGGCCCGGCTGGCCCGGCTGCGCGAAAACTCGGCCCTGTTCCTGCGCCTGGCCCGCGAGGCCGGCCTGAACACCGGGACGAGCGCCGGGACTCCGATCATCCCGTGCATCGTCGGCGACTCGATACGTAGCGTCCAGCTGGCCAACACGCTGTTCGAGCGCGGGATCAGCGTCAATCCGATCATGTATCCGGCGGTCGAGGAGCACCTGTCCCGGCTGCGTTTCTTCATCACCAGCGAGCACACCCCCGAACAGATCGCGTGGACCGTCGAGACGCTGGCGAGCGAGCTGAACACCACCGTGTCGTCCCAGCTGGTGGACGCCGGATGAGTGCTGTCCGCCGCGCCGGGCCGACGCTGGCGGACGCCCCGGCGGTCACGACGTCGCCCGTCCCGCGCACGACAGCCACCACCGCGCCGGCCGAGCCGTCCGGGACGGCCAAGCCGTCCGGGACGGCCAAGCCAGCGGGGACGGCCGAGCCGGCGGGGAGCGTCGTGAGGCGTGCTGTCATCGGCGGCCTTTTCCGGGGCAGACGGATCATCAGCGCCACCGCGCTCGTCCTCGTCGTGGCCGTCACCACCTTCCTGGTCTGCGGGATGTTGGCGATCGGGCTCTTCACCCTCGCCACCGGCCCCGCCTTCTTCCCCGACGTCCTGCTCGATGCCCTGATCGGCGTTCTGCTCGGCCTCCTGATCATCCGTTTTGTCCCTGCCTCGACGCTCACACGACCGTCCGGTGACCGGGGCCGACGCCGACGCCGACGCCGGGGCCGAAGTCGGAGCCGGGGCCGGGGCCGGGGCCGGGGCCGACCGGTGTCCTGGCCACCGGAGGCCAGCCACAACCGCGGCGGCATCCGCGACCACACGGCCACGGACCACGACGTGGGCGGCGCTTCCCGCGACACCCGTCCCGCTCCCCGGCAGGTGCTTCCCGATCTGGCCGGCGCAGGCCAGGCCGGCGTGGTCGACGCCATTTTCGATCATGGCAGTCGGTTCACCGACCAGCTACGCGCCCTGGAACCGCTGTTCCACCGCGCTCCCAGCGCCCACAACTGCCAGCCGTGGGCGCTGCGCTACCCGTCCGGCGCCACGGACACGGTCGAAGTGGGCTGGGACGGCCGGTACGAACTCGGCCCCAGCGACCCCGTCCGCCGTGACCTGCGCCTGTCGCTCGGCGCGTTCGTCGAGTCCTGCCTGGTCGTCTGCGGCACCGAAGGAGTGGCGGCCCGCTTCGTCGCCGACCACGACGCGGCCGGCCGCCGCGTCGGCAGACTGGTGGCCGCGCCCGAACCAGCGCCCACCCCGTTCACCGTGGCGGACGTCGTCGCGCGGCGCACCTGGCGCGGACGCTGGGCCGACGAGCCGCTGCCGCCGGAGGTCACCGACGAACTCGTCGCGCTCACCGCCGCCGCCGGTGGACGGCTGGTCACGCTGGACTCCGCCGTCCTGCACCCACTGCTGCTGGAAGCCAGCCGCTGGTTCGTCGCGAACCGGGACATCCTGGCCGAGCTGCGGCAGTGGTCACGGCTGAGCAGCCGGCACCCCGACTATCAACGCGACGGCCTCAGCGACGTCGCGCTGGCCCTCACCCGGGTCGAGGTGTGGGGGCTGCGGACGGCGCTGCGCCGCAGGCACCCGCAACCGCGCCGTCACGGCCTGCGCAACGCGTTGGCACAGGGGCAGGCCAGACCGTTCCGGGGCGGCGGCCCGGTGCTGATGCTGCTGGTCCCGGCAGGCACTGACGCAGCCGGTGAGGTGGAGTTCGGACGGCTCGTCCAACGCCTGTGGCTGACACTGACCCGCCAGGGGCTGGCCGCGCACCCGCAGTCCCACCTCATCGACTGCCCGACCACGCTCGGGTCGGTCCTGACACTCACCTCGGCCGTGGCYGAACGGCCACTGTGGATCGCGCGGGTCGGTCGGCCCGACCCGGAACGGCTCCGGCGCGTCCCGCTCTCGGCCCGGCGCGTCCGGACCGTCGGAAGGTAGCGTCCGGACGGCCGCGATCGTGCCCATCCGGGCACGGCGTGCCCTTGCTGGCTGGTCACGATCGCAGGACCATGTGCGTTGTGCTGCTCTTCGACGAAATTATCGCGATCTCCGACCCGGTCGAGCGCGCAGCGGTCGCTCACGATCTGCTCTGGAACGATCATCCTCAGCGGGTGCGTCTGCGTACCGTTCGTGGCCTGGCGATCCAGGAGGCGATCGGCCGGGGTCTGGCCGTCGAGGAGATAGCGGACCGGCTGCGGGTCCGGGTACCCGACCTGACCTGGATGAGCGAGCAGGCAACCTTCGGCCCGAGGGAGCGCACGGCCCCCGGCCCGGGCTGACGCTCCCCGGCTCCCGTCGTCTCGTCATCCCGGGCGCACCGGCATCGCGCGGTCGTGCGCCCGGGCCGTCACGCGTCTGCCGCACGTCTGCCGCACGGCGTTCCGGCCTCGCCGGCGGCCGGTTTCGCCGGGCCCCGCCCGCACGGCAGGCCCGTCCACGGTTGCCGGCCAGCATCCGTCCGGCTGTTCTTCACGCATTTTTTTCCAATTTCCGGTCACGTCGTTTCCGCTGACTATCGACGCTTCGTTGACGGCTCGCCTACGTGCCGAATCACCGGTTCGTGCGGTTCCCGCCGGTATCGGTTCAGCGCCGATTCATCGGCGAGTAATACCGTCCCGGCATTCTTCTACCCGGCGGCATCACCCGGCCCGGGCGAGGGCACAGGTGAATCGCGAAAGGCATGGTGTGGACGGCCCCGGCGAGCCGGCGGCTGTCATGCCCGGCCGCTGGGACGACCACGACAAGGAGGGGACCCGGTCATGAGTTCCGCCTCGGCATCGGACGCTCCCGCCGCACCGCTGGCGTTCGGCGCCTTCGATCCGGCTCGCCGTGCCGACCCCTATCCGAGCTATCGCGCCCTGCGCGCGGCGGATCCCTTCTACCGCGTCCCCCTGGGAGATGGCCGGGCCACCGTGCTGACGCGCTACCCCGACTGCGTGACCGCCCTGTCGGAAGCGGCCTGGGGACGCGGCGAGTCGGGGACCAACGCGTGGCGTCGCGCCGACGCGCTGGACGGCGGGCTGCGATCCTTCCTGCGGATGAACCCGCCCAGCCACACCCGGCTGCGCGGGCTGGTCAGCAAGGCGTTCACCCCCCGGGTGGTCGCCGCCTTCCAGCCACGGGTCACCTCCCTGGTCGACACGTTGATCGACGCAGCGCTCGCACGGGGAGGCGAGATCGACCTGATCGACGCGCTGGCCCGCCCGCTCCCGCTGCGCGTCATCTGCGACCTGCTGGGCGTGCCGGCGCGGGACGAGCAGACCTTCCGGGGCTGGGCCAACGACCTCACCCGCGGGATCGACCCGGACTACCTGCTCACCCCCGACGAGCTGGCCCGGCGCCGGACGTCCTCCCGCGAGTTCGACGCCTACTTCACCGAGCTGATCGCGTGGCGCCGAGCCCGCCCTGCCGGTGACCTGCTCAGTGAACTCGTGGCGGTGCG
The DNA here is from genome assembly GCF_001983005.1 of Protofrankia sp. BMG5.30. Taxonomy (NCBI): domain Bacteria; kingdom Bacillati; phylum Actinomycetota; class Actinomycetes; order Frankiales; family Frankiaceae; genus Protofrankia; species Protofrankia sp. BMG5.30. The sequence goes on along the minus strand of NZ_MOME01000007.1, from coordinate 47,921 downwards.
GGACCAGGGCGACGTGCTCAGCGAGAGCGAACTGCTGGAGCTGTGCGCCCTGCTGCTGGTCGCCGGCTACGAGACAACGGTCAWCCTGATCGGCAACGCCGTCCTGGCGCTGCTGCGCAACCCCGACCAGCTCGCCCTGCTACGTACGGATCTCGCCCTCATACCCTCCGTCATCGACGAGACGTTGCGCTACGACCCGCCCATCCAGCTCGTCGGCCGGCTCGCCCTGCGGGACACCGAGATCGCCGGGCACGCGTTCCACCAGGGTGAGATCATCATCATCCTGAGCGCGGCGGCCCAGCGGGACCCGGACGTCTTCACGGATCCGGACCGTTTCGACATCACCCGCTACGCCGGCGCCGCTCCCGCGCACCGGCACCTCGGTTTCGGGCTGGGCATCCACTACTGCCTCGGCGCGCCGCTCGCCCGGCTGGAGGCACGGATCGCCCTGCGGGCGCTCGTCCAGCGTGCCCCGGGGCTCACCCTGGCCGTGGACCCGCCGCCCTACCGGCCGCACCTGACCGTACGCAGCCTCGCGGCCCTGCCCGTCCGGCTGTCCTGAACAGGCCGGATCGTACGGGGCCCGTACGGGGCCCGTACGGGGCCCGTACGGAGGCCGGAGGCGGTACACAGGCCGGGGCAGAGGCTGTGAGGAGGCGGCCGTGTGAGCCGGTCAGGCAGAACCGGCCTGGTCTGACGACCGGCCGGCTGCGCTCGCGGCCGTGAGCGTGGGCGCCGGTGCGGTCGGGTGTGACCAGCCGAAGCGGAGGACGCCGGCGGCCACGGCCGGGCGCAGCAGCGCTGTCGGGGCGTCCACCAGGTTCAGCGTGTTCATCAGGGCGCGCGCCACCGTGGCGTCCTGATGCGCGGCGACCTGCACCCGTTCCGCGTACGGGCCCACCAGCCGGTCACGCAGGCCGCGTCGCCCCTGGACGCCGGGATAGCGCAGGTCGGCTCCGTTGGCCATGTCCCACGCAACGTCCACGACGCGGCCGGCCTGCCGGTAGAAACGGGMCGGCAGATCCGGGCCGGCGGCCCGCAGGCAGTCCCGCAGCGCCCACGCCTGCTGGGCCGCCACGGTCATTCCCTGGGCGTAGAGCGGGTTGAAGCTGCATATCGCGTCACCGATGACGAGGAATCCGGTGGGCGGATTCTTCACCCGCTCGTAGTATCGCCGCAGCGAACTGGTGAAACGGTGGGGCACCGGGTCGCCCAACGCCTCGGTCGACGTGACCAGGTCGTAGATGTCGGGTACGGGCAGAGTTCGGGCGAACGCCTCGAATCCCTCGGGATCCGTCGGCGGATGGTCGCCGAGCATTCCGGCGAGCGTGACGTGCCAGCGGCCGCCCTCCAGCGCGACGGCACCGCCGCCACGGAATCCGGGCATGGTCGAGACTATGACCGAACGCTGGCCGTCGAGATGCTCGGGACGGTGCCGGTAGAAACGCGACGCGTATCCGAGATCCACGTCGGTCCGCCGCTCGGGCGGGGCGGGCAGTTCCAGGGCGGTCAGCCAGTCCGGGCCGCGGGAGGCCCGGCCGGTCGCGTCCACCACCAGGTCCGCGTGGACAACTCCGGTACCGGCACCGCGGGGTTGCCGGGTGACATGCACCCCGATGATCCGATCGGGCGCCTCCGGCGCGGCGACCAGCCCGGTCGCGGACGTCCGCTGGACGAACTCCACGCCGGGGATCACCCGCAGCCTCGCCCGCAGGACGTCCTCCAGCAGCCCCCTGCTGGCAAGCACCGAGGTCAGCCCGGTCGGGGTCGAGCGAACCCGCAGCCCCCGCAGGTACCAGCGGGAACCCACCAGCGTCTCGATCGTGGACGCGCCCCGCTGGGTGAGCTCCGTGGTCAGCCCGGGGAACAGCTCCTCCATGATCTGGCGTCCGCGGTCGAGCAGCCCGTGCAGGTGCCGGCCCTGGGGCACGCCACGGCGGGAGTCGCCGTGGGGACCGCCGTCGAGGAACACGTCCCGTTCCAGCACCGTGACCCGCTCGAAGGTCTCCGAGAGCACCCGGGCGGCCAGCAGCCCGGCCATGCCGGCGCCGAGGACGACCGCGTGGCCACGGCCGTCTTCGGCCGCCCGCGGATGTGACGGCCGGCCGGGCCATGGTTCCAGGGAATCCCCGTCAACGGGGGGAACCACGGGATCGGGGTGTGATTCCCTGGCCGGCGTCGGGAGCACCGCGCCGTTGTCCATCACGCCTCCCGTGGCTGCCAGACGTTCGCCGTCACGTATTCCCGGCCGGTATGGCCCGGCTGTACCGAAAACTTTCCCAGGGCTCGTCCGCGCACCATGGACAAGCCGCCACCAACCAGCTGACCCGGCGATTCCGAGCGCCTTGCCACCAGTATTCTGGAGGCAGCGCCGCTCTGACGTCAACCAGGCCGGCGATGACTGACAAAAATGGTTGCCAGCCTCCGTCAGCCACTGTCAGAGAAGCACAGTAACCGCAGTTCGCAGGCTTGACAACACCTCACCAGGCAGCCCTTGGGACGGCCACACCGATCTTTTGTACACCCCCGGCCACCATCAGTGAATCCAATTGTTCCATTCGACGTCCCAATAGCTGGAGCAGCAGAATCACGGCCATCTCAGGGGCGTCTTGTTCTCGCCCCGAAATGTAAACTCGCCGTTTACCGAACCGCCGGCCGGGCGTGCTGGAATACCGTCCCACCGGGCGGTCCGGTGTGCTCGACGAATGCGTTACCGGCGCCGGGCACATCCGCCGGTGCGGCCCCCGTGGCCGAAGACAACCAGTGACGGCGGCACCGAAGAATCGCGAGAGGGAGCCGACATGGACGTGGCGACAACCCAGGCGGCAACGACCCAGGGGGGCCGGGGAAGCCAGGCGACGACGCCCGTCAGCCCCGTCACGCCGTCCCTGCTGGACGAGCTGTTCGACCCTGCGAACCGGGCCGACCCGTACTCCCGGTACGACCACCTGCGCGACGCCGGCCCCCTGCACATGTCGGACTTCGGGCTGCACGTGGCGACCCGTTACGTCGACTGCGTCAAGATCCTGCAGAGCGCGGACTGGGGGCACGACAAGGAGGCGGAGCAGCTGCACCCGACCATCCCGGCGTCGGCCTTCCCGGACACCTTCCTGTGGATGGAGCCGCCCGACCACACCCGGCTGCGCGGCCTGGTCACCAAGGGCTTCACGGCGCGCCGGGTGGCCGGCCTGCGGCCACGTATCGAGGAACTCGTCGACGAACTGATCGACGCCGCGCTCGACGCCGGCGAGTTCGACTTCATCGAGACGATCGCCTRCCCGCTGCCACTCACCATGATCTGCGAGATCCTGGGCGTGCCCACCGAGGACCACCCGCTGGTRCAGAAGTGGTCGCAGGCGCTTTCCCGCGCGTTCGACCCGGACCTCCACATGACCCCCGAAGCGCTCGCCGCCCGTAACGCGGCGCTGCCGGAGTTCGCCGGCTACTTCCGCCAGCTCGTCGACGAACGGCGCCGGCACCCCGGGGACGACCTGATCAGCTCCCTGGCCGCGGTGGAGGACCAGGGCGACCGGCTCACCGCGGACGAGCTGCTCGGCACCTGCATCACCCTCATCATCGCCGGCCACGAGACGACCGTGAACCTGGTCGGCAACGGCGCCCTCGCCCTGCTGCGCCACCCCGACCAGCTCGAGCTGCTGCGCCAGCGGCCGGAGCTGATCCCCCGGGCCGTCGACGAGCTACTCCGCTACGACTCGCCCATCCACATGAACACCCGGGCCGCCAAGCGGGAGCTGGTGGTCGGTGGCCGGACCTTCGCCCCCGGCGAGGGTGTGGTCGCCCTGATCGCCTGCGCGAACCGCGACCCGGCCGCCTACGACGAGCCGGACCGGCTCGACGTCACCCGCTTCCACGGCGACCAGCCGGTCTCCCGTCACCTGTCCTTCAGCCTCGGCCACCACTACTGCCTGGGCGCGCCGCTCGCCCTGCTGGAGATGGAGATCTTCCTGGCCGCGTGGGCGGACCGGGTCGGTACCGCCGAGATCCTCACCGACAGGCCGACGTACAAGCCGAACATCCTCATCCGCGGCCTGGCGGACCTCCCGGTGCGTTTCCAGGCCGCGGCACACTGAAGCCCGCGGGCCCGAAAAATCGAGAGAAATCGAAGAGCCGAAAGGCTGGACGAGACGGGTGCGAGTGGCTGCGTCGCCAGGGCGCCCCGGCGTCCGTATACCGTATGACGATGTTCTCCGATGCCTGGTTCTCCGCTGCCCGCGGCCCCCGCGCCCGCGGAGCCCTCTGATGGCCGGCCAGTCCAGGCGCGGCGGCAGCGGCAGTGGTGTGGCCCGCGGCGGCCAGGGTGGTCGCGCGGCCAAAGCCGGCTCGCACCGCAAGGGGGCGTCGCTCGGCAGCGGAGGGCAGCGGCGGAAGGCCCTTGAGGGACGAGGCGCGACCCCGCCGGCGGAGCTGCGTCCCGGCCACCCGGCCCAGCGCCGGGCCGCCGCGGCCGCGGCCGGCGAGGAGCGGCGGTCCAGAGCGACGCGTGCCACCGACAAGACTACCCATCGTGACGACCGGGACCGTGACAACCGGCCGCGCGGCGCCGGCGCCGGGATCCGTGACGACCGGGCCGGTGACACCGGACCCCGCGGCCCACGTGCGTCACGACAGGGCCGCCCGACCGGATCGGCCCGGCCCGGCCCGGCCCGCGCCGGGCGCTTCACCGGCCGCGCGGACCGTGACGAGCCCGAGGAGCTGGTGGTCGGCCGTAACGCGGTGGTCGAGGCGCTGCGGGCGGGCGTCCCCGCCTCCGTCCTCTACGTGGCCGCCGGGACCGAGTACGACGAACGCCTTGACGAGGCCCGCCGGCTGGCCCCGCGCGCCGGGGTGGCCGTCGCGGACGTCGCGCGCGGCGACCTGGACCGGCTGTGCGGTTCCGCGCCGCACCAGGGGCTGGCGCTGTCGGTGCCGCCGTTCCGCTACGCCCATCCTGATGATCTGCTCGCCCGTGCCCAGGAAGCGCCGCCCGGGCTGCTGGTGGCTCTGGACGGCGTGACCGACCCGCGTAACCTCGGCGCGGTCGTCCGGTCGGCGGCGGCGTTCGGCGCGCACGGGGTCGTGGTGCCCGAACGGCGGGCGGCCGGCGTCACGGCGGCGGCCTGGAAGACGTCGGCCGGCGCCGCGGCCCGGCTGCCGGTGGCGCGGGCGACGAACCTCGTACGCGCACTGACCGGCTGGGCGCAGGCCGGCCTGTTCGTGGTGGGGCTCGCCGCGGACGGCGAAATCAGCCTGGACGAGCTGGAGATGGCCTCCGACCCGCTCGTGCTGGTCGTCGGTTCGGAGGGCCGCGGCCTGTCGCGGCTGGTCGGGGAACGCTGCGATCTGACCGTGCGGATCCCGATGGCCGGGGATGTCGAGTCACTCAACGCCGGTGTCGCCGCGGGCGTGGCACTCGCCGAGATCGCCCGCCGCCGCCGGCTGGACGCGGCGGAGACGCACCCACGCTGACTCCCCCGGCAACAGCCCGCAAGCCGCAGGCAGCACTCCGCAGGCAGCACTCCGCAGGCAACACTCCGCAGGCAACACTGTTGCGTCTCTGGCGGCCGGCGAGCCTCTGGCAGTGCTGTGATCGTTGTGATTCTGATGCTGTTCCAGCAGCACCAGAATCACAACGATCATGCTGGCCGGGCTCAACCGGCCTCGGACCCGGCCGGCTCTGAAGTGGGCCGGCAGCGGTAGTCACCGCGCTACTGGCCGGCTGCCTGCGACCAGTGCGCCGCCGCGGCGGGCGTGGACGGCACGCCGGGTGTGGGCAGCACGGTCGGCGTGGGCGCTGCGGCTGGCGTGGGCGACGCTGCCGGCGCAGGTGATGCGGTTGGCATGGGTGACGTGGCCGGCGTGGGCGGCACAGCTGGCGTCTGCCGCGCAGCTGGCGTGAGCGGGGCGGCTGGTGCCGCTGATGTCGCCGGTGTGGAGCGTCCGGTCTCGTCGTCGAGGATGGCGACGGTCCGTTCGAGCAGGGAGCGGAACTCCTCCGACTCGGCGGGCGTGAAGACCGCGGTGAGACGCTGTTCGACCGCGAGGGCGACGGTGTCCGCCCGGTGCAGCAGCGTCCGGCCGGGCGGGGTCAGCCGGCACTGGAAGACCTTCGCGTGGACGTCCGACTGCTCACGCACGACTAGCCCCTTCGCCTCGAGCGTGAGCAGCAGGCTCGCCATCGACTGGGGCGTGACCATACATCGGCGGGCGAGCTGGGCGCCGGAAAGCCCCGGCGAGTCGGCAAGCGTGAGCAGCACCGTGTACTGCGGGACGGACAGGCCGACGTCACGCAGCGCCCGGGTCTTCTCCCGGATGAGCGCCTGCTCGGCCCGCTTGATCGAATGCCCGAGGCGGGATAYGGCGACAGCGGACGATGGTTCGTCCCACTCCATTTCGTGGCCTCTCCTCTCGCATACCGTCTCGCATACCGTCGGTACCCCCGGGCGGATACGCCGACCACCACCGGATGGATACACCGACCAGCGGGCCCGGATATCCCGAGCCTGTCACGTCAGCGGCATGGAAATGGCGGCGCCAGCACTCTAATACTCCCTACCCGCCCCCAACCGGCGGCGGCACATAAACCGCCATCCGTGGTGACGGCGTGGATACGATGATGTGTCAGGTAGTTGTGACGGCGCGCTGGCCGGTCGGATCGCCAACCTACCGGAAACCCAAAACAATGGCCAGCGGACACCGGTGTGGGTGGATTCACACGGCGTGTGCGGCCTCACAAGAATCCGGCCGCGCCGGATCATGACGCTCTTCCGCGGTTAGCATGGCTTCTCACGCTTCAGCGAGGAGGCGGGCGAAAATGACTGTCAGGACGACGATGGCTGTCAATATGTTCGGGCCGGAACGCGGGCCGAGGTTCAGCAAGTTCTCCGAACTGGTCGCCGACGACCTCCGGGGCAGGATGGCGCGCGGCGAGGTCAGGCCCGGCGAGCATCTTCCGCCGGAGAGCGAGCTGATGGACATCTATGGTGTCGCGAGGCCGACAATGCGCGAGGCGCTGCGCATCCTCGAGTCCGAGTCCCTGATCGTTCTTCGGCGCGGCTCCCACCTGGGACCGCTCGTTCAGGAGCCGGACACCCGGGTGCTCGCCCGGCAGACCGGCCTGCGGCTGCAGATGCAGGGCACCTCCGTCCGAGACCTGCTCGAGGCGCGGGCGGTGATGGAACCGGGGGCGGTGGCGCTGGCCGCGGCCCGCCGGAGCGGATCGGACCTGCGGGGCATCCGCGACTGCCTGCTGGCCGCCGGCCGGTCACGCAGCATTCTCGATTTCTCCCGGCCGTCCGCCGAATTCCGCATCCTGATCGTGCGGTCATCCCACAACAGAACCCTCATCCTGATGGCGGAACTCGTGTCGGCCCTTCTCCGAAAGGAGCACGAAGCAGCCCTGCGGAACATCCCCGAGGCGGCCGGACAGCAGTTCATCCGGCGGTCACTCGCCCGCTACGAACGCCTGACCGACCTGATAGAAAACCAGGACGTACGAGGCGCCGTCGAATTCTGGCAGGACAACGGAACAACCGACACGGAACTCGAGACGGAACTCGAGACGGACAACGCCTCCCAACCGGGCCCGATGCTCGCGGTCTACTCCTGACCAAGCAGCTCGGGACGCGATTCCGACGCGGCAGCCCCCACTCCTCACGACCGGGGATGCGTGGTCACCCACAGGCCGGGCGCATCCCCGGCCGGCACCTCGTCAACCCCCGGCAGCGTCAACCCCCGGCAGCGGCGCCGGTACGGCCGACGGCCGACGGCCGACGGCAGATGGCAGATGGCAGATGGCAGAACGGTGACGCGACCGGCGTCCCAGCGATCACTCGGCCCCGAGGCGCGTGATCCTCCCTCGATGCCCTACGCTAGGGAGCGTCCTCGGACCGGCCGGCGTGGCGCAACTGGCAGCGCACTCGACTTGTAATCGAGCGGTTAGGGGTTCGAATCCCCTCGCCGGCTCCCTCCTGACCTGGGCCTTCGCCACCGACCCGGCCCCAAAGTGATCGTTATGTACCCAGCGGTGTACCCAGGCCATCTACGCCGTCCGTTTCGCCCTTGCCCGGTTCGTCGGTGGCCTCTGTAGCCTTCTCGTCTTGATCATCACCCATGACGAGGCCATCGAGACGCGCCACGGCGTCTTCCTGCGCCTCAGGTAGGACGTGGGCATACGTGTTCATGGTGAGGTTGATCGTGGAATGACCGAGCAATTCCATGATCACGCGCATGGGGACGCCTTCGGCAACGAGGAGTGTCGCGAATGCGTGTCTGAGATCGTGAAGCCTCACCCACGGGAGCCCGGCCGCCGTACGGATCGCAGTGAACCGTCGATTGACGTTGCGTGGGTCCAGAGGTGTGCCGATCGCCGAGGCGAAGACAAGATCATGATCGATCCAGTCCGGGCCGGCGGTGGCCATGGCGCCTTCCTGGGACCGGCGATGCTCCTTGAGAATCTCGACGAGAGAGCCCGACAGCGGCAGCGTCCGATGTGACCGAACGGTCTTGGCCGGCATGAACATCAGCTTTCCGTTCGCGCGTTGCAACGTGCGTCGGACGTGCAGCGCCCCTGCGTCAAAGTCGATGTCGGCCCACCTCAGGCCGAGGATCTCCCCTCGCCGCAGCCCCAACATCAGACCACATATGAAGATCGGCCCGTACGGGTCGTCGTGCATCGCCCGGCTGAGCGCCCGGACGTCATCGACGTGGAGGGCACGGACCCGCCGCAGTGGCACCGACGGTCCCTTGACCGCCTTCGCGACGTTGCGAGGCACCAGGTCGAGCCGGTGAGCGTCCGCAAGCGCGTTACGCAGCACCCCATGGATGAACTGGAGGCTACGGGGCGAGCGTCCTGCTTCCCGAGCTTTCCCGATCACCCTGGTGACGTCGGACGGGGTGAGCTTCAGGAGCTGAACCCGGCCCACCACCGGCACGATGTAGAGATCGACAGCCCACTTGTACCCGGCGACGGTGGTAGGACGGGTACCGTCCTCGCTCTTCATCCGAACCCATTCGGTCAGCCACTCCGAAACGGTCCGGTTCGGGGCATTCAGGTTCACACCCTGTTCCGCGGCCTTCTGAACCTCCTTGAGTTTGCGTCGGCATTCCTTCTCGGTCTTGGCGTAGACGGTCTTGCGGACCCGTTTCCCGTCGATCCAGCCGAGATCGACTCGCCCGACCCACAGGCCGTCACTGGCCCGCTGGAACAGCGCCCCGTCCCCGTGGCTTCGCCGACGGCCCCGGCGAGCAAGGGTGTTCGGCACCTGGCGGTCCGAGTCTTGACCGTCAGTGCCGGTTGGCTCGTCGCCGTCGGTGGGTCCGGTCGGGCCTTGGCGTTTGCCGGACATGATGAAAGATCACTCCTTGCCGAAAGAGGTGAAGGCGAAGACGGAGGAAGCCGCCGGAGGCTTGCCGGTCGCCAGGTTGCGTGCTTGCCGTTGGGTCCGGTCCTCTGGGCGCGGAAGGGTCTGCCGGGGAGCCGGCCGCGTCCAGGGCGCTGATGCGTCACTTCGTGATCGGCTTCGCCGACCCTGGACCCGGCCGGCTCCCCGGCAGGTAGTGCGCCTACCAGAGGAACGGGAAAGAAATGGGGAAGGGAGAAGAACCGCGCGGGTCAGCGCATGGCCGGGATGCGCGGCGGGTCGCCGATTCCTGCGGGCAGCAGCGCCGACGTTCCAGGGATCGCCCGGAAGATCAGGGTGATGTCGACATCACCGAAGGCTTCGGTGAACACGGTGTCCACCGGCACAGCACCGAGCGCCGAGCTCACGTCGACCGGGTCGGCACCCGGCCGGACGGTCACCGCGTAGTCACCGGAGTGGGACCGCTGAACGGTCACGAACGGCGGTTGGCTGGACGGGGTGCGCCACGGGCCATGGTCAGGCGGAATGATGGGCACAGGTCTGCGCTCCTTGGATGAGAAGGGGTGCGGATCTAGGTCCCGGTGTGGTGTTCCAGCACCCGCCGGGACCGCCTATTGGATCTTTCAGGATCGGGTCGTTGCGAAGCCTCCCGGGTGGGCCACGAGCCAGCGCGTTGGTCCGGGTGGATTGCCGAACATCTGCGACCCGTCGCCCCTGCCTGACCGCGATCACGCCGCCACCTCCCCATCGGAGAGCCCACGGAGCCGATCGACGTAGGCGACGAGCGCCGCCCGCGGTATCCGCCGCGCCCGCCCGATCCGGACAGATTCGATCTGTTCGGCGTTGAGGAGCTCGTAGACCGTTGTGCGGCTCACGCCCAGCAGATCAGCGGCTTCGGTCGGAGTGAGAAGGAGCTTGTTCACAGTTCCTCCGATGGTCGAGTCAGGCCGCATCGGGCACCCTCGTGCCGGTTGCCGAAACAGCGTCGGGATGGCCGCGGGCGGCACGAGCAACATCCCATTGGGCGCGCCAGCGATGCCGGTCGGCGACCGCGCGCAGCAGCAGATGTTCCCGTCGGGGCGCGGCCGGGTCGCCGGGGCGCAGAAGTTGCCAGGCCACCCGGTCGGGCGTGCCGCCGGTGTCGGTGTGACCGAGAACGGCAAGCTGTTCCCGGATCCACGTCTTCCGATCTTCCTTGTGATCGGCAAGGGTCTTACCCGACCATTTCCGGGAGACGAGCACACGGCGGCCGCCGAAGCCGAGGGTTTCCCGCCGGTGCACCTTGCCCCGGCACCGTCCCGGCACCAGACCGGCCCGTGGGTTTTTCGGCTGGACGCCGTAGAGCAGCCAGTTCGCGCACGTCGGCGCGCAGGGTTCGTACCGCAGCGCGTCGGCGAGCCGGTCCACATGCTGTCGCTGCGCGTCGCTGGTCGCCGCGTGGCAGGCGTCCAGACTCTTGGTCAAATATTTCGTCAGGTAGCCGATCAGCCGGCCGGTATTCGCGTTGTTCGCGGTCACCCCGTCCGCGCGGACCTGCACCCCGAACCGGACCACATGCGCAGGCTCCGCATCCTCCCCGAGCGCATCCAACGCCGCATCCCAGGTCGGCAACGCCGCGCCGCTGTCCGGGTCGACGTAGCCGCCGGCCCGCTCCTCCCACACCGGCAGCCGACCCGGGCCGTAGACCGGCCGATCACACGCCGGCCACCACACCTGGTGATACGTCGCCGCCGCCACCTGCCGCAGCAGCACCCGCGGGATCGTGCCGCGTATCGCCGCGTGCAGATGCGGCGCCAGCCGCCGTTGCGGCTCCAGACAGGCGAAGTACTGCACGTCGTAGCCCACCGCCCGGCGCAGGTTCTGCCAGAACCGGTCGACCAGCTTAGGGAAATGGATCGCGTCACGGGCCGCCCGCCGGTAGTCATACGACGTCGGCTCCACCGGGCTGCCGTCCGAGGTCACCCGGCCGTAAGAGTCGCAGGTCAACGTCAGGAACATCGACGGCCGCCACACCGTCCCGTCGGGTGCGGTGAACGTCCGCCCGATCGTGCGCCGGTCGACGGGGAGCCGGGGCAGGTCGGGGGCGTCCTGCCGCCGTTTCGTCGACCGGGTCCGCCGGGTCCGCTCCCGATTGTCCGGCGCGGTCTTCCCCCGGACGCCGAGGTCTTCCAACGCCATGTCCACTTGCGAGATCAAATCGTCCGCTTCGGTGACCTGGTCGACGTTGTGGCAGGCGACAGCATCCGTCCGGACCGCTTCAAGATCCGCGCGGAGCTGCACGAGGGTTTTCGCGTCGTCGCCGGGCGGATTCGGGTCGGGTAGCGGTTCGTCGTTGAGATGCCAGCCGGCCTTGCACTGCGCCATCCTCAGTTTGCGTGCCCGGTCCGCGCACGGCGGGCACTTGCTCGCCAGCGTCGCCCCGCACGGCACCGGGACGGTTTCCGTCTCCCCGGTGGCCAGGTCTACCCGGCGCATCGCCAGCGGCCGGATGCACACCCCGTTGTCGACCGCGACCGCCTCGAGAACCTGCCGGGCCAGCGGGAGACGCATCCGGGCCGTTCGGCTACCCGCCGCCGGATCCGTACTCGAGACGAGGCCGGTCAGACTGTCCGGATACGCCGCTGGCAGGCCGGCCGAGTCCGTTCCGTGCGTCATGCGGCCCGCTCCTCCTGGTCGTCGTGGTCCTGGCCGCCGTTGTCGGGATCGTGGGGGTCGGGGGGCGGTTCCCGGCAGCCGCACACCCGCTCCCGCCCGACCGGCGCCCGGCAACCGACATCCGCCCGGTGCGCCGCCCACAGATGCCGGCACCAGGAGCAGACCGGCAGCACGTATACCGGGGCGTAGCCATCCGATGTGGTCATGCCGCCCAGCCGTTGACGTCCGGGGTCCAACCCTCGCCGCGATCACCGAAGTCGAACGCCGCCCCGGTGACCGGTGGTYGGTAGCGGTGCGCCATCCGGGAGATCTCGGCATCGTCGACCCAGGCCGCCCGCACCCGCACCGGATCCGCCTGCCCGTCGGCCAGCACATAGCCCACCCCGGGCAGCGCGTCGGGGATCTCCTCCGCCCGTGCCCCGCGGTCCCGGGCACCATCGCCCAACACCAGGTCGACCTGGTCGGGTTCGGTCAGCCGCAGCGCCACCCGGACCGGGAACAGGTCCCGGAACGGCAGCACCTCTTTCCGCGGGTCCTGCACCGCCCCGACCACCACCACCCCCGGCGCCCGGCCCTGCGACAGCAGCAGCGGCAGGGACGCGGACAACCGCCGCTTGACCTCCCGGTCGGTGACATACGCCGTCAGCGCGGCGAGTTCGTCGACGATCACGACGATCAGCGGTTCGTCCACGGTCGGGGTATGCAGCCGGGTCACGCCCCGCAGCCGGGCCGCCCGCGCCCGCATGACCGTGACCGCGTCGTCGAGCAGGTCGGCGATGCTGCCTGTGTCGGTGGCGAACCGGGTGAACATGCCCCGGCCGAACGCGAGTTCCATCCCGCCCTTCGGGTCGGCGACCCACAGTTCGACCAGGCCGGCGCGCACCGCCGGGCCGAGCCCGCGGATCGTCGCCCACAACACCGCGCTCTTCCCCGCCCCGGTCGCCCCCGCCACCAGCACATGCGCGCCGCGGACCGGCAACCGCCAGAGTTGGCCGTCTTCCCGCCGGCCGATCGGGATTCCCGTCAGGTTTACCGGCGTGTCGTCATCCCAACCGTCGTCGTCCCCGCCGTCGCCGTCGCCGTCCGCGTCCGGACCGTCGAGATCGGCCAAGGGGACAAGCTCGGCGAGGGGGTCACGGTGGGTGAAGTCCAGCCAGATGTACCCCACCCGGGTATCCGGGCGGACCCGGCAGGACTGCGCGCGGAACGCCTGCCGCAGCGCCTCAGCCTGCTCCGCCCACTGCTGCGGGGTCTGCCCGTACAGCAGCTCGACCCGCAGCCGATCCGCCCACCGATCCGAGCGGACCTGTCGAATACGCGGGAACGTTTCGGCGAAGGCGATCCGCTCCCCGTTGGACACCGGCACCCGGATCGCCAGCCCGGTATGCACCATCACCGGCCGCCACCGCCACCGGTACACCGCCAGCAGCCGCAGCCGGCCCCGCAACCAGCCGACCAGCCAGGCGAACGACCGGCGATGCGCCAGCCGCCACCCCACCGCCAGCACGGCCAGGACCAGAGCCGCCACCCCGAGCCCGACCAGCCCGTACCGGTCCCGGAGCACCRCCACCGTCAGCAACAAGCCCACCAGGACCGGATGCCGCAGCACCAAGAGCAGCAGCCGGGCGCACATCCGCCCGGCGAGCCCGACGAGCACGACCCACAGCGGTACGTCGACTTTCGGATGCCGGGTCGGCACGTCGGGAAACGGCCGGKAGCCGTTGATTCTGGCCATGACAGATCACACCCACCCTGCATCGAAAGAAAAAGAAACGGAAGGAAGAGAAATCGGCGGGCCGGAACCGGTGGAGCGAAAAAGAAGACTCAGACGGCCGTCCCGGTACCCRTGATAAGCGCGCTCAGGCCGCGGTCGCGGTCTCGTTCTGTGAGGCGTCGGCGGTGGGATCTGTCAGCAGCCGTTCGCATTCGCCCAGATAGTCGGTGGCAGCCCGCACCAGCGCCCGCGCGAACGCGAGATGATCGACGGTCACCACGCCGTCTGTCACGGACAGGGACAGATGGGTGTGGTCGGCATCGACCGCGAGGATCGGCCGCTCGTGCGGGTAGGTGAAGCACCGCGCCGACCCGTCCGACCCGACATGCACGCTGATATGCCCGTGCGACCCGACCGGCACCCRCCCGCCACCGGCGTCCGGGATAGCTGTTGCCCCGGTCATGCCGCCGCCCGCCCCGCACCCGCGCGCACCGGCCGTATCCCGGTCGCCCACCACGAATACCCCTGCTTGGGCGTCCGCCCGTTCGTGTTCACGTACGGGGTCAGGGTCAGCCCGTCGAACTCCACCGGCCGAAACGGCGTCCCCGCCAACGGCTCCGGCGGCACCGGCCGCACCGCAGCGGCGATCTTCACCTTCACCTCTGCTGAGCCGGCCCGCGCGTTCGGGTCGGCGTCCATCACCCGCACCGCCCACACCAACTCACCGGTGACCTTGTCCCGCTCCTGCGCGTCGGCTATCCCCGCCTTCGCCTTGTCGAAGTCGTTGACCGGTTCCACCCCCAGCACGTAGGCGCCGTGCGGGAACACGTCCGTGAATACCACGGGAATCCGTTGCGGTACCGCCATCGCCGTTGTCACCTCCGTAGGGATCAGGTCCGGATGGTGCCGACATCTCGCCGCGTTCCGGACAGGATCTACAGTGCACCGTTCGCCAACCGCTTTTCAAGCGGTAGATCGTCGATGCATGCGAGGTCGGTATATGGCCATATCGACGAGGCATGGGAAGGTCGGGCGCGGCGAGCTTTTATAACTGGTCGATATACAGCCGGCGGCAGGGCATGTTGTTTGCTGTGAAGCTAAGATGTGATACATGCTGGAACGGAGCACACCGCGCGTCTACACGTCCCGGGGACGGGTTGATGGTGAGAACTGGGCCGCTGTCGCCGTTGCGGTCAACGACCGCATGGCGGCCCTGCGGATCGGACAGCAGCAGCTCGCCGAGCTGTCCGGGCTCTCGGTCTCCACGCTGCGCCTGGTCCAACACGGTGCCAGCCGACGCGTGCAGAACAAGACGTTGACCGCGATCGCCCGTGCCCTCGACTGGCCCGACGATCATCTGATCCGGATACTGGTCGGCAACCGCGCGCCGGACATTCCCGGCCACGCAAGCGATCAGGAGATCCTTGCCGGTATCAGCCGCATCGAACAGCAGCTTGCGGACCTCAGCCGCCGCTTGGTCACCATAGAAGAGCTCGTCACCGTGGGCACGGCCAACAGGTAAGGGGCCAGAATCCCGACACCGGGCGTTGTCGCCCGCCGCGATTCTGACCCCTGCACCTCATGGCACCATCAGATGCCCGACCGCTCAACCTGGCGTGGGTGGCCACCCATTCGGCTCCTGCGGCGGCACCAGCTCATCCACATATCGGAACACGAGCGTCACCTCAACATCGCCGAACGCCTCGGCGAACCCTACTTCGTCCGGCAGCGACGCCCAAGCTCGCATCACGTCCGTGGGGCGATCCGCTGGGCGGATCGTGACCGCGTAATCGCCGCTGGCCACATCTGCCCGAGCCTCGGACGACGTACAGCCATGATTGCTTCGCGGCGGATCGCAATCACTACCGCTGGTCATCGCCACCGGCCCGCCGCATGGACCGCGCCAGCGCCGCCCCCAGTAGCATCCGCCCCGCCGCCGGCGCCGTGACGCTGTCCACGAAGAAGAACAGCGGCGTCACCTGAAAGTCGTGCCAACCGCTCTCCAGCGCGAACAGCTCCGCTGCGGCAGGCGAATCAAATGTGATCGTGGTGTCGCGGACCCGTCGTTCGTCTCCCGACTCGAAGCGCACCACGCCGTACAGCACGGCCGACCGGCCCTCTCCCTCCCCGTCGTCAACCGCGTATCCAACGATTGCCGTCACTGGCCACACCATCCCGTCCACGTTGTCGGTTGGATACCGGCCCGGTCCCGCGGAGCAATGGGACTCAACACGGGACAGGGCCGGCTTGCCGGACAGCCTCACCGAGGACCAGTCGGTAACGGAATGTCGAAACGATATTGACTGTCGGTATACGGCAATGCTGTTTGTAGCGGTAGGCGAGCGCTTGACACCCGTCGGCGGAGCGCCTGCCCGCGCGGTCCGGCGTACCGCAACCGCTCGTCCGCGTTACGCTCAGCGGACGGCCCCGCTCGTTCCACCACCAACCGCCTCCGGGCACCGCGAGAAGGTCCACGGATGATGCCCGACGCCCCGCCGCACCACACGCCCTACAGCGTGTCYGCCGCGCTACTCGCCCGCGAGGAGATGCGTGCCGCGTGYGCGGCCCGAGATTTCGCCGCCATCTTCCTACTGATCCGCAAATACGATCATGTCGGTCAGGATCGGATCGCCGCGTCGATCGAGGGCTTCAGCCAGCCGCGTATCAGCCGTATCGTCACTGGGAAAGCCCGGGTCGAAGATCTCGACGTCATTGAACGTATCGCCGACGGCCTGCGCATACCGGGTGGAATGCTCGGACTCGCCACCCGCCCATGGGAGATCGCACCGGATACCGCCCGCCCCCGCAGCCGGGATCCGCTCCGGGTTCCGGCGCATCTGCGCGACGCGATCGGCGTTCCCACCGATGCTCCGCCGGTCGACCCTCGCCACGACGAGGTCACCGAAACGATCAATCGTCTGTTGGCCACCGTCGAGACACCCAGCGGCGACGGCGGCGGGTCGATCGTCCTTCCCTCGTGCGATCTGAAGAAGCGGATCCTGTCGGCATGGAGTTCCGGCCGCCCCCGGGAAGGCGCACCCGTCCTGGTCCTGGTCGCCGGCTTCGCGGGGTCAGGCAAAACCGAGTTCGCTCGGTTCGTCAGTGAGATCACCGGGTGGATGCTGCTGGACAAGGACACCGTCAGCCGGCCGCTGACCGAGAGCCTGCTGTTGTCGCTGGGCGCCGATCCGAACGACCGGCAGACCGCGATCTACCGGGACAAGGTCCGGCCGTTGGAATACCGCTGCCTGTTCGACGCGGTTTTCGACAACCTGCAGCTTGGGATCTCCACCGTTGTCACCGCACCGTTCCTTCAGGAAGTAGCAAGTGAACCGTGGTTGCAACGGCTGAAGAGCCGCTGCGTCAAGCGCGGCGCCGAAATCGCGGTCGTGTGGATGCGCTGTGACGTCGACTCGATGCGGGACTATCTGGAGACCCGCGACGCCGCTCGTGACTCCTGGAAGCTGTCCTACTGGGACGAATACGTAGCCAGCWTCAACCTTGATCAACGTCCTGTGTGCACGCATTTCGTCGTTGACAACGGCCGGCACGCCAAGACCAGCCTCGCCGAGCAGGCCCGCCAGCTTGCCAGTCGTGTCCGCGACGCGTCCTGACGCGGTCGTGCTGTAYGGGCCGCCGGCAGCCGGAAAGGACACCGTCACCGCCGCGCTCACTGCCGTTGACGGCCGGTACGTCCATTTCGACCGGTTGAAGGCCGGGAGCGGTAAGAGCATCGGGTACCGGCATACCTCCGCCGGTGACCTCGCGCAGCTCCACGACCGGCATCTGATCGTCTACGCGAACGAGCGGTACGGGAACATCTACGCCATCGACAGCCCACGACTCGACGAGATCATCACCGCCGGACAGATCCCCGTCGTGCACCTGGGCCAGATCGCCGGCATCACCGCACTGCGCACCGGCTATCCYGCCCGATGGCTCACCGTCCTGCTCTGGTGCCCCCGCAACATCACCCGTGCCCGCCTCCATGAACGCGGCAGCAGCGATCCCRAAGAACGGCTTCGGGTCTGGGACGAGACACAGGCAGACCTAGCCGCAGCCGCACCCGGAACGTTCACCATGGTCCTGCGCACCGACCAGCGGACACCGGCCGCGGCCGCCGATCTGATCCATCAGACGCTGACCGGCGCCCCGGAGCATCTTCCGCCCGTGCGGGACCGGCTCCCGTGAGCCTCCAGCTCGTCATACCTGCGCTCACGTTCCGCACGACCGACGGCGCGATCAGCACCACCGATACCGAGCGGTACGCCCGACGCGCCGCCGCCACCTGGGCCGACCTGTTCATCCTGTCCGGCACCACCACCAACGGACACACCGCGACCACGGCCGAACGGGCCGCCACAATCGATATCTGGACRGCCGTGATCAGCCCGGACCGGATCACCGCCTGTTGCTGGTCACCGGCGGATATCACCGAAGCCGAACGTCGCGGGATCACACCCATGGTTGTCCTGCGGGACCTGCACACGATCGACCAGGCCCGCGGCTTCCTCGCCGCGCTGCCGAACCCGAGCTATGTCTTCAGCCACCCCGAATTCAGCGGCCACACGCTTACCCCGGACCTGGCCCACAGTGCCCTCGCGCACGGCTGCCTTCCCCGCGGTGCAAAGGTGTCCAAGGTCGGCTCCGAGGATCTTGCAGCTCTCCGAGGAGCTGCCGGACCCGCATTCGCTCTGTGGGACGGCACGGCCCGCCACATCGCCACCAGCCTTGCCGCCGGCGCCAACGGTGTCGTTGCCGCGCCACTCAGCCACATCCCCGAACCGTTCCCCGCCCGCGACGCCCCCGAGCTGCAAGACGCCATCGACCGCACCCAAACCGTTCTTGACCAGCTCCCCAACCGTGCATCACGCACAGACGCTCTGATCAACCTTGCTCGCCGCGGCACGACCCCACGATCGACATGAACAGGCCATCACGTTCCGATCGGCCGAGACATCACCGAACACAGGTCCGGTACAAGTCCAACAGACTGCCGAATTTCCCGTTTTAGGATCAAGGCGCGGCGCGAGCCGCGCCGCGCGACGGCTGCGCGCGGCCGTGGCCGGCCGTGCTCGCCGGCGCGTCGCAGCCCACACCGCACAGAATCATCACCCAAGCCCTGTCCAGGCGGCACACGTGGACAGGGCGGGAAGCAGCCAGCCATGGCACGAGCCGCCATCCAGCGCCGGTGACATCGCGCACGCCAGGGGGCGGAACTACGAGCAGCGGGCACGCCAGCGCATGGCCGGAAGACTGGACCAGGTCGCTTCGCTCGCCGGACAGCCCGACCCGCCCAGCCTGCCAGCCTCGAGACCGTCCGTGGCCACCCTGCGAAACGGCTTCAGTTCTGCTTCCCGTGAGCTCACACGAGACGGCGTTGGTGTACACGACGGTGTAGCCAAGCAGGCAGAGAGACGTCCATGGATTCCGCGGATCATTCTGGAACCAGGTCTAATACAGGAAGACGGTCAGCGACTCCCACATGCATACGACTTAGATCCTAGAAGGGCGGGTTTGAATAGAATCCACCAGGCCATTCAATTTGAACGCTCTGACCCATCATCGGCCCGACATGATCAAAGAAGTCCGTCAGTCTCTTTGAAGGCTCTTTTTCCACCCTGTATGTGGGTCCAAAATCTCCTTTGGTGTGCTTATAGGAATTCGAAGAATACTCAGTACTGATCATATATGTGGCGATTTGCGAGAAAATGATCTGGCGCTCACCCTTAGGGAGTGCATCGGAGATTCTGGCCGAGATCTCGAAGATTTGATGCGACTGCCGCCGAACCTCGGCGCGAATCTCCGCCATCATTTCCTTTTCGGTAATAGCGGGTTCGCCGGAAGTCTTTCCTAGTGTAGACCGCACCGTCGCCAGCTTCTCGTCCAGTTCCGGCCAGAAGGCTTCGAAGCGTTTTCTCAATATCTCGTCGACAACGGGCCGCGGTGACGCCTCGGCGTTAATCTCACGTACCAGTTTTACCATGGCGTCGGATTGTCGGCTATCGATAGCCTGGAATTGAGCGAGCGGGTTCTTAAGGTCCGATACCCCAAGGTCGATAAGAATCGGTACCACGCGGCTCTTGGCGACGTGCTTTGCAAGCGCCCCAGACTCGAAGTTGATCCAGGGCGCCGACTGCGTTGCCTTGGTCGTTACAATCAGGCCATAGGACGTTGCGTCCAACTCGTCCGCCAAGACGTCCAGCGCGCGTGTACCGCCACCGATGTCCTGGGACGATACGAAGACATCGATCTCATGGATCAAGATAGGTAGCCAGTCCCGGAAGATCTCCGCAATCTGCTTCGACGTGTCGCCCGACCAGCTAATGAAGATCTTCACGCACATTCCCCGTGTCAACAGCCAAGGTGTGGCGTAGTGTACACCGAGACCGTAGATCGGATTCTATCGGCCTTCCACGCCTATTACGGAGGCAGACTCTCGTGGAGAGATTCCCTGCGTTCCATCTGTCGCTCGGTCGACTGGTCAAGCGGGTAGGGTCGGATGCGGTGGACATCGCCAAGCCCATGACCTGCACCGGTGGATACCGGCGGACCTCCGTTGAGGGAGCACCGAGGTCTACGGACCAGAAGGTTGCTGGCGCGATGTTGGCAGCCAAGCCCGTGGACGACGGGAGACGGCCACGGGACTCGGTGGACGAGGCCGAGCCCGTGATCAGGACCGGCGGACGTTCACGGACATCAGCGGACGAAGCACCGGTGATCTCATAATCTGCTGGTCGGATCTGTTAACGTTCCGTAACCGCCGCCAGTGGCCCGCGGTACGGCAGTTGTACTGCAACCGGGGTAGACGTGGGCGAGGCCATGACCTGCGTCTGGTCGAGCCCCGCAGCCGATCTCGTTCTGAGATCAAATACCCGTCTGCGCTCGTACCGCACAGCGCGACAGCCCAGCCACGTTGCCCCCTGCAGCTCACCCCGGCGCTGGCGGTAAGGCGGTCTCTACTTCGTACGATAGCGGGGGATTAGCGTGACCCTGATTCTGAGCTATGTCTCCCACCAATTCGCCGTGTTGGCCTCGGATCGGCGAATCACCTGGAAGAATTCTGCTAGGCCCCCGGAGGACACTGAAAACAAAGCCATCGTTCTATGTGGACGTTTTCTTATGGGCTACACGGGCCTTGCTTGCCTTGGTGGTATGAAGACCGAGCAATGGGTGGCGCAGACGCTGGCGAGCRTCGAGCCGCAGCAGTACTTCGATGTTCTTGCCCGGAGCGCCAGATCGGCAGTCGCTTCGATACGCCCGCCGCTTAGAAATAGGGACTCTGGGCATGCCTTTGTGGTCGCTGGGTTCGCGGATAGTCGGACTACTCCTGACAGCCTTGAACCGGTCGGAATCACTGTGTCAAACGCGCTTGGTGGTGGCCTGGGTCGCTGGAACCCACGAGTCGATTTCGACGTGACGAGGACTCCGCCGCTGAGCGGGAAGCACGATTTTCGTGTCGGTGCTTTTGGGATGCCGCCRAGGCGTGYCGATCTAAATCGAGCAATTGATCTTATTYGCAGGTATCGAAAAAATAATGATTCTAAGGTGCTCGGAATTGCGCAAATATTGGTGGGTCTAATCCGTACCGTGGCTGCGAACGAGGAGGGGGTTGGGTCGGATGTGTCACTTTCGATCTTGCCGCGAACGGCGGTGCCCGCGCAGTACGTTGCGGCCCCATTTGGTGTAGGGCTCAAGGATCCCGTGAAAGATCTAACCTGCGTTTTCGTTCCATCGGATTCAGGGGTCGAATCGGCAAGCGTTTATCTCCCTGCCACTGTTTCTCCGGAAATAGCTATGTTCGGTGGTGAAGTATGGACGGGTGGGCGTCCCCCGTGGTGGCGTGAGTAGCCCGGTTCGGAAGCCAGTCGTACAGCCATCCGTACAGTCAAGCCCGCGGACACCGGCCGCGACCGGGGTGGACGCGGGCAGGGCTGGGAGCAGGCCAACGGAGGAGTACGGACGTCAGCGGACTACGCGGCCCGATCTTGTAATCGGGCGGTTAGCCGCCAAGGCACTGCCGTGTCGTTTCCGCTCCTCGGCGCTGGCGTGCCTGCGGTGCGGCCAGGCTTGCCGGGCATCGTTGGTGATCTTTCGTCGTGCCATATCCGTGCCAGTAGCAACGGATAGCATGTGGTCCGATCTGTGGTCTCCGACGATGACTGGACCGTCGTTGACCTGGGCAGGAACGTTGTCGGCCAGGTCAACGACGGGCGCTGCACGTTTTTCCCAAGCTCGTGAGGTGCCGCCCTCGTGTACCCGGAGGTGTACCCCAGCCGGCGGACGTCCACGGACAGGCGCGGAAGCCGGTGGACGCCTGGGCCAGGTCACCGGACGCCACGAACACCGACGGACGGTCTGCCTTGCTCTTGTAATCGAGCGGTTAGGGGTTCGAATCCCCTCGCCGGCTCCCTCCTGACCAGGACATCTGTGGTTGTTTCGGTCGCGGAGTGATCTGGGCTCGGCTGGTCACGGCCGGATCGACCATCTCGTCTCACCGGGGTCGCTCGTCACGGGAGAGCCGAAGGCTGCGGGCGAGGTGGCGGAACGCCGTACGAGACCACGGCCGCGTCGTCGGTTGGTTGATCCGCGCCCACGCCGGCTGGTGACCGGCCAGCGTGGGCGCGGATCGAATACGCGGATCGAATGTGCGTCAGCGCGGAAGCGGCTTGTAGAAGACCAGGCCGTTGCCCTTGTTGTCGTACACCACGGCGCGGCGCTCGTGAGCGTCGTCGTAGGGGCCTTTCACGATGCCGCCGCCGTTCTCCTCGATCGCCCTGGCCGCGCCGTCGACGTCGTCGGTCTTGATGCCCACGACGACCTGGCCGTGGATGGGGTGATCGATCGCTGTGGCCAGGGCAAGGGTCACCGAACCGCCGTCAAGAGCCGCGAAGTGGGCGCCGTCGCGGAACTTCAGCGGGAAGCCGAGGGTCTCGGTGTAGAACTTGATCGACTCCTCGAGATCGTCCGTCGACAGGACGATCATCCGTACTTGCCGGTCGCTCATAGGTACCTCCTGTGACTGGATCGGTTCCGGAGCCGCACCCGGGACAGCACCGAATCGGTGGGGTTCGCGGGTTCCGCGACTGTGGGTGCATCAACAACCTAGACCCTGTCAGCCGTAGCGGAGACGAACTTTCGGACCACGTCCAGCAGCCGGGAGGCCCGCGTGCCCGGCGACGGGGGAACGTCCTTCACTGACCGCCCGCACCGACCGCCCGGCCGTCGCGCGCGCCGCGGGAGAAAAACCCGCCCGCCCCTTGCGGCGTGCTGGGAACGGGTCAGGGGTGCGCGTGTGCGGCGAAAATCCCGGGTACGCCATGCGGCAGAGCCGGGGTGGCGGCGCGGACGGCGGAGACCGTGGGGGCGACCCGGGGTTCGCTGGCGGGGACGGGGTGGCCGAGGAGGGCACCGTCACCCGTGTTGATCACGACGACACGGTGGTGGGGAGCAAGTTCCCCGCCGGACAGCAGGGCGGGCAGCGCGGCGAACGCGGTGGCGCTGGAGGGCTCGGCGCCGATGCCGGCGGCGGCCAGCCGGGTGACCGCGGCGGTGATCTCGGCATCGGTGACGGTGACCGCGAGACCGGCGGTGTCCCGCAGGGCGGCCAGGGCGCGGGTTCCGTCCATGGGGTCGCCGACCGAGATCCCGGCGGCGACGGTGTCGGCCGGGGCGGGTGCGACCTCGGTGGCGCCCGCCGCCCACGCGCGGTACACGGCACGGGCACCGGTGGCCTGCACGCCGATGAGCCTCGGGACGCGATCCAGCAGGCCGGCGCGGACGGCGTCCCGGAAGCCGTGGTGCAGACCGACCAGGATGTTGCCGTCGCCGACGGCGACCACCACCGCGTCCGGGGCGTGGCCGGCCAGCTGTTCGGCGATCTCCAGGGCGGCGGTCTTCTTGYCCTGCGTGGTGTATGGGTTGATCGCGGTGGTCCGGCAGTACCAGCCGAACCCGGCGCAGGCGTCCAGGCTCAGCCGGACCGCGGTGTCGTAGTCGCCGTCGACCACCAGCACGGTGGCACCGAAACCACGCAGGCGGGCCACCCGCRCCGCGGTGACCCTGCCGGGGACGAAGACCACGCAGTCAAGGCCGCCAGCGGCTGCCACGGCGGCGGCCAGCGCGGTGGCGGCGTTGCCGGTGGAGGCGGCGGCCACCACCCGGTGGCCGTGGTCGAGGGCCGCGGCGACCACCGCGGCGCTCGCGCGGTCCTTGAGCGAACCGGTCGGGTTCACCGCCTCGTTCTTCACCCAGAGATCGTCCACTCCGAACAGGCCTGGACGGGCGGTGAGCGGGGTCCAGCCGCACGGGTACCTGGCACGCATGGCGGCCACGCCGCCGGAGTCGCGGGCGAACGGAAGAAGATCCGCGTAGCGCCACATCGTGGTGTCGTCGGCGGTGATCGTCGGCGCCGCGCCGTCGAGTTCAAGGCCGAGACGGCCCTCGTCGCGATCGCAGAGATAGCGGTGCGCAGCCAGCGGATAGTCGCTCCCGCACCGCGAACACCGCCAGCGGTTCATCGGAACCGCACCGGGACACTGCTGTAGCCGTGCACGAAGTTGGAGAACAGCCGGCGCGGCTCCCCCAGGACCTCGATGCCGCTGACCTGCTCGCGCAGCGCGTGCAGCACCGCGCCGACGTGGGCGCGGCCGAGGAACGCGCCCAGGCAGAAGTGCGGGCCGTAACCGAACGCAACATGCTTGTTGGGGGTGCGGGCCAGGTCGAACCTGAGGGAGTCGGCGAACACCGCCTCGTCGAAGTTGGCCGAGGAGTTCCACAGGGTGACGATGTCGCCMGCTGCTACCGGGGTGTCGCCGATCTGCGCGTCCACCACGGCGCGCCGGCCGAAGTGCATGGCCGGGGTGGTCCAGCGCAGCACCTCCTCGACGGCGGTGTCGACGGACACCGTGGCGTCCTTCAGCGCCCGCCACTGCCCGTCGTACCGGGCCAGCGCCAGGATGCCGCCGATCGACGACATCCGGCTGGACTCGTCGGCACCCAGGATCAGGCTGTAGCAGTTGAAGACGATCTCGTCCTCGGACAGCGGCTCGCCGTCGACTTCGCCGGTGGCCAGGGTACTGATCACGTCGTCGCCGGGGTTGCGGCGGCGCTCCTGGGCCAGCGCCGAGAAGTACAGCAGGATCTCGTTACGGGCCAGGAACTCCTCCAGCTCGGAGTGCTGTGAGCTGTGCCGGCTGAGGGTCTGGTTGTTCCAGTCGACCAGCTTCGGACGGTCGGCCGGTGGCACGTCCATCAGGTCGCCGATCGTGTTGATCGGGATATGGTCTGCGACGTCGGTGGCGAAGTCGAACTCGCCGCGCTCGACCGCCTCGGAGATCAGCCGGCTGGTCCGTGCCCGCACCCTGTCGACCACCGGGGCCAGCGCACGGGGAGAGAACGACTTCAGCATCAGGTTGCGGATCTCCCGGTGCCGGTGCCCGTCGGTCACCGCGAGCATCTTTCCCGATGCCGAGTCGTTGCCCTGCAGCAACGTGGTCAGCACATTGCCGCGTTCGGAGGTGAACCGCCTGTTGTCCTTGTACACCGCATGCACGTCGGCGTACCGGGAGACCACCCAGAACCCGGGGTTGCGCCCGGACGGYGGATTCCAGTGCACCGGGGACTCGGCGCGCAGCCTGCGCCACAGGGCGGGCAGGTCCTGGTCGAGGAAGGTCTGCGGGTCGGCCAGGTCGATGTCGGCGAGCGAGGATGCTGTCATGACGCACGGCTCCAGTACTCTGATGATCAGAATGCGGCACTGCGGTAGCGGCGCAGGCTCACCAGCGACGTGATGGCGAGCAGCAGACCCAGAGTGATCGCCGTGACCACACCAGGATGATCGGCGGGAAAACCGCCCGCGGTCGTGGTCGGGTTGCCCCACAGGTCACGGCAGAGGGTGGCCACCGCGCTCACCGGATTCCACTCGGCGACCGGACGCAGCCAGCCGGGCAGGTACTCCGCGGACAGGAACGCGTTGGACAGGAACGGGAAGACCACCACGACCAGAGTGGAGATCGAGTCGATCGTCTCCAGGCTGCGTGAGGCCATGCCGAGCAGCACGCCAAGCCAGATCATCACGTATATGAACCCGGCCAGCACGCCGAACCCGGCCAGCACGCCGAGCAGTCCGTTGTGCGCCCGCCAACCGACCAGCAGGCCGAACCCGGCGATCACCRCCAGCCCGAGCAATCCGACCAGCAGGTCGGCGATGGTGTGCCCGACCAGGACAGCCGAGCGGATGATGGGCAGCGAACGGAACCGGTCGGTCAGTCCGCCGGACAGGTCGCTGGCCACGGCGATCGCGGTCGGTCCCACCCCGGCCAGCCCGACCTGGATGGCCGCGCCCGCGAACAGGTACTCCTGGTAGCTGCCGTCGCCGGGAATCACGATCGAGCGCTGGAACAGGTAGCCGAACACGATCATGGAGACCAGCGGGTTCAGCGTGATGCCGACGAACCGGCCGGGCGCTCGGCGCAGGTGCCGCAACCGCCGCCCGGCCACCGCGGTGATCTCGACGACCGCCCTGTTCAGCCCGCCTGGCCGGGCCGCGGGCGCGATCTCCGATACGGCTGTCATGCTCCCTCTCCCTCACTGAACCGATGAAGTTCGGCATCGAGCATGGCGCCGATCTCAGCCTGCGGACCCGGATCCATCATTTCGTCATGCGGGCAGGCCACCTGATACGTGCGCACACCGTCCGCGTAGGAGGCCCAGCGGGCGGTCCGGTCGGCCAGTTCGTCCGGCGCGCCGGGCGGCTGCGCGGCCAGCAGGGTCAGCTCCCCGTCGTAGTCGCCGGGGACGTGCCGCTCGGCCAGCTCGGTGGTCCTGCGCATGGCGTCCAGCAGGGCGAACACCCGCTCCTCACCCAGCTCGGCGAGGGCGTTGTGGTCGTGGCGCAGCACGTCCACGATGTCGTGCCGGCTCAGCGTGCGGCCGGAGAACTCGGTTCGCTCGTGGCCGACGAACTCCAGGAACCAGGCGAACACCTCCTGGTCGTCGGCACCGGCGTGTTCGGTGAGGTCCTCGGCGTGCGGGTAGCCGTCCAGGCTGGCCAGCAGGCCGACCTGATGTCCGTCGGCCCGCAGGTGGACGGCGATCTCGTGGGCCAGCAGTCCGCCGAACGACCAGCCGAGCAGGTGGTACGGACCGTTCGGCGCCACCGAGCGAATGTGCTGGACGTAGCTTTTCGCCAGCTCGGTGAGCGTGCTGGCGAACGGGGCCAACGTGGTGATACTCGGCGACTGGATGCCATAGATCGGATACTCCGGGTCGATGTGCCTGGCCAGTCCGAGATAGGGCAGGCTGAACCCGAGTCCGCTGTGGATGCAGAACAGCGGTGGACGGCTGCCGCTCGGCCGGATGGCCAGCATGACGGCGAACGGGTCGAACTCGGYGTCGTCCGCGCTCCGCTCGCGCACCTCGTCAAACACCCTGGTCACCGCGGTGTCGGCCAGGCCGGCCGCCCTGGCCAGCGCTTCCGGCGTCTTGTGTGTGAACACGTCCGCGATGCTGATCGGCACACCGGCCCGACCGGCCCGGTCGACGACCCGGACGGCCAGCAGCGAGTGACCGCCCAGCTCGAAGAAGTCGTCGTCCGCGCCGACCTGGCGTAGCCCGAGCACGTCGGCGAACACCGCGCACAGCGTGTGCTCGGCCGCGGTACGCGGCTCGCGGCCCTGCCCGAGCTGGTCGAAGTCCGGGGCGGGCAGGGCTCTGCGGTCCAGCTTGCCGTGCGCGGTCAACGGCATCTCGGGCAGCACCGAGAACAGCGCGGGCACCATGTAGTCCGGCAGCACCTCACCGAGTTCGCGGCGCACCACGCCGGTGTCCAGGCCGAGCCGGCCCGGCGCGGGCACCAGGTAGCCGACCAGCCGCTTGTGCCCGCCGGAGTCCACCCCGACCTGCACCGCCGCGTCGCCGATCGAGGGCAGCGAACGCAGCGCGATCTCGATCTCGCCGGGCTCGATCCGGTAGCCGCGGATCTTGATCTGGTTGTCCCTGCGCTGCAGAAACTCCAGTTTTCCGTCGGCGCGCAGCACCACGCTGTCACCGGAGCGGTACAGACGGGCACCGGGCGGGCCGAACGGGTCGGCGACGAACCGGGCCGCGGTCAGCCCCGGGCGGGCCAGGTAACCGCGTCCCACCGCGACTCCGCCGACGTAGAGCTCGCCGGGTACGCCGACCGGGGCCGGCCGCAGGTCCTCGCCGAGCACGTACAGCGCGGTGTTGCGGATCGGCGTGCCGATCGGCACCCGGGCGTCCTCGGTCCAGCCGTCCGCGGTGATCACCGCGTGCGCGACGTCGTCCGAGCACTCGGTGAGCCCGTAGGTGTTGACCAGCGGAATGTCCGGGAACCGGGCGAACCACCGGGTGCACAGGTCCGGGGCGAGCACGTCACCGGTGGGCACCAGGTAGCGCAGGGTCGGCAGCTCGACCGGGTCGCCGGCCAGATCCCAGGCGTCCAGCGCGGCGCGCAGCATCGAGGGCACCACCTCGAGCACGGTCACCCGCTCACGGGCGACCACGTCGAACAGCGCCACCGGATCGGAGGCCGTGGCCCGGTCCACCATGACCACCCGGCCGCCGAACTGCAGCGCGCCGAGCATCTGCCAGACCGACACGTCGAAGGTGACCGGTCCGTTGTGCACCACGGTGTCCGAACCCGACAGCCGGGTGTCGTCGGCCTTGGCCCAGATGTGGTTGGCCATGCCGGCCCGCTCGACCATGGCTCCCTTGGGCCGGCCGGTGGAGCCGGACGTGTAGATCACATACGCCAGGTCGTCGTCCGCGCCGGACAGCTCGACCAGCGCGTCCATCGGGTCGCTGGCCTCGTCCAACACCAGCACCGGCGCCGCGCTGCCAGCCGCCGCCAGCACCCGCCGCGCCAGCTCGCGGTGCTCCTCGTCCACCACGATGGCCGCCGCCCCGCTGTCCACGAACGACTCGGCGAGCCGGCCGACCGGGGCGAGCACGTCCATCGGCAGGTAGGCCCCGCCACGGCTGAGCGCGGCGAGCACAGCGGTGAGGAACCCGGTGCCCGGGCTGGCCAGCACCGCGACCAGCGCGGCGTCCATCCGTCGGGCCAGCGCGCTGGCCCGGCCGAGCAGGGTGGCGTAGTCCAGGCTGCCCGCCCAGTCGGACACCGCGATCTCGTTCGGTGCCCGGGTGCCGGCCGCACGAATCCGCTCCATCACCCCGTCGCCGACCGGACGCTCCGGGCCGCGGGACAGCCGCAGCAGAGCGGTCCGCTCGGCCCGCTCCAGCACGTCCACGGCGGCCAGCCGGATCGCCGGATCGGCGGTGACCGCACCCAGCAGCCGGGTGAGACGGGCCGCGACGGCCTCCACGGTGGACCGGTCGAACAGGTCGGTGCCGAACTCCAGCAGGCCGATCACTCCGGCCGGCATGCTGCCGTCGAACCGCTCGACGAACTGGAAGGTCATGTCCACCTGGGACGCGGTCGAGCTGATCGGCTCAATCCTCGTGGCAAGACCGGGCAGCGTGACCGGTTCGTCGTCGGTGTTCTGCAACACCACCATGACCTGGAACAGCGGGTGCCGGGCCATGGAGCGGGCCGGATTGAGCGCCTCGACCAGGTACTCGAACGGCACGTCCTGCCGGGCGTACGCGGCAAGGTCGGTCTCCCGCACCCGGCCGACCAGCTCGGCGAAGGTCGGGTCGCCGCTGATGTCGGTGCGCAGCACCAGGGTGTTGGTGAAGAACCCGACCAGGTCGTCCAGCGCGTCGTCGGTGCGCCCCGCGATCGGGCTGCCCAGCGGGATGTCGCTGCCGGCGCCGAGTTTGCCGAGCAGCGCGGCGACCGCGGCCTGCAGCACCATGAACACGGTCGCGCCGGACTCCCTGGCCAGCTCGACGATCCTGTGGTGCAGGGCGGGGCCGAGATCGAACCGGATCTCGTCGCCGGCGTGGCTGGCCGTGGCCGGACGCGGCCGGTCGGTGGGCAGCAGCAGCTCGTCGGGCAGGTCGGCCAGCTCGCTGGTCCAGTAGTCCAGCTGCGTGGACAGCACGCTGTCCGGGTCACCGCCGTCGCCGAGCAGCGTGCGCTGCCACACCGTGTAGTCGGTGTACTGCACCGGCAGCGGCGCCCACCGTGGCGCGCGGCCGGCCTGCCGCTCACGGTAGGCGGTGGCCAGGTCCCGGGTCAGCGGCGCGATCGACCAGCCGTCGAAGGCAACGTGGTGCAGGACCAGTTGCAGCACGTGCTCGTGCTCACCGAGGACGAACAGCCTGGCCCGCAGCGGCGGCTCGCTGGTCAGGTCGAACCCGCGCCTGGCCTGCACGCGCAGTGCCGCGGCCAGTTCGTCCTCGGCCACCCGGGTGGCCGGCAGCAGCGGATGCGCGTCGGGACCGTCCAGCACCCGCAGCATCGGCGCACCGTCCACCTCGGGGAACACCGAGCGCAGGCTCTCGTGCCGGTCGGCGAGGTCGCGCAGCGCGGCCTGCAGCGCGTCGGCGTCCAGTTCACCGCTCAGCCGCAGGGCGAACGGCACGTTGTAGGCGCTGGAATCGCGTTCCAGCCGGTTGAGGAACCACAGCCGCCGCTGGGCGAACGACAGGGGCAGCGTGTCGTTGGTACGCGGGACCGCAACCAGCGCCGGCCGGTTGGTGCCCGTGTCGGCGGCCAGCCGCCCGGTGAGCCCGGCCACCGTTCTGGCCTCGAACAACGCCCGGATCGGCAGTTCGATACCGAGTGCCGAGCGGGCCCGGCTGATCACCCTCGTAGCCAGCAGCGAATGCCCGCCATTGTCGAAGAAGTCGTCGTCGATACCTATCCTGGGCACGCCGAGCACGTCCGCGAACACCCCGCAGAGAATCTCCTCGGTCGGTGTGCGCGGCGCACGGCCGCTGGCTCCGCTCGCCGCGAAGTCCGGGTCGGGCAGCGCCCGGCGGTCCAGCTTTCCCTGCGGGGTCAACGGGATCGCGTCGATGACGACCACCGCGGCCGGCACCATGTACTGCGGCAGCGATTCGGCGACCGCCTCGCGCAGGTCGTCCGGCAGGCCGCCGGCTGCGGCACCGGCGGTGGCACCGGTGGCACCGGTGGYGACGACATAGGCCACCAGGCGCCTGTCGCCGGCCTCGTCCTCGTTGATCACCACCACGGCCTGGCTGACCCCGGGCTGGGCCACCAGCACCGACTCGATCTCGCCGAGCTCGATCCGGAAACCGCGGAGCTGCACCTGGTCGTCGGCCCGGCCGAGGTAGTCCAGCTGCCCGTCGGGCAGCCAACGGACCAGGTCACCGGTCCGGTACATCCGCGCGCCGGCCGGGCCGAACGGGTCGGTGACGAACCGCTGCGCGGTCAGCCCGGGACGGTTGAGGTAGCCGCGGGCAAGACCCGCCCCGACGAACAGCTCGCCGACCACGCCGACCGGGACGGGGCGCAGCATCCTGTCCAGGACGTACACCCGGTGCGCCGCGGTCGGCCGGCCGATCGGCGGCCGACCGGAGCCGGACAGCGGGTCGCTGACCGTCGCGGCCAACACCGACTCGGTGGGGCCGTAGCCGTTGAACATCCGCACGTGTGGTGACCACCGGGCGACCACTTCGGGTGGGCAGGCCTCGCCGGCGACCACCATGGTCAGCCCGGTGGGCAGCACGGTGTCGGCCGGCAGTGCCGCGGCCACCACCGGCGGCAGCGCGGCCAGGGTGATCCCGGTGTCGTTCAGCAGATCCACCAGTGGCTGGCCGCCAAGCCGGCTCGACTCGTCAGCGATCACGACAGTGCCGCCGCCGAGCAGGGCGAGGCCGATCTMCCAGACGTGCGCGTCAAAGCTGAACGAGGCGAACTGCAGCACCCTGGTGCCCGGAGCAACGCCGAACCGGGGGATCAGGCTCTCCACCATCGCGACGAACCCAGCATGATCGACCACGACGCCCTTGGGCTGGCCGGTGGACCCGGAGGTATAGATCACATATGTCGGATGGCCGGGGTCGAGAGGGGCGCGCCGGTCCGCGTCGGTCACCCGGTCGCCGGACAGGCCGGCCAGCTCGGCGACCGTGTCCGCGTCGTCGACCAGCAGCAGCATGGCGTCCACATCGGACAGCCGGGCGGTGATGGCGGAGGTGGTGACCAGCACGCCGGGCCGGGCGTCGGACACCATGTACTCGATCCGGTCGGCCGGATAGCTCGCGTCGATCGGCAGGTACGCCGCGCCGGCCTTGAGCACGGCCAGCAGCGCGACCACCATCTCGACCGAACGCGGCAGGGCCAGCGCGACCACGTCCTCCGGCCCGACGCCGCGGGCGATCAGCACTCTGGCCAGCCGGTTGGCCCGCTCGTCCAGTTCGCCGTAGGAGTGTGCGCGGCCRTCCACC
Organism: Protofrankia sp. BMG5.30; assembly: GCF_001983005.1. Lineage (NCBI taxonomy): Bacteria > Bacillati > Actinomycetota > Actinomycetes > Frankiales > Frankiaceae > Protofrankia > Protofrankia sp. BMG5.30. The sequence goes on along the minus strand of NZ_MOME01000007.1, from coordinate 15,854 downwards.
AACACCGCGGTCGCGGTCGGCGCGGCGGCTGCCCTGGCCTCGAACAGCTCCGGTACCACGGCGTGCGGGGCGCAGGTGACCGTGCCGCCCCAGCCACCGACGATGCGGTCCCACTCGGCGTCGGACAGCACGTCGATCCGGCCGATCGGCCGCTGCGGGTCGGCGACGAGACCGGACAGCAGGGCGACGAACCGGTCGAGCAGCGTACCGACCGCGTCCCGGTCCAGCAGCGTCGCCCGGTACTCGGCGTGCAGGCGCAGGCGGCGCCCCGGATACACACCGACCGCGATCGGATACTCCGCGCCGACTCTCGCCCCGCCGCCGAGCACCCGGACACCCGGCAGCACGCCGTCCAGCGCGGACACGTCGGCCATCGGATAGTTGTGGAAACTCAGGACGGTGTCGAACAGCTCACCGACCCCCAGCAGGTTCTGCACCGCCGCCAGCCCGATGTGCCGGTGCGCGTCCAGGCCGGACTGCGCGTCCTGCAACACGGTCAGCAACTCGGGCATGGTGTGCGCGGTCTCGACGGTGACCCGCACCGGCATGGTGGTGAGGAACGGCCCCACGATGCTCTCGATACCGGGGATCTCCGGCGGGCGCCCGGAGTTCACCGCGCCGAACACCACGTCGCGGCGGCCGGTGAGCCGACTGAGCAGCACCGCCCATGCGCCCTGCACGACAGTGTTCATGGTCAGGTCGCGGGCGCGAGCCCATGCGGTCAGCTCGGAGGTGAGCCGCTCGGGCAGGTCGAGCACCAGGGAGTCGGGCACGGCGGGGTCGCGGTCGGGCTGGCCCGACGCGATCCTGGTGGCCTCGGTGATCCCGGCCAGCGCGTCCCGCCACGCGGTCTCGGCCGCCTCGGCGTCCTGGTCGGCAAGCCAGTCCAGGTAGGCCGGGTAGCCTGCAACGCTCGGCAGGCCGCCACCCCCGCACAGGGTGAACAGCTCGCGGGCCAGGATCGGGTTGGACCAGCCGTCCACCAGGATGTGGTGCACCGTCCATACCAGGCGGAACCGGTCGCTGCCCAGCCGGAACAGGGTGAACCGGACCAGCGGCGGGCGGGTCAGATCGAACCTGGTGTGCCAGTCCTCGTCGGTCTGTCTGGTCAGTTCGGCGGCCCGCTCCACCTCGGCCAGCCCGGACAGGTCGATCTCCCGCCAGGGCAGCGGGACCGACGCGGCGACGAGCTGTACCGGGTCGCCGACCGCGCGGTGCCGGAAGCAGGCGCGCAGGTTCGGGTGACGGTCGACCAGCGCGGCGGCGGCGGCCTTCAACGCCACCGCGTCCACCGCTCCGGCCAGGTCGACGGTGACCTGCAGGGTGTACGCGTCCAGGCCACCGGTGTCGTAGTCGGCCTGGAAGAGCAGACCCTTCTGCAACGGGGACAGCGGAAGGACGTCGGTGAGTCTCCGGACGTCGGACTCGAACGAGTCGATCTCCTCCTGGGTCAGCGCCACCCTGGGGAAGTCCGACGGGGTGTGCCCGCCGCGTCCGTCCGCGGCCAGCTCACGCAGCACGGTGAACCAGGCGTCGGCCAGCTCGGCGACGTCGTCCGCGGACAGCAGCTCGCTGGCGAAGGCCCAGTCGGCGACCAGTGCCGGCCCGCCGGCGGTGTCCTCGACGACCGAGGACAGCTCGACCACGTGCCGCAACGGCATGTCCTGCGCCGCGCCCAGCCCGACCACGCCGTCGCCGGCCGCGAGCGACCAGGGCGCACCGGTACCGGCGGCGAACCGGCCAAGGTAGTTGAAGCCGAGCTGCGGGGCGCCGAACCTGGCCAGCGCCCGGTGGCTCTGCGGGTTGAGATAGCGCAGCATGCCGAAACCGATCCCCCGGTCGGGCAGCGCGCGTATCTGTTCCTTGATCCGTTTGAGCGCGGAGCCGGCATCGCGGCCGGTACCGGGGTCGAGCCGTACCGGGTAGGCCGTGGTGAACCAGCCGACCGTCCGGGCCAGGTCGACGTCGTCGGTGAGCTGCTCACGGCCGTGGCCCTCGATCTCGACCAGCACACCGGTGTCGGTCCCGCCGAACCGCCTGGCCCGCCACCGGCCCACCGCGATGGCCAGCCCGGTCAGCAGCACGTCGTTGATCTCCGCGTGGAACGCCGTCGGCACGTCGCGCAGCAGCGCGGCGGTCGTCTCGACGTCCATCTCGACGCGTACGTGCCCGGCGGTGCCGTGGGTGTCCTTGTCCGGGTCGAGCGGCCGGTCCCCGAGCATCGGGTCGCCGCCGCGCAGCTGGGCTATCCACATGGGCAGCTCGCCAGCCCGCCGGGTGGTCCTTGCCTGCTCGGCGAGCAGCCTGGTCCAGCCGCGGTAGGACGTGCCGACCGGGTCGAGCGCGATCTCCCGGCCGGCGGCGACCGCGGTCCACGCCGTCGCCATGTCCGCGACCAGGATCCGCCAGGACACCCCGTCCACCGCGAGGTGATGGGCCAGCAGCACCAGCCGGCCGGGCGACAGCATGGCCTGCAGCAGCACACCGTGCTCCGGATCCAGCCGGTGCCTTGCCGTGGCGAGCAGCTCGTCCAGGTCGCCGTCGGTGTCCGACTCGACGGTGATCAGGGTGGCCGCGGACACCGCGCCGACCGGCATGGTCTCCAGCGACCACACGCCGTCCACCGGCACCAGCAACCGCATGYGCAGCGCGTGGTGCGTGTCCAGCACCGCCTGTAGCGCCGTCGCCAGCCGGTCGGCATCCACATCGGACGGGACGGACARCACGACGTGCTGGCTGTAGTCACCGGCCCTCGGCGCAGCGTCGAGGGTCTCGCTGAGCTGGTGAGCGATCGGTGGGAGGTCGAGCTCACCGATGGCGTCGTCGACCACTGGCGTGGCGACCGCGCCGGGCCTGCCGGTCACCGCGGCGATCGCGGCCGAGGTGCGGTGCTGGAAGACGTCACGAGCGGTGATCATCAGACCGGCCTGGCGCGCCCGGCTGACCACCTGGATGGAACTGATGCTGTCGCCGCCGATGGCGAAGAAGTTGTCGTGCGCGTCGACCGACGGCAGGCCGAGYACCTCGGCGAACACCTCGCGCAGGATCAGATCGGCCGGGTCGCCGGCCCGCTCCACCGAGGTACGCGTGGCACCGGCCAGATCGGGCGCGGGCAGCGCGGCTCGGTCCACCTTGCCGTGCGCGGTCAGCGGGAGCGCGGGCAGCACCATGACGACCGCGGGCACCAGGTGGTCGGGCAGCAGGTCGGCCAGCTCGCCGCGCAGTCGCGCTCCGTCCACGGTGGAACCGGGTGCGGCAACGACGTAGCCGACGAGTCGTCGGTGGCCGGTCGGCTCACCGTGCGCCACGACGACCGCGGCGGTCACCGACGGCCGGGCCAGCAGCGCGGCCTCCACCTCGCCCAGTTCGATACGGTGGCCGCGGATCTTCACCTGGTGGTCGCGGCGCTCGAGGAACTCCACCTGACCGTCCCGACCGATCACCACCCGGTCACCAGTACGGTACATTCGGCCACCATCGCCGGTGAACGGATCGGCGACGAACGCGGACGCGGTCCGGCCAGCGTCACCGAGGTAGCCGCGGCCAACGCCGAGCCCACCGACGTAGAGCTCCCCGGCCACCCCGGGTGGCAGCGAGGACAGGTCGTCGCCGAGCACGTGGAGCGTGGTGTTGCGGACCGGCCGCCCGATCGGGGCACGCACCCCGTCGGGCAGCTGGTCCAGCGTGATCACCGCGTGGGTCACGTCGTCGGAGCACTCGGTCGGGCCGTAGGCGTTGACCACCGGAACGCCTGGTCGGCGCGCCAGCCAGCGGGAGCACAGCGCGGCCGGCAGCACCTCGCCGGTGACCACCAGCCAGCGCAGCACGGGCATCCGCGGGACGGCGCCGGTGATGTCCCAGGAGTCGAGCGCGGCGCGCAGCAGCGACGGGACGATCTCTACAACCGTGACGCCCTCGTCACCGACCAGGCCGAACAGCGCGTCCGGGTCGGCGGCCACGTCACGGCCGACCACGCGAACCGTGCCGCCGACCACCAGCGGGGCCAGCATCTGCCACACCGAGATGTCGAAGGTCACCGGGGCGTTGTGYACCACGGTGTCCGCACGGGTCAGCTTGAGATCATCCACTTTGGCCAGCAGGTGGTTCACCATGCCGGCGCGGTGCACCATGGCGCCCTTGGGGGTGCCGGTGGAGCCGGACGTGTAGATCACGTAGGCCAGGTCGTGCTGGTCACCGGCTGCCGGAGCGAGTGCGTCGGGGCGGTCGACGRCACCGTCGAGCGGCACGACCGCGATCCGGCCGGCGGCCACCCGCTCCGCCAGTTCGCGGTGCGCCTCGTCGGTGATCAGGTGGGTGACGCCGCTGCCCGCCAGCAGTGTGGTCAGCCGGGGCAGCGGAGCGCGCACGTCCAACGGCAGATACGCGCCACCGGCGCCCAGCACGCCGAGCACAGCGATCACGAAACCAGTGCCCGGCGCGGCGAGCATCGCGGTCAGTTCACCGGCTGGCAGCTTCCTGGACAGCGCGGAGGCCGCGCCGACCAGGTCGGCGTACCCGATCACGCCGCCGCCGTCGACGACGGCCGCCGCGTCCGGTCCTGCCAGCGCCTGCGCCCGCACCCGCTCGACCACGCCGAGGTACTCGTCTGTCCGTACCGGACCGGTGCCGGCCTGCCGCACCCGCGCCAGTTCGTCGTCGCCCATCAGGGGCAGGCCGGCGAGCGGCTCGTCGTCGGCGGCGCCGAGGAAGGCGTGCAGGAACACGCCGAAGTGCTCGGCATGCGCCCGGATCTCCGTCTCGTCGTAGAGACCGGCGTTGCCGCACACGTGGATGCGGATGCCACCGTCCGCCGACTCGACCACGGTCAGCTCGAAGTCGTCGATCAGACCGGTGGACAGGTTGTTCACCGTGACCTCGCACGGCCCGATGGTGAACGCGGTCTCCTGCGGCAGGATGTTGACCAGCGGGCCGAACGGGCGGCGATCGTCGCTGTGCAGCCCGGCCTGCTGGCGGATCCGGCTCGCCCGGTACCGCTGGTGACGCAGGATCCTGGTCAGCTCACGAGAGGTCTCGGCGAGCAGGCCGGACCTGGTGGCCTCCGGCCGCACCAGCACCCGCAGCGGCACCGTGTTGGCCACCATGCCGGGCACCGCGCGCATCTTCGCGCCAACCCTGGCGGTGACCGGGACGGTGAGCAGCACGTCGCGGATTCCGGTCATCCGCTGGGTGTACGCGGCCAGCCCGGCCATCAGCACGGACGGCCAGGTGACCGTCGCCTCGGTGGCGATCGAGCGCAGCCTCGCCGCGGACTCGGGACCAACGATCACTTCGCCGCGGACGGCACCCTGCCCTGGCGCGGAGCCCCGGGCGGACAGCGTGATCGGATCCGGCGTGCGGTCGAACCGACGCTGCCAGAACCTCGCGTCCCGCTCGGCCTGCGCGGACTCGCCGTACGCGGCCTCCGCCGCCAGCAGGTCGCGCAGCGGCGGCAGCGCGCCTTCCTCCACCGGGAGACCGTCGGCCAGCGCCTGGTAGATCTCGGCCAGCCGCCGCCAGTAGATGGTCTGGGTGAACCCGTCGCACAGGAAGTGGTGGATGCACATGGCGAACAGCGCGCGGTCGTCGGCGATCCTGGCCAGGGTCAGCCGGAACAGCGGGAAGTCGGCCAGGGCGAACGGGGTGGCCAGGTCCCGCTCGATCGCGGCCAGCGCGGCCGCTTCGGCACCGTCGGTGTCAGTGCCGGTGCCGGTGTCGCGCAGGTCGAGCACCCGGTACGGGATGGCGTCCAGCTCCTCGATCACCTGCGCCGGAATCCCGTCGCGCTCCACGAACCGCGCTCTGGTGCACTCCGCCTCGACGATCAGCCGCTCGACCGCGGCGCGGAACAGTTCGACGTCCAGCGGCCCGCGGATGTCCAGATAACCGGCCGTGTTGTAGGCCAGCGCGCCGCCGGAGAGCTTCTCGTCGAACCAGATGTCGATCTGTCCGGCGGACAGGGACAGGCTGGCGCTCACCGTGGTCATGACCTTCTCCTCGAGAGGGTCTCGATTCCCAGCACGGACTCGGCCGCCGACAGCACGTCCGGACCGTAGATGTCGGTCACCCACCGGTCGTGGTAGATGGTGTCGAGGTAGCGGTCGCCGAGGTCGGGAGCGATGGCCACCGCGGTGAGATCACCGTCCGGCGCGTGCTCGGCCAGCCAGCGCATCGCGCCGCTGACCACCGTCCCGGTGGACCCCCCGAACAGGAAGCCGTTGCGGACCAGCGCCCAGCAGGCCCGCACGGTGTCCTCCTCCGCCACGAGCATGACGTCGTCCACATAGGACTCGTCGAGGAACTGCGGCCGCACGGAGGTACCCAGTCCCGGGATCATCCTGGGCGCGGCCTGGAAGCCGAAGGCGACAGAGCCGACGGCGTCGATCGCCACGATGCGCACGGACGGACGGTTGTCCCGTAGGTAGCGGGCACAGCCCATCAGAGTGCCGGTGGTGCCCGCGCCGACGAACAGCACGTCGAGATCTGGAAAACTCTTCAGGATCTCCGGCCCGGTGGTCTGGTAGTGCGCGCGCCAGTTGCCCGGGTTGGCGTACTGGTTGAGCCAGACGTAGTCCTCGTTCTCCCTGCACAGCTGGGCGACCAGGTCCAGCCTGGCGCCGAGCATGCCGCGTTCCGGGTGCGGCTCGGTGACCACCCGCACCTCGGCGCCCAGCGTCCGCATGAGCTGGCTGGCGCCGAGCGTGCACCGCGAGTCGGTGACGCAGAGGAAGCGGTAGCCCTGGCTGGCCGCGACCAGGCTGAGCGCGACGCCGAGATTGCCGGACGAGCTCTCCACCAGGGTGGCGCCCGGCCGGACGGCGCCGCTTCTGGCGGCGGCGGACACCATCTCCACGGCGGCCTTCAGCTTGATCGACCCGGCAAAGTTGAATCCCTCGCACTTGAGGTAGAGCGACCGTCCGAACGAGGGAGCAAGGTCGACATAAAGATCGTCCACATTGAACTCTTGCGGCACGGATATGACTGGCATGACACGACCTCCACCGGTGACGCGGTCAGCTCAGCGCTTTCCGTAGCGGTCGAGTTCATGGAAAAAGCCCTCGATCTGGCGCAGGTCGCCGGCGCCGGCCAGCTCGTCATAGACATACCGGCCGACCGCGAGGTCGAGAACTCCCAGCCCGAACGGCGAGAACACCAGCGGCCGACCGGACGCCGGGCGCAGCGCACCGGTGAGCACGTCGAAAAGCGTGCCGGACAGGAAGTCCCTGCCGCCGGAATGCTGCTCGGCAAGGTGCACCGAAGTGTTGGCCTTGAGGCAGTGCTCGACATCGTCCACGATGTTGGTGGAGGCCAGAATCACCTCGGGCGACAGGTCCCGCAACGAAATGTTGAGCACCAGCGGATGGTGGCTGAACCAGGCCGGGTCGGTGACATACGGGGCGCCGGCAACGGTGGCGAACACCACCATGTCGTGCTCRCGCACCAGATCCTCACCGGTCTCGTACACGGTGACCTTGGTGTCGTTGCCGGCTCTGTCGAGGTAGCCGCGGAAGCCCTCGGCGTGCTCGCGGTTCAGGTCGTGCAGGCCGATCCGCTCCAGTTCCCAGCCGGTACCGGCCAGGAAGGTGTGGATGTACCGCGCGATCAGACCGGTACCGACGAAGCCGACGGTAACCGGACGCCCGCGGTCGCGGCTGAGCCAGTCCGCGGCTACCGTGGCCGACGCGGCCGTACGCACCGCGCTGATGATGGAACTTTCCAGGCAGGCGAACGGGTATCCGGTGGCAGGGTCGTTCAGAATGAGCACGGCAGAGGCTCTGGGCAGACCGGAGACAACGTTGGCCGGAAAACTGGAAATCCACTTGAGGCCGTCGACCCCGATGTCGCCACCAATCGAGGCGGGCAACGCGATAATTCGCGAGTCCGTCCGGTTCGGGAAGCGCAGGAAGTAGGACGGCGGATTCACCGTCTCGCCGGTGCCGTGCAGCCGGTAGGCCGTCGTTACCAGCTCGACCAGTTGCTTCTCCCGTCCGGCGAGTACCCCGTCCACCTGGGATCCGGGGATCACCGCGAACGCCGGGGGCAGATCCGACATGCCCATCCACGCTCCTTCACTAGGTATCTCCTCGAATCCTGTCAGCCGCAACTGACACTCCCCTGACCCCGAACTGACTTCGGCCCGACCCGCTTTCGGCGGGGCGTCAGGAGCTGTGCGGGGGCCAGGACCTGAACTGACGCAGGCCGTAGAGCAGCGGGACATGGCCGTGGTGTTCGGCGATGGCAAACGTCTCACCGAAGACGACGACGTGGTCGCCGACCGACTCGGTGCGGCTGACCCTGCAGTCGGCGACCGCGTGCGTGTCGTGGGACAGGTGCGGGCCGGCGGAGCTCTCGGGCAGGTCCCACTCGATGCGGTCGAAACGGTCGGGGTCACCGGAGGCGAACAGCTCGGCCACCCGCTGGGCACGACCGTGCAACAGATTCAGCGCGAAGGTGCCACGCTCCCGCACGGCTTCCAGGGTCGGACCCCCCTGGCGCAGACAGATCAGCAGGGTGGGCGGGGTCAGCGTCACGCTGCACACCGACGACACGGTCATGCCGCGCGGCCGACCCAGATCGTCTGTGGTGGTGACCACGGCGACACCGGTCGGGAACTGCGCCATCAACGACCGGAAGTCCGCGACAGGAGTGAGGGAGAACGTCTGGGTCGACAGCTCGGTCACGAAAGCACCTCTCACAGACGGGGTTCGGGTCACGCCTTGGAGACCACGCCGCCGCGCAGCACAGCCTCCTCGCGATCACGCTGTACGTAGCGTCGCGGATAGATCATCCGGAGCAGTGGRCCGGCCATCGCCGTGGTCACCACGGCCATGACGACCATCAGCGAGTACAGGGCGCCGTCCAGCACGCCGAGCTGCAGACCGACGCTCAGAATGATCAGTTCGGTCAGCCCCCTGGTGTTCATCAGCGTGGCCAGCGCCGCGGCCTCCCTGACCGGCAGCCGGTTGAGCCGGGCTCCGGCGAACGCGCCGACGAACTTGCCGCCGATCGCGGCGAGCAGGATCAGGCACAGCTCACCAAGGCCGCCAAGGCCCACAGCGGACAGATCGACCTTCAGGCCGGCGATGACGAAGAACACCGGTAGCAGCAGCACGGTCGACACCTGGCCGACCTTCTCCAGCAGCTCGTCACGCAGCCTGGCCGTGCCGTCGCGGGGCATCAGCACCCCGAACAGGAACGCGCCGAAGATGAAGTGCAGACCGATCCATTCGGTGACGCTGGCCGACAGCAGCAGCCCGGCAAGCACGACGCCGATCGTGCCGGGGGTCAGCGCGCCAGCCCGCAGATACGCCTCGCCCACCCGGCGCAGCAGCGGGCGCACCACCAGCAGCATCAACGCCAGGTACGGCAGCATCAGCAGCATCCGCCACTGGTCGTCACCGGACCCGGTGATGGTGACCACGATGGCGAGCAGGCTCCAGGCCAGCACGTCGTCCACCGCGGCGCAGGTCAGGGCGAGCCCGCCGAGCCGGGTGTGCTGCATCCTGCGGTCGGTCAGGATTCTGGCCAGCACGGGGAACGCGGTCACGGACACGGCGGCGCCCATGAACAGCACGAATCCCAGCCTGTGCGTCGGGTTGTGTGTGGTGGCCAGATACAGCGCGAGCGCCGTGCCGAAACCGAACGGAAGCAGGATCGAACCGATCGACACGGTCGCCGCCAGCCGACCCCTGCCGCGTAGCAGGGCGCGGTCGAGTTCAAGTCCGACGATAAACATGAACACCGCGACCCCGATATTGGCCAACGCGGTGAGAAACGGCCGGACGTCGGTGGGGAACAGCGTGTCAGAGATCGCTCCGTGGAACAGCGAGGGACCTACCAGGATGCCGGCGAACACCTCGCCGATCACCGGCGGCTGGTCGAACCTGCTGGCCAGCGCACCGAGCRCCCTGGCCAGCAGAACGATTACCGCCACGTCGACGAGAAGGGTGGTCACCTGAGAGCTGGTCAAATTTCTCCCCTTATACACCCGACCGGGAGATCATCGGTGTCGGAAACAGAATTCCCGTAGCTCGCTCCGCCCGACTGTCGGCCACCGGAAAGAGAACAGGCGCGATGCTCAGGTCCGCAACGGACTTCAYAGTACCGACCGGAAAACTCTGGCCGGACAAGCCGGATTTCCGACTCACGGGGACCACGTGACCAGAAATTCGATATCCGCCGGTTGACCTGTCAGGGCTGGGTGGTGGGGTGACCCAGAAGGGCGAGAAAGACATCATCAAGACTGGGTTTGCGGAGAGCGAAGTCCGTGATGTCCACGCCGGCGTCACGCAGAGAGACGGCCACCGAAACGACGCCCTCCATACCGTCACGAAGACGCAGGGCGATCTTGTTCTTGGCCTCGTCGACCGTGGGGGCGGCAACGGCCAGCGGCGCGAGCACCGCAAGCGCGGTGGCCAGGCTGGCCGGAGACAGCACGGAGACCTCCAGCCACTCCTGGCCGATCTTGCGCTTGAGCTCGTCCGGCGTACCGTCGGCGATCACCTGACCAGCGGAGATCACCACGATCTGGTCGGCCAGGTAGTCGGCTTCCTCCAGGTACTGGGTGGTCAGCAGCACGGTGACGCCGTCGTCGACCAGACGGCGCACGGCCTGCCACAGGGTCATCCGGCTGACCGGGTCCAGACCGGCGGTCGGCTCGTCAAGGAACAGCACCGACGGACGGCCGACCAGGCACGCGGCCAGGTCCAGGCGACGGCGCATACCGCCGGAGTACGTCCCGATCGGACGGTCGGCCGCCTCGGTGAGACCGAACTCCTCCAACAGCGCCGTGGCCCGAGCGCGAGCGGCAGAGCGGCCCAGATGCAGCAGCGTACCCACCAGGACCAGGTTCTCCCGGCCGGTCAGCAGCGCGTCGACCGCGGCGTTCTGCCCGGTGAAACCGATCCGCCTGCGCACCTCGTCCGGGCGAGTAAGYACGTCGGCACCGGCCACTTCGGCACGGCCGGCGTCGGGACGCAGCAGGGTGGCCAGCACCCGTACCGTGGTGGTCTTGCCCGCACCGTTGGGACCGAGCAGGCCGAGCACCGAGCCGGTCGACACGGCCAGGTCGACACCGGCGAGCGCGTCGGTCTCGCGGTAGCGCTTCTTCAGGCCCTCGRCCAGGATCGCGGTCTTCATCCGGCTCACCTTGCCGGATCCGTGATCCGTTCGCGCACGCTCCTCGGGCGAAGATCAGTCCAGTTCTCCTCCACGTAGGACAGCGCGGCGTCGCGGGGGCCAGCGGGCAGGACGACGGTCCAGCCACCGGGGACCTCGGCGAAGGCCGGCCACAGGCTGTGTTGTCCCTCACTGTTCACCAGCACCAGGAACATCCCGTCCTGGTCGTCAAAAGGGCTCGTCACGTCGACACTCCGAACGTCGTTCGATTGGCCTGCCCGTCCATGCTGACCGGTCCRGCTGACGCGGCACTGACCGAAGCCTGATCCAGACCGACTCACCGCCAGGAGTTGACAACGCCGCGCGACACCTGTCAGTATTTTCTGACAGATGGAAGATGAGCATGACAGAGTATGGGCATGACAGGGAATGGGCGTGACAGGGAGGAGAATCGCTGAACAGCGAGGAGCTTCTCGTTGCGCTCACCGCACTGGGGCACGCGCAGCGACTACGTATCATCGCGGAGCTGGCTGCCGGACGAGTACACGTCAGCGRACTGGCCCGCAGGCTGGGTCTGTCCCGCCCGCTGCTGTACATGCACCTTGAACGGCTGGAAARGGCCGAGCTGGTGATCGGGCATCTGGAACTGTCCGAGAACGGCAAGGCGATGAAGCATTTCGAGCTGGTCCCGTTCGAGCTGCGGCTCACCGCCGACACGATCCTCACCGCGCTCCGAGAGGACCAGGAGACCGGCGCCGGAGGAGACGATGACCTGAAAGGAGTCTGACATGTTCGGGGGCGTGGTCGCGATCGCCATCGTGCTGATTGCCATCGGTGGCATTGCGGCGAGCGTTGTCTCGTACTTCAGCCTGCAGAAACACCGCGCCGACGCGGTGGCCATGGCAGGTTACCGCAAGCTCGCCGAACAGGCGGTGGCCAACCAGGAATCGCTGAGAGTTGAACTCGAGGGGCTGACCAAGCGACTCACGGCGGTCGAGGAGCTGCTGCGGAGTGTCGAATGACGAGTCGACAATGTGATCCGTTGCGTCGCGGCCGACATCCGATCCGTCTCCCGTTCTCGCTGGCGCCGTGGGCAGCGGCCGGATATCTCGGCGGGTACCTGCTGGTTGGCACCGTGCTGTTCGCGGTCTGCCTCAGCCTCCTCCTGCTTGCCGTGGCGACCAGCGTCTCCTGGCTCGGCGTACCGGTGCTGGTCGGTGTTGCCAGCATCATCCACGGCTGCGCCCAGGTCGAACGGCTGCGTGCCGGGCTGGTCGGATGGCGCATCCCGAACGCCTACCGACCGGTCCGGGGATCCGGCATCCTGGCTCAGGCCAGGAGCCGGTGGACCGATCCATCCACGATGCGTGACTGCACCTACCTCATCCTGCTCTATCCCCTGTTGCTCATACTCGACCTGGTGGCCCTGGTGCTCTGGATCGCCGGCGTGGCCGGGGTCGCCCTGCCGCTGTGGTACTGGTCCATTCCAGGCGAGCACGGGGTACAGCTCGGCTATTTTCCTGACGACGGGCCCGCTACCGGAATCAAAGTCGACGACCTGCCCACCGCGTTGCTCACCGCCGCCGGGTTCGCCGTCCTGTKTGTGTTCCTGGCCCACCTGGTGGTCGCCGCTGCCCGTCTGCACCGCGCCGTCGCCACGATGCTGCTCAGACCGCCGGTCGATCCGCTGGCCGACGCCAAACGGATGCTCACCGAACCCGGGCCTCTTCGCCCGGACCCTCTTCACCCGGACGCCTTCCGACCGAACGCTCTCCAGCTGGGCCCTCTCCGCCTGGACAAGTAGGTCCGGAGCGGTCGGACACAAAAAAGAGTTTCCAGGATTCTGACACGATGCGAAACCCGGACACCCTCATGGCAACCCCACAAACGCCACACACGAAAAACACGCCAGGTGGTCGCTGATTACGTCGCTGATTACGCTGCTGGTTGCGTCAGCGCCCCGACCTCGCAGGTCACGGCGGGCGCGCGGCACACCGCGGACGCCCGGGAACAACACGACGTGACACCGGTCCCGAGTCATCACCGGCCCTTCTCTCCGACGAGACGTGTCCTGTCAGCCCGTACGGGCCGTCGGAACCGTACCCGCATGTGACACCTCACAAAAATTCAGGGACGCGCGGAGCCCGGCATTGACGGCGGGAGGAGAACAGGAATGTTCCACATCTCCACACGCCGGTCGAGCGCGTTGTCACCCACATCAGGTTCCGACAGATACTCCACCCGGGCCACCGACGCCCACCACAGACCCTCCTGCTAGTTTCCGGGCGGCTGCCAGCTTGTTCTTCGCCGGCCCGGGACTCCTGTTCCAGACGAACTTCTCGTAATTCTCCGAACAACTCCGCACGTACTGTTGCCGCCGCGCCACGTGCCGATTCCGTACGCTTACAAGGAGACGAAACGCACCATGAACAGGAAACCAATTACCGTCCGGATAGCCAGATGGAGCGCGACCCATCCGTGGCACGCGATCCTGGGCTGGGTGGTGTTCGTGGCGGTCTGCCTCGCGATCGGCAGCGCGGCTGGCACCCGTAACGCCACCAACGCCGACTACCGGATAGGCGAGGCCGGACGCGCCCAGGAGATCATGGCCGACGGCGACCTCAACGACCGCGTGGTGGAGAAGGTTCTGATCTCCGGTCGCGACGGGAAGTTCGACGCCCAGCGGGCCGGTCAGGCGGCCAGTGCGGTCACCACCAGGATGCGTCAGCTGCCGGACGTCGCCGAGGTCGACGCRCCGGTCACCGCGCCGGACGGCAACGCCCTGCTGGTCGCGGTCACGATGGCCGACGACGGCGCGTCCGCGCAGAGCCACGTGAAGTCGCTGCTGGACCAGACCGCGGCCGCCCAGGAGGAGTTCCCCGACCTCACCGTCGCGCAGACCGGTGACGCATCGACCAGCTATCAGGTCGACGAGCAGGACAGCAAGGAGACAGCGGCCGCCGAACGGCTGTCCCTGCCCATAACCCTGCTGATCCTGTTGTTCGCCTTCGGCGCGATCGTCGCGGCCGGGGTGCCGCTGGTGGTGGCGCTGTCCGCGGTGGCCGGGTCCATCGGCCTGTCCACCCTGTCCACTCACCTGTTCCCCAGCGTCGGCGAGAACAACACGATGATCGTGCTGATCGGCATGGCGGTCGGCGTGGACTACTCGCTGTTCTACCTCAAACGGGAACGTGAGGAACGGRCCCGCTCCGGTGGGACGCTGAGCCACACCGCCGCTGTCGAGCTGGCCGCGGCCACCTCCGGCCGCGCGGTGATCGTGTCCGGGTTCGCCGTGCTGGTTTCGGTGGCCGCGCTGTTCGTCGCCAGAGACATCATCTTCTCCTCGCTCGCGGTCAGCGTCATGATCGTCGTCGCGGTGGCCATGGTCGCCTCGCTCACCGTGCTGCCCGCGCTGCTGGCCAAGCTCGGCCGATGGGTGGACCGGCCGCGGGTGCCACTGATCGGGCGGATGAGCAGCCGAGGCACGCAACCCCGGCTGTGGCCGGCTCTGCTCCGCCCGGCGATCAGACGCCCGGTGGACACCCTGCTGGTCAGCGGCGGGCTGATGCTCGCCCTGGTGATCCCCGCGTTCGGCATGCGGCTGAACCTGCCGTCCTACGACCGGATGCCGCAGGTGCCGACCATCCAGACCCACAACCAGCTCGTACGGACCTTTCCCATGCAGGGCACCGGTTTCGTGGTCGCGGTGCGGGCCGACGCCGCGCAGCGCGCGGATGTCGGCACCGCGCTGAACAACCTGGAACAGGCGGCGCTGGCCGACCCGGCACTGGCTGGCAGGAGCACTCCGATACGCCGGGTCTCGGCCGACGGACGGATCACCACGGTGAAGTTCGGCACGCCGTACGCGGTGGACGCCGAGGTGGCGCACCAGTTGTACCAGCGGCTGAAGGACCAGATCGTGCCGTCCACCATCGGCGCGGTCCCCGGGGTGGAGCACGCGATCGGCGGCGAGGTCGCCATGAGTGTGTCCGACGTGAAGCATCTGAAGGCCAAGCTGCCCCTGGTGGTCGGCACCCTGCTGCTGCTGACCTTCCTGATGATGGCGGTGGCCTTCCGGTCCGTTGTGATCGGAGCGGTGTCCGCGCTGCTCAACCTGCTCTCCGCCGGGGCCGCGCTTGGTGCGCTGGCCCTGGTGTTCCAGTCCGACTGGGCGGCCAGACTGCTCGACCTGCCGCCGGGCGGATTCATCATCTCCCGGGTTCCGCTGTTCCTGTTCGTGATCCTGTTCGGGCTGTCCATGGACTACCAGGTGTTCGTGGTAAGCCGGATCCGGGAGGCGGTGCAGCGCGGCATCCCGACCAGGCAGGCGGTGCACGAGGGGATCATCAACTCGGCCGGGGTCGTGACCAGCGCGGCGATCGTGATGGTCTCGGTGTTCGCCGGGTTCATCTTCGGCGGCCTGCTGGAGATCAAGCAGGTCGGGTTCAGCCTGACCGTCGGAATCCTGCTGGACGCGTTCGTGGTACGGATTCTGATCCTGCCCGCGCTGATGGTCATCCTGGACAAGGCCAACTGGTGGCCGTCGCGACTGCCCGGGCCGTCGCACCGGAGTACGCCAGCCGACCAGGTCCGCCGGCCGGAAGCGGTGCCGACCGCACGCTGACCGGCCACCCGGACAGGTCGGGCCGGGAGGCCGGGAGGCCGGGAGGCCGGGAGGCCGGGAGGCCGGGAGGCCGGGAGGCCGGGAGGCCGGGAGGCCGGGAGGCCGGGAGGCCGGG
>NZ_MOME01000060.1:0-17418 GCF_001983005.1 Protofrankia sp. BMG5.30 | reverse complement strand
AAAACCGCACTGAAACGATCAAGCAGATATTGATCTTGTCGGCGCCCGTTCTTATCTTAGCGGCATTGGTACTGCGAACCCCTGTCGGAATGGTGCACAAGACCGTTCAGCGGCTCGTCTTTGCAGCCCCAGATCGCCATCTCCAGCGCGTCGAGAGGAAGGTCGGTGCGCATGGTGGTATCGAGCCGCCACCCGACAATCTTCCGGGAGTAGACGTCAACCACGAACGCCACGTACACCATGCCCGCCCACGTCGGGACATAGGTGAAGTCGGCAACCCACAAGGCGTTCGGCCGGTCCGCGGTGAACTGCCGGTCCACCAGGTCCGCCGGCCTGGCCGCGGCAGGATCGGCGCGGGTCGTGCGGGGCCTGGCCCCGCCGCGTAGCGCCCCGGTCAGCCCGGCGGCCCGCATCAGACGCTCCACCGTGCACCGGGCCACCGTGATCCCCTCCCGGTTCAACACCCGCCACACCTTGCGCGCACCGTACACCTCGTAGTTCTCCTTCCACACCCGCTCGATCTCGGCGAGGAGTTCGGCGTCGCGCAGTGAACGCGCCGACGGCAGCCGTTTCTTCGCGGCGTAGTACGTCGACGGGGCAACCTGCAACACGTCGCAGATCGGCTCGACCCCGCCGAGGTCTTCCTTGTGCTTGTCGATGAAGGCGACTACCGAGGCAGCCGCGGGTCGAGCTCCCGCGCAAAAAAAGCCGACGCCGCTTTCAGGATCTCGTTCGCGCGCTTCAGCTCACGAACTTCACGTTCCAGCTCGGCGATACGCGCGGCATCCGGTGTGGTGGTTCCCGGACGAGTACCCTGGTCGACCTCAGCCTGATTCACCCACAGCCGCAGCGTCGCCGGATGCACATCCAGCCGTTTCGCGACCGTCGAGATCGCACGCGACGCCTCCGCCGGCTGCTCACGACGCATCTGCAGCACGAGCCGGACGGAACGTTCACGGAGCTCATCGGGATACTTCCTGGGAGCGGGCACGACTCGATCCTCTCAAACGGACCGGTCTCCACCGAACCCGGGGCGGTTCAGATCTGAGCGACGGTGTGGCGCGGATTGAGCGAGTCGTGCGGGTTCTGCGGCACCAGTTGCACGCGCCGTAACTGCTCCGCGTGCCGTTCACGGACGGTGGGCGCGAGCGGCACGCCGTCCAGGATGACCTCTCCCCCGGTTCGACGGTGCAGTCCGGCGAGGCAGCGCAACAGGAGGGTCTTGCCGATCCCGGACGGGCCGATGACCGACAGGCACTCGTCGCGGGCGACCTCGGCTGAGAGCCGGTCCAGGATTCGCCGCCCGCCGTGCCCGGCGACGAGATCGCGCGCGGCCAGGACGACATCCCCGGCCGGGCCGACCAGCACGACATCCTCCCTGCACGGCGGACATGACGCTTCTCTGCCTGGGCATGACGCGCTCCCTACCGCCCCGGGGCGGTAGGAGCCGTCGGCCCGGCGGCCCCGTCTAGCCGGTCAGCACCGGCGCCAGGCGGCGCCACTGCTCGATCGGGAAGGTCGCGGCGGCGGTGTGCTCGCCGATCAGGACCTGGACCGCGACGTGGTCGGCGCCGGCGTCGCGGTATGCGGCCACCCGGGCGGCGATCGTCTCCTCGTCGCCCCAGGCCACCAGGGCGTCGATGAGACGGTCGCTGCCCGGCGCGGCGAGATCGTCGTCGGTGAACCCGTACCGCCTCAGGTTGTTCATGTAGTTCGGCAGGTCGAAGTACATGCCCAGCCCGGTACGGGCGATCTGCCGGGCTCGGTCCGGGTCGGTCTCCAGCACCACGGCGAGTTCGGGTGCGAGGAACTTCTCCGGGCCGAGCGCCGCACGCGCGGTCGCCACGTGCTCCAGCGGCACGAGATACGGGTGGGCGCCGTGCGCGCGCTCGCCCGCCAGCCGCAGCATCCTGGGCCCCAGCGCCGCGAGCACCCGGGAGTGCGCCGGCACCGCGGGAGACGCGGCGTCGAGACCGTCCAGGAACTCGGTCATCCTGGCCAGCGGCCGGCGGTAGCGGCCGGCCGCAGCCTGGTCGACGATCGGCGCGTGGCTGACCCCGAGACCGATCAGCAGCCGGTCGCCGTACGTCCCGGTCAGTTTGGCGTACCGTTCGGCGACGGTCGCGGGCTCGTGCATCCAGATGTTGAGGATCCCGGTGGCCACCGTGATCCGGCTGGTGGCCGCCAGCAGCGCGGTGAGCCGTTCGAACAGGCCGCCACCGCCCAGGTCCGGCAGCCAGACGGCCGTGTACCCGAGTTCCTCGGCGGCCACCGCGGCCTCGACGGCCTGCTCCTCCCCGCCGAACCGGAGCCCCATGTTCCAGATTCCGACACCTGTGGGTGTTGTGGTCATCTCCGCCCCCTCAGCTGCCCGCCACGCCCACGGACGGCCGGGCGTCCCGGACGGCCGAGAACCGGTAGTGGGTAAAGCCCTCCTCGGCCTCCTGCCGTACTTCCCGGATGTAGTTCGGGTAGCCGCCGAAGTACAGCGCCACGCCGTGCGGCTTGCCCGGGATGTTCGCGCCGACGAACCAGGAGCGGATCTTCTCCCCGGCGGGGAACACGGTCGCGTTGAAGAACGTCTCGCACTGCTCGTTGTAGGCCGTGACGGCCTGCGCGGTGGGCTCGATGCGGGTGTGGCCGTGCTCGCGCGTGTAGGAGATGGCCTCCCCGATCCACTCGGCGGCCGGCTCGATCATGACCGGCGCGTTCGCGAACGGGATCTGCGGACCGGCGATCATGAAGAAGTTCGGGAACTCGTCGACGGTGAGCGCCAGATGGGTGCGGGGCCCACCCCGCCACTTCTCCGCGATCGTCACCCCGCCCCTGCCGCGGACGTCGACGCTGGTCAGCGAGCCGGTCATCGCGTCGAAGCCCATGGCGAACACGATGACGTCGGCCTCGTACTCGGTGCCGTCGGCCAGCCGCACGCCGGTGGGCGTGATGTCGTCCACGGCGTTGCCGCTGACGTCCACCAGCTCGACGTTGTCCCGGTTGAACGTCTCGTAGTAGAAGTGCCCCAGCGGCGGCCGCTTGGCGCCGAGCGGATGGTCGGGCTTCGGGCACAGCAGTTCGGCGGTGGCCGGATCCCTGACGATCGTGCGGATCTTGTTGCGGACGAACTCCGCAGCCAGCGCGTTGGACTCCGGGTTGACGAAGATGTCGTCGAAGGTCTCCAGGAAGTAGCGGAACCCGCCCTCCTCCCAGCCGGCCTCCAGAATTCGCTGGTGTTCCTCCGGGCTGACGTCGCCGAGGACCCGGTTGGCCGGGTTCATCGGCATGCCCATCGCCTGCCGTCTCACCTGCTCCCAGATCGCGTCGTAGTTGGCCTTGATGGCCTGGCGCTGGGCGTCGTGCAGCACGTAGTTGCGCGCGGGCAGTATGTAGTTGGCCGTGCGCTGGAAGACCGTCAGCCGGGCGGCGGTCGCGGCGACGATCGGGATGAGCTGGACGCCGCTCGCGCCGGTACCGATCACCGCGACCCGCTTGCCGGCGAAGTCCACCGGTTCGTGCGGCCAGCGCGCGGTCATGTACCACTCGCCCCGGAAGGACGATAATCGGGGGAACGGCGGCTCGTAGGGGACGGACAGCAGCCCCGAGGCGCTGACCAGATGGCGGCTGACCAGCCGTTCGCCACGCTCGGTGGTGACGACCCAGACGTCGTGCTCCTCGTCGAACACGGCCGAACGCACCCGGGTGTCGAACTGGATGTCGCGGCGCAGGTCGAACCGGTCGGCGACGTGGCGCAGGTAGCTGAGCACCTGCGGCTGGCTCGGATAACGCTCCGGCCAGTCCCAGTCCTCCTGCAGCCTCTTGTCGAACCCGAAGCAGTAGGCCCAGCTCTCGCTGTCGGTCCGGGCCCCGGGATAGCGGTTGAAGTACCAGGTCCCGCCGACGTCGGACGYGGCCTCGAGCACGCGCGCGGTCAGACCGCGGCTGCGCGCCTCGTACAGCATGCGCAGGCCGCTGAATCCCGCTCCGATCACGACGACGTCGAGGTCCGGGTACACGCCGGACGATGGTAAAGCTGCTTCTTGGGGAGGCACGGCGGTGAATCTCCTTCCAGGAATCCTGAGAATCAGTGCGCTGGCCGGGGCAGGCGGGGTCAGACAGAGGTCAGGCGGTGGTCCAGATTCCGCCGTCCACCGGGATCACGGCCCCGGTGACCCAGGCGCCGGAGCGCGCGGCCAGGTAGACGGCGACGCCGGCCATGTCCTCGGGGGTCCCGATGCGCCCGAGCGGCGAGGAGGCCGCGAACCTGTCGCCGGACTCGGCCAGGATCGCGGCCATCATCCTGGACGGGAACGGGCCGGGAGCGACCGCGTTGACGGTGATGTGCCGGGGCCCGAGCTCGCGGGCCAGCACCCGGGTGAGCTGGTGCAGGCCCGCCTTGCTGGCCGAGTAGGCGTAGGTGGCGAGATCCGGCACCCGCAGCCCGTCGATGCTGCCCACGTTGATGACCCTGGCCGGATCCTCGGCGGTGGCGGCCTTCTCCAGCAGCGGCAGGAACGCGCGGGTGAGGAAGAACGGCGCCTTGAGGTTGAGGTCGAGAACCTTGTCCCACGCCGCGGCCGGGTACGTCTCCAGCGGCGCGCCCCAGGTCGCGCCGGCGTTGTTGACCAAGATGTGCACGTGCGCCTCCCGGGCCGCGAGCTCCTCGGCCAGCCGGCGGCACTCCGCTTCCCCGGAGAGGTCGGCCGGCAGCGACTCGACCGGCCCGAACCGTGAGAGCTCGTCGACCGCCCGCTCGCCGGCCTCCGGTTTGCGTGAGGACACGTACACTTTCCCGCCGGCCTCCAGCAGCCCGCGGGCCATCATCAGCCCGATGCCCCGGGTACCCCCGGTGACCACGGCGACCTTGCCGGTGAGATCGAACAGATGCACAGGTTCTCCCCTGGGTGTCAACGGGTGTCAGTCGACCGGCCCACCGGCCACGTACAGCACCTGGCCGGAGACGAAGCCCGAGCGTTCGTCGGCGAAGAAGGCCACCGCGTGCGCGATGTCGTCCGGCGTCCCCGCCCGGCCGACCGGGATGCCGGCGGCCATCTCGGCCTGCATGTCCTCGAACGGGACGTTGATCCGTTCGGCGATCGAGCGGGTCATGGCGGTGACGGTGAACCCCGGCGCGACGGCGTTGACGGTGATGCCGAACCGGCCGAGCTMCAGGGCCAGGGTCTTGGTGAGCCCCTGGATGCCGGCCTTGGCCGCCGAGTAGCTGGCCTGCCCCCGGTGGCCCAGCGCCCCGATGCTGGACAGGTTGATGATCCGCCCCCAGCCGGCCTCGGTCATGTGGCCGTGCACGGCCTGGCTCAGCAGGAACGCGCCGGTCAGGTTCACGTCCAGGATCGTCCGCCAGGTGGCCAGGTCGAGCTTGTGGAAGAGGCCGGCGCGCAGCAGGCCGGCGTTGTTGACCAGCACCGTCGGCCCGCCGAGCTCGGCGGCGACCTTCGCCACCGCCGCCCGGACGGCGGCCTCGTCGCTGACGTCCGCGCCGACCGCGACGCCGCGCCGGCCGGCCGCCCGCACGTCCGCGAGGGTCCGCGCGCAGGCGTTCTCGTCGAGGTCGAGCACCGCAACGTCGTGGCCGTCCTCGGCCAGCCGCCGGGCGACGCTGGCCCCGATGCCCCGGGCGGCGCCGGTGACCAGCGCCACCCGCCCGGTCACCGCTCCCCCAGCTGCTGTCCGGCGGCGTCCCCCAGCAGCTGTTCGGCGGCGCGGCGGGCGAGCAGGAACTTCCGCGGCCGCCCGCTCGGCGTGGTCGGGACGTCGGCGGCGGCGAGCGGCAGCACGTGCCGGGGCACCTTGAACCGGGCCAGCCGGGCCGCACAGTACTCGACGATCTCCGCCAGATCGAGCGGGCCGGACTGTTCCACCAGGCCGGGCTGTTCGACCGGGCTGGACTGTTCGACCGGGCTGGACTGTCCGGCCGAGCCGGGCTGCTCCGCCAAGCCGGGCTGTTCGGCCGGGCCAGACTGTTCCGCCGGGCCGGACTGTTCGGCCGGGCCAGACTGTTCCGCCGGGCCGGACTGTTCGAGAGGCCCGTACGCCGCACTGGCCTTCGGGACGATCCAGGCCACCCCGACCTCGCCCATCCGCTCGTCGGGCAGCGGCACGACGTACGCCTGCGCCACGGACGGATGGCTGGTCAGGACGTCCTCGACCTCCCTGGGCATCACCTGCTCGCCGCCGCAGCGGTAGGTCTCCTTCACCCGGCCGACCAGGGTGAGGTAGCCGTCGGCGTCGATCCGGCCGAGGTCCCCGGAGCGCAGCCACCCGTCGCCGTCGGCGAACGCCTCGGCGGTCTCCGCGGGCTTGCGGTAGTAGCCGATGGTGACCCCGGGGCCGCGGGCGAGTAACTCGCCGACCTCGCCGACGGCCACCTCGGCGCGGGTCCGCGAGTCCACGACGCGGTACTCCACCAGCCRCCCGCCCAGCGCCGGGTCGCCCGCGACGCCGACGTCACGTAATCGGCCGTTGGTGAGCAGCCGTTTCTCCGGCGGGTCGTCAGGCCGGGTGACCGTGGTCGAGGCGGTGGTCTCGCTCATGCCGTAGCCCGTGGTGACCTCGATCCCGGCGCTGGTGAACGCCGTCTCGATCCGGTCCCACAGGCCGGCTGGAGGCACGCCCCCGGAGGCGAGCAGCGAGGTCAGCGAGGAGATGCCGTACGCCCGACCGGCGGCCTCGGCGGTCGCCAGCTCGTCGAGCACGGCCATGCTCATCAGGGGGATGAGCAGCCCGTCGGTGGCCCGGTGCCGCTCGATCGCGCGCAGTGTGTCCGCCGCGTCGAAGGACAGCCGCGGGGCGATCGCGCCGCCGACGAACAGCACCGAGAGCATCCCCTCGACATAGCCGAACACGTGGTACATCGGCAGCGAGAAGACGATGCGGTGGCCGTCGGCGAACGCCCGCCCGAACGCGCTGCCGTACGCCGTGCGCAGCAGCATGTCGTGGGTGAGCAGCACCCCCTTGGGCTGGCCGGTCGTCCCGGAGGTGTAGAACACGTCGGCGGGGGTGTCCGCGGCCACCCCGGTGACCGGCTCCCATCCCTCGGCGGTGGCGGCCAGTTCGTCGAAGGTGCGCGCGCCCGGGCGGCCACCGTCCGGGCTGGTCGGGAACACCACCACGGTGCGCAGCGTGGGCAGCCGTTCACCGCCGCCGGCGCGCTCCCAGCCGGGTGCCAGCTCGTCGAGCATGCCCAGGTAGTCCAGGTCACGGAACCGGTCCATGGTGATCAGGGCGACCGCGTCGGACTGGCCGAGCACGTAGCCCAGCTCGTCGCGCCGGTTGAGGAAGTTGACCGGCACGCACACCGCGCCGGCCCGCGCGATGCCGTACTTCGCCGCGACGAACTCCGGGAAGTTKGCCATCACCATCGCCACGTGGTCGCCGGGGCGCACCCCGGCCTCGACCAGGCCGCGCGCCACCCGGACCGACCACTGCCGGATCTCCTGGTAGGTCCAGCGGCGCTCGTCGGTGATCACGTAGGGCCGGTCCGGGAACTCCTCGGCGGCCGCGTCCAGCATCCGCTCGAGCCGGTGCGACGGCCACCGGGGGAAGCGCGCCTCCAACGCCGCCTGGCGCCCCGCCACCGAGGGCAGCCCCGCGGGGAGCCCCGAGAAAGGCACCGCGGAAGGCGCTGGGGAAAGCCCCGAGGAAGACGAGGAAGAAGAGGAAGAAGAAGAGGAAGACACCGTGGGGAGCAGCATGATCCGCCCCTAACAGGATCAGGATCCGGTGGTGGGGAAAGCCGGCCTGGCCTCCCGGTGGCCGTTGTGCGCCTGCCCGTCCGCGMTCGGCGCCCTGGCCACCCTGGATGCCTGGTAGGCCTCCCAGTAGGTCCGGTGATGGGAGAACGGTTCGTCCCGGTCCTCCACGGCGGCCCGCACGCCGCGCGCGCGCTGGATCCGCTCGAAGTCGGCCATGGCCGGGCCGGCGATCGCCATCGCGTCGGCGTCGTTCGCCGCCGCGATGGCGGCGGTGATGCCCATCGCGTCCCACCAGCGGTTCGTCGACTCCTTGTGCGCGTAGAGCATCTCCAGCGGCACGTGCGAGATGCGCTCGGCGTAGGTCATGGCCACCGCCTCCACCTCGTCGGCGGGCACCGCCCGGTTGGCCAGGCCCAGCTCGGCGGCCTCGACGCCGGTCATCGAGTCCCCGGTGAACAGCCACTCCTTCGTCCGGCGCATGCCCAGGTGGATCGGCCACATGCCGAAAACGTGGATCTCGCCCATGGTGCGCGCCTCGGGCTGACCGAACGTGGCGTCCTCGGCGCAGAACACGATGTCGAGCACRCCGGCCAGGTCGAGCCCGCCGGCCACGCAGGCCCCGCGCACCACGCCGATGGTGGCCTGGCGGATGCGCCACAGCCGCAGCCAGCGCTCACGGGACTCGTGGAACTCCCGGCGGGAGAAGATCGGGTTGCGCCGGTGCGGCCGGGCGTCCTCCGGCCGGGACGGCTCCCSGGTGCCCCACAGGTAGCCCCACTCGGTGAGGTCGTAGCCCGTGCAGAAGTTCTTGCCGTTGCTCCTGACCACCAGGACCCGAGTGTCGTCGTCGCTGTCGAGGTCGTCAAGCACGAGGTCGAGTTCGTCGCGCAGCTTGCGGGAGAGCGCGTTCCCCCGGTCGGGGCGGTTCAGGGTCAGGGTTGCGATCCGCCCCGACTTCTCGTAGATCAACGTCTCCAGCTTCACGGGCACCTCGGATCCACAGGCCGGTCGGAGAACGCCGCCTCACAACCCGACGAGGTTTTCAACGTGCGTTGATTCTAGGTGGCGACATCACGAGAATCAACACTATGTTGACGTGCACGGCGACCGTCGGATCGCGTCCCCGAGGAGGAGATCATCGATGACTGACGCGCGGGACGCCGCCGGCCACGCCGGTCCTGACGGCTCCGGTCCTGACCCTGACCCTGGCACTGGCGCCGGCCCTGTCAACGTCGTCGGCCATGGCAACGCCGACAGCCACGGCAACGCCGTCGGCCCCGACCACGACGTCGACGTCGTCGTGGTCGGGGCCGGGTTCGCCGGCCTGCGAGCCCTGCACACGCTGCGCGGGACGGGTCTGTCGGTCGCGGTGCTGGAGGCCGGCCCCGACATCGGCGGGGTCTGGTACTTCAACCGCTACCCCGGCGCGCGCTGCGACGTCGAAAGTTACGACTACTCCTACGCCTTCTCCCCGGAACTGGAGCAGGAGTGGCGCTGGAGCGAGCGGTACGCCACCCAGCCGGAGATCCTGCGCTACATCAACCACGTGGCCGACCGGTTCGACCTGCGCCGCGACATCCATCTCAACCAACGCATGACCAGAGCGGCCTACGACGAAGGCACCGCCCGGTGGTCGGTGCGCACCGAGAGCGGGCGGCGCTGGCAGACCCGGTTCCTGGTGATGGCCACCGGCCAGCTGTCGGTGAGCAAGCGCCCCGAACTGCCCGGCCAGGAGGCGTTCCGGGGGCGGGTGCTGCACACCGCGCACTGGCCGCACGAGGAGGTCGACTTCGCCGGCCAGCGGGTCGGGGTCATCGGCACCGGCTCCTCGGGGATGCAGCTGATCCCGGTGGTGGCCCGGCAGGCCGCGCATCTCACGGTCTTCCAGCGCACCCCGAACTTCAGCATCCCCGCCGCCAACGCGCCGATCAGCGACGAGCGGGACGCCGAGGTCAAGGCGCACTACCGGCAGCGCCGCGAGGCGGCCCGCAACTCCCCGAGCGGCCTGGGTTTCGTGCCCAACAAACAGTCCGCGCTGGACGTCGACCCCGAGCGGCGACGGACGCACTACGAGGCCGCGTGGAAGCGGCTGGGCTTCGGCTTCGTGCTGGCCTACCACGACATCCTGCTGGACGAGCGGGCCAACCAGACCGCGGCCGACTTCATCCGGGAGAAGATCGCGCAGGCGGTCCGGGATCCGGAGACCCGGGAGAAGCTGACGCCACGTGGCTTTCCCTTCGGCACCAAGCGGCCCTCGGTGGACAGCGGCTACTTCGAGACGTTCAACCGGGACAACGTCGAGCTGGTGGACATCAGCGAGCACCCCGTCGAACGGTTCACCGAGACCGGCCTGCGCACCGCCGCCGGCCACCATGAGCTGGACATCCTGGTCTTCGCCACCGGCTTCGACGCGCTGACCGGCGCGCTGCTACGACCCGAGATCATCGGCCGTGGCGGGCAGACGTTACGGCAGAAGTGGGCGGCGGGCCCGGTGACCCATCTCGGGCTCGGCACGGCCGGCTTCCCCAACATGTTCATCATCTGCGGGCCCGGCAGCCCGTCGCTGCTGAGCAACGTGCTGCTGTCCACCGAGGAGCACGTCGACTGGATCGCCGGGCTCCTCGGCTATCTGCGCGAGCACGGGCTGGCCGAGGCCGAGGCCACGCCCGAGGCCGAGCGGAAGTGGGTGGAGCACGTCAACGCCCGTGCCCAGGAAACCCTCTACCCCCGGGCCCGGTCGTACTACAACGGCGACGAGATACCCGGCAAGCCGCGGGTCTTCATGCCCTACTCCGGCGGGGTACGCGGCTACCGGCGGATTCTGCAGCGGGTGGTCGCAGGCGGCTACGACGGTTTCATGCTGCGCCCCCACCCGGACAGCCCCCACCCGGACAGCTCTCAGCCGGACGGCTTCCACCAGGATGGCTCCCAGCAGGGACATTCCCAGCAGGACAGCTTTCAGCAGGGCAGGCAGCCGGCCACGGCCGGCATCCAGACAGCCACCGACCAGGGGTGAACTCCTCGGCCTGAACTCCCTGGCCTGGTCGACCTCCCGCCGGCCCGCGCGCACCGGCTGGCCAGCCCCCTGGCCGGCACGCGCGGGCCAGCGGGAGGCTCGTCGCCGCAGGCCGGCAGGCAGCTCATCGCCGCAGGCCGGCGGGAGGCTCGTCGCCGCGGGCCGGCGGGAGGCTGTCACTCCCGTCCGGCGCGCAGTCGGCGGGCAAGCTGCTCGGTCAGCTCGCTCGCCTGCCGCATCTCCCCGTCCAGCCACCAGAACCCGTGCGCCGCACYCTGGTACACCGTGACCTCGGTCGGTACGCCGGCCGCCCGCAGCCGGYCGGCGTAGGCCAGCCCCTCGTCCCGCAGCGGGTCGAGTTCGGCGACGACGACGGTGGCCGGCGGCAGCCCGGAGAGGTCCACGGCCCGCAGCGGGGCGGCCCTCGGGTCCTCCCCGTCGGCCTCCGAGGGCAGGTAGTGGTCCCAGAACCACTCCATCTCGGCCCGGGTCATCAACGGGCCGTCGGCGTATCGCTCGTAGGAGGCGAAGGTGCTCGTCCGGGCCGGTGCCAGGCACGGGTAGAGCAGGATCTGCCGGTCGGCCCGGGGGCCGCCCCCGTCGCGCAGGCACAGGGCGGTGGCCGCGACGAGGTTGCCGCCCGCGCTGTCGCCGAGCAGCACCAGGTGCTCGGCGTCGGCCCCGACGGCCTGTGGGTTGTCCGCCAGCCAGCGCACCGCGCGCACGCAGTCCTCCAGCGGGCCGGGGAACTGGGTCTCGGGCGCCCGCCGGTACTCGACCGAGACGACGACGCAGTCGCTGGCCACCGCCAGCCGGCGGCACGGCCGGTCCGCCGGCTCGATGCCGCCCAGCACCCAGCCGCCGCCGTGCACGTACACCACGAGCGGCAGCCGGCGGGTGGGGGCGGGGTGGTACACCCGGGCCGGCAGCTGGCCGGCGGCGCCCGGCACGAGCACGTCCCGGACCTCCGCGACGGRCACCTCCGGCGCCTGCATGGCGGTCACCCGCTCCAGCACGGCCCGGGCCTGCGGCACGGTCAGCGTGTGGTAGGACGCCACCTGGGCGGCCCGCAGCCGCGCCGTCACCCGCGCGACGTCGGGGTGCGCGCCGACGAGCCAGGCCGGGGCGCCGGCGGCGGTGGTGTCGTGGGCGGCCAGGCCGCCCAGCAGCAGGTCCGCGTAGGCCTGCCCGATGCTGCGCGCGTCGGTCGCCGACTGCCGGGGGTTGAACCAGCGGTGGGTCCAGCTGACCATCCCCATGAGCCCGTTGGCCAGTATCCGGGGGTCCGCCACCGGGCGCAGGGTGCCCGCCGCGATACCGTCGCGGATGACCGCCTCGACCRCGGCTACGTAGCGGCGGTTCACCGAGCGCATCTCCGCCGCCCAGGCCTGCTGGCTCTTGGCGACGTGCGAGAGGTTCTCCTCCAGGTACAGGTACAGCAGCGGGTAGTGCTCGGCGTAGGAGACCAGCAGGCCGGTGACCAGCTTCCGCAGCTTCTCGGGAGCCGGGTCGGCGGAGTCCCGGATCTCCTCGGCGATCCCGGTGTTGCGCAGGACGACGGGCGTGACCGCCTCGTTGAGGATCTCTTCCTTGCTGGCGAAGTAGTAGTACAGCGTGGCGCGCTCGGTGCCCACCGCCTCGGCGATGTCCGCCAGGTTCGTCTGGCGGAAGCCCCGCTCCCGGAACAGCTCGATCGCCGCGTTGAYGATTCCGGTACGCCGGTCGTGATAGTTCTCCCGGGCGCCCCCCACGGCCGCGGCGCGCCGGCGACCGATGGCGCTGTCGGGCAGCTCCTGCGCATGCTGATTCACATCACGAGGTTAGACCGCTGCCCCACATCCGGTCATCACTGCGTTGATGATTCTTGTCAGCACACTGTTGACATGGGTTGGAGGCCTTGCTTGGATGGACTCCCTCGCCGATAGCGAGTGTCACGGCCGCAACGGGAGCCCGGCGGCCGGGCGCGGTCGACTGTGTCGGAGGTGGGCCATGCCAAGCCCCGGGAACGAACTGGTTCGCAAGCACTGGACGAATCTGGTGGCCGCGCTCGCGCCACCGGCTGGCATTCCCGAGTACCGGGCCAGCTTCGAGGAGCTGTGCGCGACCTTCCCGGTGCCGGCGGGCACGCTGGTCGAGAAGGTCGACGCCGGCGGGATCCCAGCACTCGTGATCACCCACCCGGACGTCGACCCGGGACCGGCGGGATCGACCGTGCTGTGGACCCACAGCGGCGGCTACATCTTCGGCTCGGCCCACGGCTACCGCTCGTTCGGCGCCGCCGTGTCGCTCGCGGCCGGAGCCCGGGTGCTGATGGTCGACTACCGGCTCGCGCCCGAGCATCCCTACCCGGCTGCGCTGGACGACGCCACCGGCGCCTACCGCTGGTTACTCGCCCAGGGCACCGCGCCCGAGCGGATCGTGGTCGGTGGCGACTCCGCCGGCGGCGGGCTGGCCCTGGCCACGCTGCTGGCCCTGCGCGACGCCGGTGACCCGCTGCCGGCCGGCGGGGTCGCGGTCTCCCCGGTCGCCGACTACACGCTCTCCGGCGAGTCCATGGACACCCGCGCGCACGTCGACCCCATCGCCTCCCGCGAGACGCTCGACGGCCTCGGCGCGCTCTACCGCGGTGACGCCGCGGTGGACAACCCGTACCTCTCCCCCCTCTTCGGCGACTACTCCGGAATACCTCCGCTGCTGCTCCTGGTCGGCACCGACGAGGTACTCCATGATGACGCCGTCCGGGTCGTCGCAAAGGCGACCGCCGCCGGCGTGGACGCGCGGCTGATCGTCGGCCAGGACCAGACCCACATCTGGACGCTGTTCGCCAGCATCCTCCCCGAGGGCCAGCAGGCCGTCGACGAGATCGGCCGGTTCGTCCGCCAGGTCTCGACAAAATGAGGAGCAGAAACGAGGCGGAAACAGTATAGGAAAGGCGAGGACGAGGCCTGGGCCCTGGAACAGAAGCGAGCGCGCTCCGCGTCCGCCCGGTCAGGGCCGGCCGCCCGGTCAGGGCCCGAAGAGAATTCTCTCGTCGCCGCCGCAGAACTCCTTTGTGAGCGCGATCAGCTCGTTGGCCGCGTCCCACACGTAGTCGGCGTCGGTGGCCCGGTTTCCCTGGACGATGTAGAAGCACTCGGTGGTGTCGAGCACCACCTTGGTCTTCTCGACCTGCCGCGTCTCCATCCGGCAGATGATCTCGTCGGCGCCGTCGATGTAGCCGTACTCGCCGGCGGGGACCGGCCTGGGCTCCGTCGCGCCCAGCGGTACGAACCGCTCCGTACCGGTCGTGAGCGTGAGGCGGATGTCCCCGTCCACGGCCGTCAGGTCGTGCGCGCCAAGCGCCAGGCGGGTCCGCAGCGAGACCAGGTTGTAGATGTCGACGAGAAGACTGATCCTGGGCAACGTCCCGGTCCTGCGGATCAGGCGCAGCAGGTTCTCCGGCGACGCGACGTTCTCCCGGTTCGACCGCCCGACCGCGGTGTGCAGGTCACGGAATCCGGCGAGGACCGGATCGCTCCTGAAATCCTCGTTGGACCGAAAGCTCGGAAGACCGGCGAGGGTGTCGGCCAGCAGCGCGTCGAACCGCTCGTCGCTCTTCCTGTTGCGAAGATTTCCCATGACAAAATAGACGCCCGTCAGCCCCAGACCCAGGACCTCCTCGTCCACCTTGAATATGGTTTCCTCGTATCCCGCTCCCGTGGTGGCACTGACCAGATCAGTCTCCGCAGTGCCCATACAGGCGCTCCTTTCACGTGATATCATCAGCGGCCGGAATCGTCGTTTCCCCAGTAGAACCCCGGTAGAATAGCATGACCCGTCACCCTGAAGGAAGGACGGACAGCTGGTCGGACGCACCCTCGCTGACCTGCGCAGACACAATTTCGAGGGTCCGGTGGCCCAGTCGTACAAACACGGACCACTGGCGCCGTCGACAGCGGAAAAATGTTTCCCGAAGACGGAAGAAAACAGGAGTTTGTTGTCCCCACGTGGGTCGCTGGCGCCATCGTGCCGACTGTGGCCGCGCGCAGCCGCCGTCGTTCTGTCGAGTTCACGCACGGGCTCGACAGAACGGCGGCGGCCGTTTTCTGTGCGGTGACGGACTACCGGTCGGCGGCAGCAACCGTAAACGGGCCACCGCCACCGTGGTATTCAGGTGGTATCCAGATGGTATTCAGATGGTGCCAGGTAGCGGTCAGGCGGCGGCCTTCGCCTGTAGCTCCTGGAGGTCGCAGTAGTCGCGGTAGCTGGTGATCTTTCCGTCGTCGTTGAGTGTCAGGACACCGGCGACGGGGATGGAGACGACGAGATTGCCGTCGGCATCCTTGACGTCGTCGACCCGTTCGGTCCAGACGACGTCGCCGGTCTGCCCGATCCGCTTTATGTGGACCTGTATGGTYGCCAGGTTGTACCCGGCCCGGAACTGCTCAAGTAAGGCGATGGCCTCCGCCGGGCCGTGGGTTTCGGGGACGACGGGGGCGGCGAGCCATGGCGTTTCGGCGGTGAACGTGTCGGTGAACGAGGCGGTCAGCTCGTCGTAGCTGACACTCCAGCGCTTGAAGAAGTTCTCGACGATGGTGATGTGGCTCATTCCTGACTGGCTCCTGGTTCTCGAAGAGGGTGGTCGGTCTCCGAAGGAGAGCATTTCACGGTCGAGACGCAGATGCCCGCGTGGGAAGCGCACTCATGACGCTGGGCGTTGGGTGCGCTGGGCGTTGGGTGCGGTGAGCGCGGTGCCGTCGCCGCGGTCAAATCGCCGCGACCGGATCCGGTGTCCCGCCGGAGACGGCAGGYGGTAGACGGATACGTGGGACCGGGATTCGGCGGTGAACTCGGCCCCGCCCCAGTCGGCATGCCTGGCCTCCAGCTCGAACCCGGCCAGCTCGGCCATGAGATCGAGTTCGRCCGGCCATATGTAGCGGTGCCGGCTGCGGGTCAGCCGAGCCTGCCCGCTCCCGTCAGGTCTGACGTGGTGCGAGACGACGTGCTGGCGCAGAACGTCGTAGGTGTCCAGGGCGATGTGGTCGGGCGCGACATCCCAGACCACCGCCTGCTGGCCCGGGGGAAGCCTGCGCAGCTCGGGCACCCACAGTTCGATCACGAACCGGCTACCGGGCGTGAGATGGCGGGCGGCGTTGCGGAAGCAGGCGACCTGCTCGGCCTGGGTGAGCAGGTTGGAGATCGTGTTGTAGACGAGGTAGACGAGCGTGTACTCGCCCGGGACGACCGTGGTGGCCATGTCACCGAGAACGACCGGTATCGCCGCTTCRCCCGCCTTCGCGCGCAGGCGGTCGACCATTGGACGTGACAGTTCGATCCCGGTGACGGRCACCCCCCGCTCGGCGAGCGGGACGGCCACGCGGCCGGTGCCGATGGCGAACTCCAGCGCCCGTCCGTCGCCCGCGAGTGCGGCCAGACGGTCCACGGCCGGCCCCAGCACCTCGGGCGCGAACATGCCGATGCCCGGCGTGTCATATCGCCGGGCGGTATCGACACCCCAGATCTCCTCCTGCCGCATGCCGCCCACAATCGCCGCGGGCAAACGCGCCGTCCAATCATTTCCCCAGAAAGGCGATGGACCGAGGCCCAAGACAGCACGCTGGCCTCGTTCCGCCCGCCAGACGAAAGTAGTCATTTAATCACATTTCGTTATATTGCAAATTTGACGCTCCCTCCGTCCTTTGTGGTCGTGGACGCAGGCGTGGGCGTGATCGCAGGCGCAGGCGTGGGCGTGGGCGTGGCTGTGGGGGCAGGGGCGGTTGTGGACGCTGGGGGTGTGGGTGGGATGGGGTCGTTCCAGGGTTCGGGCACGCTGAGGTAGGTCCGGCCGGTCGGGGCGGTCCAGACCACCGCGTCGCCGTCGCCGTCGCTGTCGCTGTTGGCGTTGGCGTCGCTGTTGGTGTTGGTGCGGTGTACTGTCCATCCGCCGTCGTGTTTCGCTCGGTGGTGGCGTCGGCAGAGGGCGAGCAGGTTTGCCTCGCTGGTGGGGCCGCCGGTGCTGTGCGGCTGGATGTGGTCGAGGTCGCAGGACCGGGCGGGTTTACGGCAGCCGGGGAACCGGCAGGTCCGTTCCCGGGTGCGTAGCAGCCGGGCCAGTTCCGGCGCGGGGAACCGGCGGCTGACCTCGATCGGCCGGTGGCCCGCGGCGGGGTCGGTCAGGATCCGCTGCCAGGTCGCGTCCGCTGCCAGGTCGTGGGCGGTGGCGGCGGGGATCGGCCCGTAGCCGGCCAGCTCGCCGGGGGTGTCACGCACGTCGGCGAGGGTGGCGGCGGAGACGAGTACCCCGACCTCGACGGAGATGTCGGTGCCGCGGTCGTGGCCGAGGAGGATGTCGATGAGGGCGTCGGCGCGGCGGGCGTCCATCCTCGCCGGCCCGTCCGGCCCGTCCATCCTCGCCGGCCCGTCCGGCCCGTCCGGCCCGTCCGGCCCGTCCGGCCCGTCCGGCCCGTCGGCGGCGGCGCGGGCGAGGGTGTCCAGGCGCTGGTAGATGGCCTGGGCGTCGACGGCGGGTAGCAGCGCGCCCAGTTCGGTCATGCCGTTCTCGGCCGGCTGGATCCAGACCCGTCGTTCTTCGCGGGCGCGTGGGTGTGCCGGCGGTGGGAGCCGTCGGGATCCACCGCGAGGACGGCGCGGCGCAGGGCCTGGCGGAACAGGCTGTGGCTGCCCCGCCCGCCCCGGGCGAGGACCCGTGTCTGCACC